>CALLXF010000080.1 GCA_938015805.1 uncultured Saprospiraceae bacterium | reverse complement strand
TCCACTTGTGAGGCTATGATTATTGTTGAAGATGCGGAGCCCCCGACATTTGTAAATTGTCCTACTGACTTAACCATAAATGTAGACGTAGATGCATGTTTATCTAATCCTATTTTCTCTACGCCAGTAGCTGATGATAATTGTTCGGTTACAGTAATGCAAGTGGCTAATGCCAATGGAGATTTACTAGCAAGTGGAACAGCATTCCCGATTGGAGTAACAGAGGTGGTATTTATAGCGACTGATATTTGTGGAAATACGGCTGAATGTAGTTTTGAAATAACGGTAGAAGATACCGATGTGCCTATTGTTCTTTGTCCATCCAATACAATAGAAGTATCTACGGATCCTGGTGTGTGTACTTGGACTTCTGACGATCAGGTTGCAACCGCATTCTCTGTAGAGAATTGTCCTGATCAAACATTAGTATATGAGATTACTGGCGCTACTACTGCTTCAGGAAATGATAACGCAGCAGGAGAAGTATTCGAGCTAGGATTAAGTACGGTATGTTACACATTGACCGATGCTTCCGGTAATGAATCGATGTGTTGTTTTGATGTACTCGTTGTCGACCAAGAAATGCCGATGATGACTTGTCCAGATGATGTAACGATAAATACGAGTGCTGTCATCCTAGGAGATTGTATGTCGGATCACGATTGGACACATCCTACGATAGCAGATAACTGCTCTATTGTAAATGCTACTTTAGAACTGGCTATGCAAAGTCCGACCGGCGTATTATCTGGTCCGACCTTAGTAACTGCAGGAGCTGCATCCACTAGTACATTCGAATTAGGAACTACGACACTGACGTATGTACTTACCGATGAAAATGGAAATGTAACCACCTGTGAGTGGACTGTTATGGTAGAAGATGATGAGGTGCCGATGATTACCTGTCCAGTCGATATGACTTTTGAAATAAATGATGATTGTCAGTACACAGAGACAGGAGATGTTTTAGACCCTGTAGTTTCTGACAATTGCCAATTAGACTTACTAGCTCATGATTATATATTTGCTCCTTCCGCTAACACCCTTTCTGGCGCAAGTTTCGAAATAGGCACTACTACAGTTAGGTATGTGGTTTATGACGAGTCTGGTAATAGCAGTTCTTGTGCTTTCGATATTACTGTAGAAGATAACGAAGCACCGGAGTTTGTAAACTGTCCGCAGGATACACTAGTTGTCGGTAATGATGTTGATCAGTGTAGTGCCTTTGTAAACTGGAGTGATCCGATAGCAATGGATGAGTGTGGAGTGGCAGTAGCGCAAACAGCTGGTCCTAATTCCGGAGACGAACTAGCACCAGGATTTTATACCGTGACCTATGTAGCTACAGATAACAATGGAAATACATCCATCTGCGAATTTGTAATACATGTACAGGATACGCAGATGCCGATTGTGCTTTGTCCATCTAACGATGTAGTTGTAGAAACGGACTTAGGCGTTTGTACTTGGACCAGTCCAGCAGAGTCATTAACAGCTACTACCGCATTGACTAATTGTCCATTTGACCTGACATGGACCGTAACTAATCCTGATGGCTCTACCGCTGAGGGAGATGAAGATGTTAGCGGTTATGTATTTGCGTTAGGAACATCGCAAGTTTGTTATGATGTAATTGAACAAGAGGATCCGGATGGAAATGGATTTATGTCGGATCAGTGTTGCTTTAATGTAATCGTAGAGGATAATGAAAAACCATTAGTTATTTGTCAAGATGATGTAGTAATAAATACAAGTGCTGGCGGAATGGGTGATTGCTTAGCTAACTACGAGTGGAATCATCCTACGCCTACAGATAACTGTGGAATCGCTATGATCTTTGTAACAGTTACTGATGCAGATGGAACGATCACAGGGCCTTTAGATGTAGTGGCAGGTGACAATATGATTTATGACTTCCCATTGGGTGTCTCCACTATCTTTTATGATATAGAAGACGAAAACGGAAATGCTTCTTCTTGTCAATTTATAGTAACTGTAGAAGATGATGAAGTTCCGATGATCGAGTGCGTAGAAGATGTGGTAGAATCCGTAGATGAAAACTGCCAGTATGTTGTCGTAGATAATAGTCTAGATCCTACATTCAGTGACAACTGTAATATAGATCTTTCGTATCACGACTATATTTTTGCACCTAATTCTTCTACATTGGCTGGAGCCAAATTTGAATTTGGAGTGACAGAAATTGTATGGACGGTAGTAGACGATTTTGGAAACAGCGGTACGTGTACGCATACCGTTACGACAGAAGATACTTCTGCTCCGATGATTACAAACTGTCCTGCAAATCCGATAGTTCAAGATTCTGACAGCGGCTCTTGCGATGCGATAGTCAATTTCTCTAATATGGTGGCAGAAGATAATTGTGGTGGTTTAGTTGCGATAGAATTCATGTTAGCTGGAGAGGTCATGCAAGGTTGGACAGAGGGACAGGCATCAGGAATTACTTATCCTGTAGGAACGACAAGAGTGAGTTACAGAGCTACAGATCAGTATGGAAATGTTTCAGAGGTTTGTGAGTTCGATATAGAGGTAGTGGATAATATGGATCCAGTTGCCGTATGTCAGGATATCGAAATAGGAGTAGACTTTAATTGTATGGCGACGATTACGCCAGAAGAAATAAATGCAGGAAGTTCGGATAATTGTGAAATTGCATCATTACTGATAAGTAGTGATGGGGTAACTTTTGAAGAAGAGCTCACCTTTATGACGGAGGATTTAACAGATCCATTTGTGGTTGTGACTTTACAAGTGACGGATGAGTATGGAAATATTTCTATCTGTCAGTCTACTGTGTTTATAGTAGATGAGATCGATCCTATGGTAATTTGCCAAGACGATATTATCGTACCGACAGAGCCTGGCGTCTGTTACGCACTAGTGCCTAATGTAGTGCCACCGATAGATACTACAGATAACTGTATGGGTATCGCTAATGTTAGACAAGAACCATTGCCGGGATTATTATTCGGGTCTGAGGTAGGCGACTCTTTGTTTGTAACCGTTATCGTAGAAGACGAGGCAGGAAATATGGACAGCTGTCAGGTAAAATTAGTAATAGAAGATACAGAGATTCCGCAGTTTACAAACTGCCCACGACCTCCAGTGGTGGTGGCAGCGGAGACAGATCTTTGTTCGGCAGCAGCGAATTTCTCAGTCCCTACAGGAACGGATAACTGTGGTGATGTGGAGATAACACGTATTGACGATATAGATTTAGACTCGGGTGACTGGTTCCCGATAGGAACGACGATACTAGAATATCAGATCGAAGATGGATCAGGTAATAAAGATACCTGTCATATAAAAGTGATCGTAAATGATTTACAGCCACCGACATTAGAATGTCCTTCTGATGTAGTGCAAGTAAATGATCCAGGAGAATGTGGTGCAATCGTAAAAGATATCGATCCACAAAATGTTACCGATAATTGTACGGATGAGGTAACTGTGACTTTTGCAGTAGACTGGGAAGGAACCAGAGATAACGGAGGAGTTATAGAGGCGTCAGGAGAATTTTTCCAAGTAGGGAATAACGTGGTGACTTACTGTGTTGAAGATAGACCGACGATAGTAATATCAGAGGTGACACATGCTATAGGTGCTGCAGTCGGAACAAATGCATATCCATCATTTATACCTAATGGAGATGATGAAGATTACATAGAGATTACAAATGTAGGTCCGAGTAGTGTAGATGTAAGCTGTTTAGTGGTAGAAAAATTATCTGGTTCAACTGGAGGGGTAGGAAGCTTAACACTACCATTTGGAACGGTTATTCCTACAGGTGGTGTGATGGTTATACATGTAGGTCCAGGAACGGATAGTCCATTAGACTTATATTATAATATGGATGTAGGTGGATCTAATCCTGGCGATGCTGCTGGTTACGCATTGATGTACGGAGAGTGTATCTTAGATGTAGTTGCCTTAAATGGATTTACCGCTAGTGGGTCAGGATCTTTATTGACGATACAGCCATCTGATTGGATCGGAGTAATAGATTCTGATGCAGGTACAGCAGGAGTATATCGACCATTTACATTTGATGGAAATAATAATTTAGATTGGGCAGTAGTATCTGATGATAATCCTGGAAGTATTGGATTAGTAAATACTGATTTTGATGTATATCCAGAAACAGGTTTAACCTCTAGTCTACAATCTAAATGTGGAACAAAATTATGCTGTACGTTTACAGTGGAAATTTTCGATACAGAACCTCCGACTATCGAGTGTCCAGATGATATGGTTTTAAACACTAGTGATAACGGAACAGGGGATTGTACCAGTTCTACATCGTGGAAACACCCAGATATCGATGATAACTGTGGAACGACCACATACTGTATGACCATTACCTATCCTGATGGAATGGAAGAAGAAAACTGTACCATTACTCCAGGTGATACCTTTATCAGTACGTTTGAGGTAGGGGAGACAATCCTATTTTATGAAGTAGAAGACACTGCAGGTAATAGATCTACTTGTTCATTTACGATAACCGTACTCGATGACGAAGATCCGACTTTTACTTGTCCAGACGATCTGTTTATACAGCTCGGTCAAGGACAGTGTTTTGTAAACATCTTTAATCAGATAAACTTATTTGAGGCGGATAATTGTGGAGATATGACTATGGTGTCTAATCCAGATATGGATGGACAGTTTAACGAAGGAGAAAATGTTGTAAATATTGTAATCACTGATGCTGCCGGAAATGAGAGAGCTTGTTCTTTTATGATCACAGTGGCAGCTTATGTTCCTACTGATACCGAGATGGCTTGTCAGGGAACTGTAAATATTTCTTTGGATGCAGATTGTGAAGCAGTGATAACAGCAGATATGATACTTACTAGTATGGACATAGGATGTATAGATGATATCCAAGTAAGTATTTCTGAAACTCATGGTGGTCCTGAAATCCCTACGTCGCCTATGGTAAATAGTGATTATTTAAATCAGACCTTAATCGTGACATTATTTAATCCAGATACGGGTAACTCTTGCTGGGGAACAATCTTAATAGAAGATAAATTAAACCCAATAGTGGTATGTCCAATGGATATTACAGTGTCTTGTGCAACGGATTTAGAGCCGGCTTCATTAGGAGCTCCAGAGCTATTAAGTTGTGAGGAGGCTACAACTATGATCTTTACCGATGAGGTAGTAGATAATGGAGTATGTGGAATACCTAGAGCGATACATACGCGTACATGGATCGTAACAGATGAGTCAGGAAATAGTACAACATGTGAGCATACGATTACAGTAGAACGATTAAATACAGTAGATATCACGTTCCCAGAAAATTACGATGATATCGATAATCCGTCTTTTGATTGTAATGCTGTCGCTAGTGATCCATTACTAATTCATCCGATGAATACTGGTCAGCCTATGATAGATGGTCTTGCTGTGGTAGAGTCATCTTACTGTCCACTAAGTATAAACATGGAAGACGAGGTATTCCATATTTGTAGTGGTAGTTATGATATCTTAAGAACATTTAGAGTGTATGACCCATGTCTACCAGTAGAAAAAGTAGGCCCTAATCCTAATCCGTTCCATTATATACAAGTAATAAAAGTTAGAGATAATACAGTACCGGATGTAGTATGTCCTGCAAATCTAGTAGTAAGTGTAGATGATAGTTCTTGTAGTGCAGATATAAATTTCCCAGCAATAGATATTAATGAAGCATGTGGATCAGTGGATGTACAATTGATCACACCTTTTGGTTCGTTAAATACTAATGGTGGAGTAATAAATAATATCGCGATAGGTACATTCTCTGCGAGATATGTTGTAACTGACGGATGTGGAAATCAAACAGAGTGTTCTATTGCCGTAGAAGTGTTAGACGCAATCGAGCCTATTATGGTGTGTAATCCAGATGTAGTTGTCAGTTTAAACTCTAATGGTGTTGCAGAAGTATATGCTGAGGCATTTGATCAAGGAACAACAGATAACTGTACGCTCGATCGGTTAGAAGTTAGAAGAATGACCACGGCTTGCGGAATAGATACAGACCTGGAATTCGGGATGTCTATTACTTTCTGTTGTGCAGACGTAGGTGTTCCAGTAATGGTGCAGCTTAGAGCATACGATAAGGTAGGAAACTTTAACGAGTGTATGGTAGAGGTGATTATCGATGATAAAGAAGAGGCGGTTATTACTTGTCCGGCAGATATAACGATCGATTGTGGAGATGATTTTATGGATCTAAGTCTAACAGGAGCAGCGACATTTACAGATAACTGCACAGGTGATCTGATGACAGCTGATTTTGTAGATGATTCCTTTATCGATCAGTGTGGGAATGGTTATGTGATACGGACATGGTCAATAGGAACGGTATCATGTATGCAACGTATTGATCTGGTAGATCCACAGCCCTTTGTGATTACCGATACGACATGTGATAACGCTGATACGGATGACGGCGTAATATGGCCGTGTGATGTTGAGGTAGAGTCCTGCGAGGTTATGCAAGATCCTTCCATTGCTGGTGAGCCAGTATTGTTTGATGATAACTGTACCATGGTTGCTGTGGATTACACAGATCAGGTATTTACATTTGTGGATAATGCATGTTTTAAAATAGTAAGAACTTGGGAGGTAATAGACTGGTGTACCTTTGATGGAAGTACGGGGGAAGGGAGATATACTTATGACCAAGTCATAAAAATTATCAACTCTATGGATCCGGAATTTACATCTTGTGAGGCTGTGGATGTTTGTACTTCTAACGATAGTTGTGAGGCAACGGTAACAGCTACTGTGTCTGGAGCTGATGATTGTACAGAAGCATCTGATTTACAATACACTTATCAGTTAGATATAAGTAATGATGGATCATTTAACTTAAGTGGATCAGGGAATACAGTAACACAGACATTAGAAATAGGAACACATAGTGTGCTATGGACGATTACTGATGGATGTGGAAATGTAAACAATTGTACACAGCTGATAAATGTAAATGATTGTAAAGCACCTACAGTAGCTTGTATAAACGGCTTGTCCACTTCGCTCGATTCAGGTACTGGTTCGATAGAAATTTGGGCAGTAGACTTTAATGCAAGTTCTACAGATAATTGCACTGCTACAGAGGATCTAGTTTACTCATTTAGTACGGATGTAAATGATACGTTTGTAACATTTACATGTGCTGACCTTCCTAATGGAATAGAGCAGGAGATCCAAGTGCAGATGTGGGTAACCGACGCATATGGTAATCAGTCATTTTGTACTACGACTATACTTGTTCAAGATGGACATGACGATTGTTTAGATATTATGCTTACGGAAGCTGAGATCGCTGGCCGCATTATGACAGAGACTCAGATCGGTGTAAATCAGGTAGAGATCAATGTAGAGAATATGGAAACGGGAGTTCCTTATGATGAGATGAGTGATACACTCGGGAATTATACATTCCCTGATGCGATGCCTGCACAGTTTGAGTATACCATCAAGCCAGAAAAAGATGTCGATCATAAAAATGGAATTACAGCTCTGGATTTAATCACCATTAAAAAGCATTTACTGCAGGTAGATACTTTAGATTCTCCTTACAAGTTGATCGCGGCAGATATAAATAATTCCGAGAGTGTAACGGCGATAGATCTGATACAACTGCAGAAATTACTATTAGGTGTATTTGAGGAGTTCCCTAATAACATGTCATGGAGATTTGTAAATCAAGATTTTGAATTTCCGATTCCTACAGATCCTTGGCCATTTGAGGAGTCTAGAAATATAGATCCATTGATGACTAACCAGATGCATGAGGATTTTATTGCAGTAAAGATCGGAGATGTAAACGGTTCCGCAGATCCTTCTAACGCGACTAAGAAAGTGACAGAGAGATCAGTAGTGACGTTATTTACAGATGATATTTTACTTGTGGAAAATAAAACAGTGGAGATTCCACTTTACGCGAATGAGAAATTAGATTTAAGTGCTTTACAGTTTACACTGAAAGCAAATGATCAATTACTTGAGGTGGTGGAAATAAAATCTGATATACTTACAATGGATGTAAATGATCAAGCGAGTATTACAGATCAATTGACTACTATGTTATGGTATGATCACAACGGAATTTTGTATAATGGGAAAGATGCAATATTGACTTTAGTCGTAAAACCAAAAGCTAATGTGTTATTAAGCGATGCATTAGAGCTTAATTCTAATATCACAGCCGCTGCTTTGTTTACTACAAGTGAAGTGGAGTACGATCTAAAGTTAGATATTATAGAAAACCAAGATGATTTTACAGTAGCTCAGAATGTTCCTAATCCATTTAAAGAAGAGACAACGATTATGATCACGGTTCCTCAGCCGGGTTCTGTCGTTATAAGTGTTTACAACGTACTAGGAGAAAAACTGATAGAGCATAAAGAAGATATTGCTAAATCATTTATGCATACCATACAGAGTGATCAGCTCGGAGGTGTAGCCGGTATGTATTTATATGAGGTAAGCTACCAGAATGAAGTAATTCAGAAAAATGTAATTCTGATTAATTAGTGACTGGTCTACAGTAAAAGTAAAAAATAAAAGGCTCGGATTTTTCTGGGCCTTTTTTTCTGTGTCTCTATTTGTTTTAAGGCATCTGGGTTTTATAGATAGAAATTACATTGGCGTAAGCCAAAAACAGAGTTACTATAGTTTTATTCTATCGTCTCAGAAGTATTACTTAAGTTCTAAAGTATTACAAATATTTATCATCTTTGCAGTATGGGATTATTGATTATTTTCTTTGCGTTATCTATTGTGTTTTCGTTTCTCTGTTCGATCTGGGAAGCGGTACTCCTAAGTATTACACCTTCTTACACTTCCAGAATGCAGCAGGAAGGAACAAAAGTTGGAGATTTACTCGGCGAATTTAAAGAGGATATAGACAGGCCGTTATCTGCTATACTTACTTTAAATACTATTGCCCATACAGTAGGAGCGATCGGAGTAGGGGCTCAGGCGGGAAAAGTTTTTGGAGAGGGAAGTGTAGGGCCGTTAAGTTATGAGTCGATCATAGCAACGGTTATGACACTAGCTATATTAATATTATCAGAAATAATCCCTAAAACTATAGGAGCAAATATGTGGCAAACCTTAGCTCCGTTTACGGTAAAATCGATCAATTTTCTGTTGATTATTTTAAAACCATTTGTATGGATTTCTCAGCAGATAACAAAAAGATTTAAAAAGGATAAAAATAAATCTGTTTTTAGTAGAGCAGATTTCCAAGCCATGGCTTTAGTAGGAGAGGAGAGCGGAGAGATAATGAAATCAGAATCTATGATCATATCTAATCTCATGAAATTAAAAGATCTCACGGTTCACGATATCATGACGCCACGTACTGTTTTAAATACTGCCTCGGAGACGGTTACCGTGAGAGAGTTTTATGATAAACATGATCCTATACGGTTTTCTAGAATTCCGATTCATAAAGGTCAAAAGGATGTATTTACAGGTATGGTCCTAAAGGATGATATTCTTAGAGAACTTGCGGATGACAGAGATACGACACCGCTTTCTGAAATCGGTCGTGAGGTAGAATCTGTTTTAAGAACGATGAGTTTGCAAGAATTGTTTGATAGATTACTAGGTAAAAAATTACATATGGCTCTCGTTCACGATGCTTATGGCAGCCTGGTAGGAATCGTGACGATGGAAGATCTATTAGAGACTATTCTTGGTTTAGAAATCACGGACGAATTCGATTCAATAGAAGATCTCCAAGTGCTGGCAAAAAGTAAATGGAAAAAAAGGAATGCTTCAGCGAACAGTTCCAAGTAATTCTGAGTTACAATTACTCACCCACATAGCAAAGAATAAATAAGATGGAATTACGAGATAAAGTAGCCTATATCACAGGCGGAACTAAAGGAATCGGTTTAGCCACAGCTCAAGCATTATTAGAGAACGGTATGAAAGTAGCCATTTCTGGTCGTTCTAATTCTGTTATGGAAGTAGCAGATACACTTAATCAGCAGTACTCTGATCAAGTTATGGGTATTGTCTCGGATGTGAGATCATTAGATTCAGAAAAAGAGGCTATACAAAAAATAAAAGCTAAGTGGAATAGACTCGATGTGCTTATTGCAAATGCAGGTGTAGGACATTTTGCACCTATCGATGAGATGACAGAAGAGCAGTGGAATGATGTCATAAATATAAATCTTACTGGTGTTTTCCATTCCGTAAAAGCATCTGTAGAATCGCTAAAAACTTCTAAAGGATACTTAATAACGATAGCCAGTTTAGCGGGTACTAATTTCTTTCCTAAGGGTGCTGCATATAATGCTAGTAAATTTGGGCTGGTAGGATTTACGCAAGCTGTTATGATGGACTTACGTCAATATGGAGTCAAAGCTACCACTATAATGCCTGGATCTGTGGCTACTCATTTTAATGGTAATATACCGAGTGACAAGGATGCCTGGAAAATCCAGCCAGAAGATGTAGGTTCCATTATCAAAGACTTACTAGTAATGCCAGCCAGAACATTACCAAGTAAAATAGAGATGAGACCCTCAATGCCTCCTAAATGATCTTACGATCCGTTAGGTAAATCTCTGGTAATGGTTTTGAGAGACTGTAGAAAGTCATCTTTCATCAGCAACAAATGCAACACGTTGCTTAAATTTTTTCATAGAATTAAGAATTGTTTCTTAAGCATTCCTAAAAAAAGCCTCAAATAAGAATCTCTTAGTATCTACTCCTTATAAGGATCAGGTACACTTAAAATTATAAGGTAGAAATTGAAAGTTTCCTTTGAGGAGTTTTAATTTAATATTTTGTTAGGCGATAATAATAACGTGATTTAAGCATTAGGGCTCATGATCAGGTATTTTATTCTGTAGTCAGTCCTTTATGAGATCCATCACAAAAAACTGGATTTGCAGAATGCTTACAAGTACAAAAAGAAACGGTTTTGCTTTCTTCGGCTACAAAAACATTGGGTGTAAATGATGTAGGTTTATGTGCACCATCACAAAATGGTTGATTACTAGATAAACCACAAGAGCACCATGCATACTTTTTACCTGCTTCTATTTCTACTCTCATCGGACTGAGTCCTGCGATCTTTGCCTTATCCATATTTTATTAGTTTAATTTGAAAAACGGAAAATTAAGAAAATTAGAATTAAAATATGGAAGATTTCTTTAAGACGAAGTTTTTTTCTAGAAGAGAGCCATCAAATAAAAGCTATATGACGACCCTCGCTTAACACCCTTAATGTCAATTCGTAAGTTATTCTATTTACATATATAAGTCAAGTTATATATGATTTTTTTTTCACAACTTGCAGTTTAATTTTGCTTAATTGTCTTTGTGATGTGTGATAGAACTTTCAGAAAAATTAAAATGATTCAAAGCAGCAATATTTACTAATCAAACGTTTGGGCTATAGTATACCAGATACAAAAATATTGACAGGACGAGTTTTACCACAAGATTTTGAAAAAAATCAATGGTGTATGAAAAAACTATGGTAACGCTGGTAAAGAATACGTCCTGTTTTAAATTTAATACTCATCATTAGGGGAGTGCATTCATTAATTTAGATGCATTCCTTTATTTTTTAAGAATTACGATTTTATCTAACACCTCTTCAGGATTACTTACAGAAATAAAATCTACAATCAGACGATCTCCGGTGGCCTCTACTTTCAATGCTCCGTAATTTTCATTAAAACACAAATAGGTAAATAGATCATCATCCAGTGGATTTTCATGGCGCTTTTGAATATAAGAGGCTCCTCCGATTCCATTCATAAACATAATTATGTCTTACAATGACTAATCATAACCGTAATCCCCTAAAACTGCAAATGAGAAAGGGTTTTCCGTGTATTCTATTTCTTCTAGGACTACCAATTCTTCATTATCCGTTTGAATACAAGAGCTCGTAATAAATAAAAAACAAGAAGTGATTAGTGGGTATTTTATATTATATATCAGCTAGATTTTTTCACAAATTTTGTGAGGATGACGATATGCTGCCCATCTATTTTTCCTTCGATATGCTCTGGGTTATCATGGACGAGTCTTATTCGGCGTACAGCCGTCCCTCTCTTAGCAGTAAAACTCGCACCTTTTACATTGAGGTCTTTGATCAGAGTCACAGTGTCTCCAGCTTCTAAAACGTTACCATTACTATCCTTATGGATGATCGCAGCATCTGATACCTGATCAGCCCATTCTTGAGTTTCTTCCTCGAGATACATCATTCCTTTTAGGTCTAACGCCCAGTCATGATCTTGTAGTCTAGTGAGCATTCTATAAGCTATGACTTTTACTGCGGAGACCTCACTCCAGATCGATTCATTTAGACATCGCCAGTGGTCAGGATTTAGTTCTTTGGTCTCTTCGATTTGATTTAGGCATGTATTACAAATAACAACTTGGTTTTCCGGTAGATCTTCCGTTTTAGGAGCTACCTGTAAGGCGGTGAGGTTGTCGGCAGCAGTGCATAGTTCGCAAGTGGAAGATGATCTGTTTAATAAATGAGTTGTTATCATCATGAGTAAGGAAAAATTATATGTAGTATTTAATAATATCTAAACAAATCTAATGATCTTTAGTCGTAGCAGGCACTAAAATATTTTTTTTAGCTGCCTCTATTTTCAATAGATGTAACCTGAATAGCTTAACTTTAAAGGCTCCCATTACCTAATAAGTCTATGATGATAAATTGCTTAAGAAGTACTGTTTTTATTTTAATAATGATCGCTGCAACAGGGATCATTGCACAGACATCTAGAAGTTCTGTTGAGGGTGGAGAATACTACATTGAGAATTCTGAGTGTTTGTTGGATGTAGATCGTCAGAAAGTTAAGAGGCAATTACAAGAAAATATTTACGCACTTAAGGTGGCAGGCAAAATAAACGAGTCAGCAAATAAAAGTATAGTTTCTTTTAAATGGCCATTGGCAAAAGCCGATAATTTTACCTTCAATTCTTACTACGGGATTTCTAATTATGTGGATCATAATCCCGTGGCTATTGGTTCGCAATATGGGCCATCTAACCTGGACTACTTCTGTGGAAATAAAACGTATGATACAGAAAGCGGATATAATCATGCAGGAGTAGATATTTTTCTTTGGCCTTTTGAGTGGTACATGGTAGATAATGATTTTGTGGAGGTAGTGGCGGCTGCACCTGGTGTTATTATAGATAAGCAAGATGGTTTTGAGGATGATCACTGTTCATGTGAGGGGCAGTGGAATGCGATTTATGTCAGGCATGATGATGGATCAGTAGCGTGGTACGGGCATATGAAACGTAATTCCCTAACTTCCAAAGAATTTGGGGATACGGTAGCAGCGGGCGAGTATCTTGGGGTGGTGGCTAGCTCTGGTTGTTCGACTGGACCCCATTTACATTTTGAGGTGTATGACGCTGATAATAATTTAGTGGATCCTTTTGCTGGCGATTGTAATGTTCTTAATTCTGGAACCTGGTGGGAGGAACAGCGGCCCTATAGTATGCCTACTTTAAATGCGATATTAACACATGAAGCGATTCCTGTTTTTGGGTGTCCGTCTAGTTTTGAGAATCCTAAACTTAGAGATTATTTTGATCCATTGGATCGGGTTTTTACTGCTTTTTATTATGCCGATCAGGAGGCTGGTCAGATAACCGAGCATCGTATTCTTACGCCTTCTGGATTAGTATATGAGGAGTGGACACATGTGTCTCCTGATTCCTATAATGCGTCTTACTGGTTTTGGAATCGGATTTTACCGGCAGATGCCGAAAATGGAATGTGGACAGTAGAAGCAGATTTTGCAGGGGAAACCATCACGCATAATTTCTTTGTGGGTGTATCTGCAACTCACAACTTAGGAACATCAGAAATAAATATTTTTCCTAATCCTACCTCTGATATAGTGTATATAAAATCAGATAATCAGAGGCTGATGTTAAATCTTTTTGATGCTAGCGGTAAAAGGTTAATGGTAAGTACAGAGCGTAGTATAGATCTGGCGGCTTTCGCCAATGGAGTATATCTTTTAATGGTTGAGGATACTGATGGAAATAAAACCGTCGAGCGGATCACTAAGATTTAGATTTATTTATGATAAATAAAAAGCCGAGTCAAAGTGAATAGTTAGACTCGGCTTTTTTATAGAATAAATTACTTACTATTAGCTCATATACTCGATACTCTTTTTTACAAAAGCAGATAGCTCTTCTCCTTTGAGCATATTCTGATTTAGTAAGGCGAGTTTATGTAAGTGGCTTGCAAATGCATTTTTCTTATCGCCTTTCATTTTGATAAGTTTTTCTGCGATCAGTGGATGATTACTATTTACAACCACGTTATGATACTCGGGCATATCTCCCATTTGCATTCCTTGGAGTTGCTGCATCTCTTTCATCCGACGCATAAACTCAGGCTTGGTAATCTGTATCGGATGGTCAGTAGGAGAGAGCGGTTTTAATTCTATCGTACCTCCCTTAAGATCTCCTATTGCATCAGTAAATAGCGTCTTTATTTTTTCTTGTTCCTTTTCTGATAATACGGATTCTGTTGTTTCGTCTTTCTGAACTAGATTATCTACAGTATCACTATCTACTCTTACAAAAGTAACATCACCTAACTTAGACTCTAAGTGTTGCATAAAGTGATTGTCTATGATGTTATCAAATTCTAGTACATCATATGATTTAGACTTTGCAGATTCTATATAACTGTAGTGCTGATCTTTTTGATTAGAATAAAGGAAAACTAGTTTATCATGTTTATCAGTCTGTACTGGTTTTACTTTTTCCTTATATTCATCGATCGTAAAGTGATCACCATCTATATTTTTAAGTAACCCAAATTTTAATCCTTTATCATGGAATTTTTCTTCAGATAACATACCGTACTTTACGAAAACTCCGATATCTTTCCACTTGTCCTCATATGCAGTTCTATCTTTCTTAAATAGTTGTGCTAGTTTATCAGCTACTTTTTTAGTGATGTAAGAGGTAATCTTTTTTACGTTGGCATCTGACTGCAGATAAGATCTAGATACGTTAAGAGGTATATCTGGCGAATCGATAACTCCTTGCAACAGTGTAAGGAATTCTGGAACGATATTGCTCACATCATCCGTCACGTAGACTTGATTACTGTATAGTTGTATTTTATTTTTTTGTACTTCGACGGCATTCGTCACTTTAGGGAAGTATAAAATACCGGTCAGTTTAAAAGGGAAATCGATGTCTAAATGGATCCAGAATAATGGAGGAGTGCTGTAAGGATAGAGCTCACTGTAGAATGCTTTGTAATCTTCATCTTTGAGCTTATTGGCTTTTTTATTCCAGGCTGGATTAGGATTATTTACGATATTATCTACCTGAGTTTCTACTGCTTTTTTATCCTCTCCTTCTCCCTCATAATTAGTCTCTGTCTTAGTCCCAAAACGAATAGGTACAGGTAAAAACTTACAGTACTTATCTAGTAAGGTTTGGATTCTTTGCTCTTCTAAATATTCTACAGAATCTTCCGATATATGTAAAACGATATCTGTTCCTCTTTCTTTTTTCTGAGTAGGTTCTAGTATAAATTTAGGATTACCATCACATTCCCACCTCTGGGCTTTTCCGGATTTTTTATAAGAACGAGTAAATACTTCTACCACATCAGAGACCATAAAAGCAGAGTAAAACCCTAACCCAAAATGTCCAATGATATTTGCATCATCTTTATATTTTTTTACAAAACTCTCGGCAGATGAGAATGCAACTTGGTTAAGGTATTTCTTAACCTCTGCCTCTGTCATACCGATACCTCTATCTCTAATGGTAAGTGTTTTTGCTTCTTTATCTATGATGATGTCTATTGTTAGTTCGCCGAGATCACCATCTATCTCTCCCTTAGAGGATAGGGTTTTTAGTTTAGAAGTGGCATCTACTGCGTTAGAGATGAGCTCTCTTAAAAAGATCTCCTGATCGGAGTATAAAAACTTCTTTATAATCGGGAATATATTTTCCGATTGTACTTCTATGTTTCCTGTTTGTTTTGTCATAATAATTATTGATTACAGATACAGAAGGTATACATCAAAGGGTGTACCATGCCGGCTAATCGAGAGATAGGGGACTTTTCTAATGACAATTTGTCCTTAAACTGGGAAGAATGGCAGAAGAAGAGGTTTTGAGAGAAGATATAGTCGTTGATCCATTCTTTTTCAAAATTAGAATATCCTAATTCTTTAGTCCTAAATATCTTCTTTGATTTTTAATGAGGTTTATTTTTGGCTTTCGCCAATTTATATTTTCATAAATTTCTCAAGAAATATTTGTCCTTTACGATCCGTGATTTTTAGAATATAGATTCCGTTTTGTAATGCTTTTACATTCACGTAAGTGTCACTACCTTCCTGAAACTCATCCATTTTTCCATAGTTACCATTTTGATTTATAATCATTTTACCGGTAAGGTTGTATATAGAAATGGCCTCTATATGGTTTACTCCTGAGATTATAATCTCTTCCCATACAGGATTGGGAAAAATATTTATTTGGCTTTCGCCAATGTAATCCGTTGCTAGTACCGACTCGCCAAATCGTATATCATCAAAGTAGTATGTTTCTTCTCCAGCGGTAGCACCATCCGTACCAAAATTAAAAAAAATAGAAGCCATATTATAAGTCCATCCCATGGATAGTCCAATGCTTAGAAGTTCTGTTCCAGGAGCCTGATTTAGGAAATCAAAGGTGATCGTTTCCCATCCTCCATCTACGGTGGTAAGTGTCTCTGTCTCGCAGGTGTGTGTCGGATCACTAGAGTCTTCTACTTTTAATCTGATCGGTGTATCCGCGGCGGGAGACCATACGCTAACCGTCATTTTAGAATCTGATAAGCTGAGTGGAATATCACTTGCAAAACCAGCCGGTGTTCCGATAGTAGTACCGGCCCATGTTGCTGCAGTGGTGGTTTTAGTTGTCATGATTACTTGGTTAGAAGGGTCTTCTGGATCTGCGGTTAGTAGTGATACATTTCCTCCAAAATCAGTAACCGTATGATTAATATTAGGATCCTCAAATAATACAGGAAGATCGATTTGGGAACCTCCATAAACCTGCTCTATATCATCAAACAGAAAGGTAGAAGTCTCTGAGCCGTCCCCCACATTTCCAAAGTCAAACATAAATACTAGCGAATTAAAGTTTGTGGGTTCACCGGTAAAATCCCACGTTAGTGTTTCCCAGGCGTTACTAACGGTAGTGGTTACATCTCTTTCTGTATTACCGATACCTTCTAGTTTAAATTTTATTGTAGTCCCGATAGGAGCTGATGTATATACTTTCATCGAGATCAAATTATACGATGAAAAATCTATATTTTCTGGAAGGTAAATTTTACTTCCTGACCAGATCGTACCACCATCTCTTATAATCTGAGCTACTGTAGCACTGTTATTCTGATCATCGGATTTAGGATTGTTTATAATCGTACCAGTACCGCCATCAAAATCTACAAAATCAGATATTGAACTGGTATCTTCAAAATCAATAATAATATTTTGAGATTTTACGGTTGCTATACTTAAAACAAAAATAATTAGAAGAATGATGCTTTTACTAAAGTGACCCATGGGATATTTTTTAAGGAAAATAGGATATTAGGTTTTGATAAATTTCTGGATATGGGTTATGCCGAGAGTATCTTTTATTTTGACAAGATATACGCCTTTACCTAAGTTACTTATATCGATCTCATTACTATGATCATGACGATGATGTTCTATGATTATCTTTCCGTTTATATCATGGAGAGATACGTCGGAGATATGATCGACACCAGAGAAATGTAAAATTTGATTGGCTGGATTAGGGAATAATGATAGCGTAGTAATATCTATATGATTATAAGATAAAACTGCTGGTAGACTATGGCGATTAAAAAAGTCCCAGACGAGATGGCTACCATTATAATCTAATGAGGTACCTGGTAGGGGAATCGAAGCTCCTGGCCACGTATGTCCACCTCCTGTTATTTTTACAAAGACGACCTCACTTTCTCCTTCACAATCTAGATACTCGATCATCTCGCTGGTACAGCCATCAAATGTATTAGTATTAGCAATTGCAGTGGTGTCAGCGGTAGTGTTGCATACATTATGATCTACCCAGAATGCCACAACATCTTCTATCGGGATTGCTGTACCATTCATACCATCGTAAGGTACTATAGCATCATCAGTTCCATGTACTTCCATAACCGGGACTTTTCTCGAGGGATTACAGTTTGATAGCATGGTCTCGGTAAAGCTACCTGTAACGGATGCAACAGCAGCGATTTTGTCTGAGAGCTCACAAGCCAGTCTATAACTAAAATATCCTCCGTTAGACATTCCGCACGAATACACACGTTGCATATCGATACTATAATTTTGCTCAATATAATCGATCATAGCCCCTGTAAATCCTATATCATCTTCCATACTTCCAAAATTCCAACCTACGTTCCATGCATTTCCGACCCCTTCTGGATAACAGACTATAAAATCATTGGCCTCAGCCACATCATCCATTGCAGAATACTGTCTTTGCTGATTTGCATTAGATGTAAATCCATGAAAATTAAATACCAAGGGCATTTTATCACCAGTGTTACTATAATTTGATGGGATATACAGGATAAATGATCTTTCTATGCCATCATGTATTAGGGATTGTTCTATAACCTCCTGTAAAAAGGCTGATTGTATAATAGAAAGCGTAAAAAACAGTATAACTAAGGTATTTCTCATAAGTATAGTTTAATATTTTCTGTTCTCTGATGCATAAAGCTAGTTTTACTAAAATAGAATTTCTAAAGATTTATAATACTTAACTCAAAGAGTGATTTCTATATGTATAAACGTTTAAAGATTAACTGATTCAACATTACAAAATTTCATCATTTGAAAAATACCCTTTTCCAAGGGGCGTTTTTGGCATGTTTGGCAAGAAATCTGCCCATTAAGGATTGTGTTCAGATTATTAAGGAGAATACTTAATGGTGGTCGATCTTCGGGGGGAAACCGGGTCGACCATTTTTTTTCTTTCTTTCCAAAATCCAAATTACAAAATTATAATTAGATCGACCCTCAGTAAATACACCCTTATGTGATTGCTGAAGTAAGTTAATTACCTCTATAACTAGAAAAGGGAATTATCGATAAGATAACTCCCTTTTATTATATAGTCTTTAATCTATGTTTTATATCATGGCCTACTCCCTGCTACCCATTTACTCAAATTTGGGCAAGTGCCATAAATCTGATCTACAGTGATATAAGTATCACTATATCTTTTTTCTAACCATTCTGCTAGATAAATATTCTTTTTACTTTCTTTGGCAAACTGCTGTATTCTGGCATAGTCTTCTTTCAAATTAGCTCGATGTGGCTTCGTTTTAGACTGAAGCTGGAATATCTTAAAAACCGTATCACCGTTAGGCATTTTTAGCTCTAGAGGTTCGGAGATCTCTCCTACATTCAGTGGCTCTATAGCAAAGTAAACATCAGGTGGAGAAATTTCAGAGGTCTCAAAGAAGTTATTGCCCGTTGCTGGATTTTTCATCCTTCCGTTGTTACTAAAACTCTGAGCATCCTTAAATCCAAATTTTCTTACTGCCTGCTCAAACGACATCGAGTCTGCAAGAACTAACGTTCTCACTGAGTCTCCCAGCTGCTGAGTAAGATCGAGATCATTTTGGGTAATTACAGGTCTTACTAGTATATGACGTGTATTTACATAATTACCTCGTCGACCTAAATTTTGGATGACGTGGAATCCAAACTCAGTTTCCACTGGATCAGAAATTTCATTTTCTCCTAGACTAAAAGCAGATGCTTCAAATTCAGGAGCAAATATTCCTCTTTTTGCAAAACCTAAATCTCCACCATTTGCAGCTGAACCAGGATCATCAGAATATTTTTTAGCCATTTCTCCAAAATCCTCACCTGCAACTAGTCGTTCTCTTATATCTGTAATTTTATCTAATGCATTTTGATACTCTATACTATTTACCTTGGGTTTTAAGACTAGCTCTCCGATTTCTACTTCTGCATTTAAGAATGGAAGACTGTCTTTAGGAATATCGGCGTAAAATTTCTTTACTTCTTCTGGAGTAATCGCTACTTTCTGTATAAGTGTTCTTTGCATTCTCTCTGCCAGTATCTGTTCTCTCTGATCATCTCTCATACGTGCTTTCATCTGTTCGACAGTAGCTCCATAATATTCTTGGAAAAAAGATTCATCACCCTTCATCTGCTGTAGTACTTGATCAAATCTAAAGTCGAGTTGAGCATCGACCTCATCGGCAGTTACTTGTATACTATCTAGACGAGACTGATACACCATTAATTTTTGACCGATAATCCCTTCTAAAATTTGGCATTTAGCCTCCTCTGTTATGGGGTTACCACTCTGAGCGATATATGCGTACTGACCTTCTACATCAGAGAGTAAGATAAATTCCCCTCCTATGGTAGCTACGACTTTGTCTAAAATCTCATGATTTCCATCTTGAGCATAACTGGATCCTACAAAAAGAAGACCTATAAAGAAGGAGTAAAATATTTTTTGATTCATATGTATTCTAATTAAGATAGAATTTAATCTGTTTTTCATTGATAGTGGTGCTATAAAGGTCGTCTTTGTATTTTTTTAACAGTTGGACTTGTCTTTGATGAAGGATCAGTTTTTTTATTTTATTGATATCTGCATCATTTAGCTCGTTTGTTTTCTCCTGATAATTATGGACATACAAAAAGTACTCATGATTTTTATAGCTCTTCTGGTAATAGCCTTTTTTTGTGAATTTATCTTTTTTAAAAACACCATCGGGGATATACTTTTTGATATCTTCCAGCGATTGCCACTTATCTGCTTCTAAAGAATAAATTTCGGCGAATGTAGTACAATATGATCGTAATTCATCCATTTTTTGATCCTTCCATGATTGATCGAGTTGTTCCAGATTGGCAGCATCAGACTTTACTTTTCCAAAAGTGCATTTTATCTGAGGGCCTTTAGAACTGATTGGTAATTCGTGAGAGGCGATAAATGTTTCTATCTGGGGTGCAGAAACTATAGTGTCTAAATTTTTACTGACGTAGTTTTTTTCAAACTTGGCAAGGATGAGATTCTTTTTGTAATCACTGACTAGGTTTTCTATTTGCTGATCAGTCTGTGTTTCTTTTTTGGCTTCCGCCAATAAGATTTCGGTCCTAACCCATTCTTCTGCTTTTGCATTTATATAGGAAAGACTATCTGCATTTGTCCTCAGTTTAGGAATATTTAGTTGGGATAAATACAATTCTTTCCCATTAATATCTGCCACCAGTTTATCATTCTTACCTTTTTTCTGGAATTGACAGGCTAAGAGTAAGATGAGTATAGTTATCCCTAAGAAATACCGCACATTAGTTTTTAACAAGTGTATCGAATACAGATTGATTTATATCAATTTTATACTTAGATTTTAAATCTGAAATCCATCTTTTTTCTAACGAATCTTGATAATCAGATATCACATATCCTCTAGCTTCTTCTAGTTTTTTTGCTCTAGGAGCCATGATTTCTGTTATCTTGTAGAATACGGATTGGTTCTTTTTTATATCTACATTAGGCTTGGAACGTTCGTTTACTTTCCATTTTTTAAGCTTTGCTAGGCTGGGATTATCTTTATCTAGTATGAGCTCTTTATGAGAGAGAAACTGTCCTTCCTTATTAAACATTGCCATCAGTTCCTTAGGCGATTTTTTCTTAGATTCTTTATATATTTTTTTGACTTTTTTAGCGTCAGTGGATTTAATCGTAAACTCGAAAACTTTTGCCCTTTCTTTGTATTGATAGTTTTGGGCATTTTCCTGGTAAAAATTCTTTAAACCTATTGTGTCCGTAGATGCTTTATTCCATACCTCTCTTTCTGTTGCTTCGAACAGTAAAATACCTTCTCTGTATTCTCTCATTAATGCTTTAAACTCGGGATACTTTTTTTCTAGATTTGCTTCTTCATATTTCATGGCTTGTATGTTTACAAAGCTTTCGTATAAAGCATCAGCAGCTTCTGATGGAAGCGAATTTTTATTATATCTTAATCTTGTACGAGATTCTTTTTTACAATAGTTTGCAAAATCTCTTATACTCGTTTTTTGCCCGTTATTAAAAGAGATTAGGGTCTCTTCGCTTAATACAGATGGAGTCCATTTATAGCTAAAAAAGGTTTCATCTAATCCTTTTACAAAATTGGCGTAAGCCTGTTTATTTTCTTTAAAATCGCCTTGCGTTTTAATTTGCTCAATAAGGGCCTCTTTAGCTATTTTAAAACGATCTGCTTTAGATACAGTTGATTTTAGTCTTTTTTGAGCTGTTTTAAAATCACTTAAATCTTTTTTACTGATTCTTTTTATAATGTGGTAACCGACTTTAGTCTCTATGGGTTTACTAATATCTCCGTCATTTTTTAATGCAAATGCTGCGTTTTCAAATGCGATATCATACTGATTAATTCCAAAACTTCCTAGGTAACCTCCTTTATTTAAAGTCTTAGTATCCTGTGAGTGTTTTTTACAAATATCTTCAAAGTTACCTCCTTTTTGTAGTACGTTATATAAACTATCCATAGTAGCAGATGCATTTTTTACCTCTTGGCCTTTATACTTTTTTCTGAGTAAAATGTGAGCGACTTCCATCTCTCCTCTAGCTGGTCTTTTTTCATTTACTTTTACGATATGAAAACCATAATCAGATCGGATTACATCTGAGTAACTTCCTACTGGAGTATTGTAAATGGCATTTTCAAATTCGTAAAAACCATCAGGAAGCATAGAAGTTACAAAACCGATATTTCCACCTTTTGCGGCTGAATTTTTATCCTCTGACAATTTTTTTGCAACTGCGTCAAAAGCTTCTCCATTTTTAAGTGCGTCAAAAGCTGTTTGGATTTTTGCTCTTGCTCTTTTTACGTCATTGTCATTTGCTTTTGCAGAGGCAAGTATAAGTATATGGCTTACCTCAAGATCATGTTGTTTTCTATCGTAGACCTCTTTTATTAGTTGTTCAGAAACTTCGTTATCAACGAGATAAGAGTCAGCCAACTGACGTCGATATCCTGCGAGTTCTTTTTTAAGTGACGGGATCGTATCTAGTCCTAATTCTCTTGCTCTTTGGACTTTTAGTTTAAAATTTACGTAGAGATCTAGATACTCCTCTAGGCTTTGCTTAGAGTAATCTGCCAGATCACCATTATTTTTATTATAGATGTATTCAAATTCAGATAGTTGCACTGGGTTACCTTCTACAGAAAAAAGTACGGGATCTGAATCTTGGCTAAATAGGTTTTGAACAAATACAAAACTGATGATAATCAGTAACTTATAATTCATCGATTGGTTGATTTATATGAATGAAATGACATCCTGAAATTCCATAATAAAGGACGAAGATAATATAGAGATAGTTATTATGCTATTCTTGTATAAAAATACGTCGTAATCGGGGAGACATATTACTGAGTACTTCGTAAGGTATGGTTCCAGATTTCGAAGCTAATATTTCTATCGGATGGTCTTTACCATAAATAATAACCTCCGTTCCCAGGACTACATCTTCGATAAATGTAATATCCACCATAATTAAATCCATACAGACGTTCCCGATGATAAACGCCTTTTTTCCATTTATAAGTACGGGATAGTTGTGATTTCCGGCTGCTCTAGGTAGGCCATCAGCATATCCTATAGGAATAGTGGCTACCGTTAAATGATCTGGTGCGACATAACTACGATTATAACCTATGGAAGTTCCTTTAGGATAGTTTTTAATCTGGATTACCTTGCTTTTTAGTAAGTGTACTTTTTCTAAATCCTGCATAAGGCCAGAAGTATCTATTCCATACATACCTAATCCTAATCTGACGGCATCATACTGATGATTTTCAAACCTCGGAATACCTCCTGAGTTAAGCATGTGTCTTTTTATTTTATGGTCAAATGCATTAATAATCTGACCAGACATTTTTTCAAATTTTGCAAATTGCGTCTGACTATAATCGTCGTGATTACCATTATCACTTCCACTTAAATGAGAGAAAACACTTTCTATATTTAGTAAAGGATTTTGGATAACAATATCTATAGCCGGTATTATATCTTCTGGTTCTAAGCCCAGTCTATTCATCCCTGTATTAAGATTAAAATGAATACTGATAGGGTTTAAGTATTCTCTGGCTACTGCAGAAATAGCTTTTAATTGCTCTAAACTATATACCTCAGGTTCTAACTCATGGAATGCAATTTTATCCAGATTAGAAATTTGAGGATTTAAGATAATGATTGGACAGTCGATGCCAGCATCACGTAATTCTATCCCTTCATCAGTAAACGCAACGGCTAGTGTATGAACATTTAGTTGTAATAAAGCTTTAGCAATTTTTACACTTCCTGATCCATAAGCACCGGCTTTTATTACCCCTATAATCTCAGTTTGTGTATTTAATAATTTATGATAAGTGGAAATATTATGAGCAAGGGCTGTTAGATCTATTTCTAAAATGGTATCATTTAATTGGTTAGAGAGGTAGTTAGATATTTCTTCCAGCTGGAATGCTCTTGATCCTTTTATGAGGAGAGAGGTATTTTCTAGTGGTTTTTTTTTAAAATAGGCAAGGATTTCTTTTTTACTATCGAAGTTTATGGCCTCGGGGATAAAATGTTTTAGATCATTGCCTATCGTTAGTAGAGTTTGTACATCGAAGGCTTTTAATATATTTTGTACTTCGAGGTAAGTAGATTTCTTTTGCTCTTCAGCCAATTGGAAATCAGATAATAGAAGCATTTTTTTCTTGTCACCGCTTTCACTCTTTTGTAAATTTAAAGCAATTTCCAAGGAGTCTAGGTCTGCGATGTAGGCGTCGTTTATGATAATGCTTTGATTGATTCCTTTGGTAATTTCTAATCGCATCGATACAGGAGTGAGATCTTCTACCAGAAACATCAGGTCTTCTATCGGGTAGTCAAAATGATAAGCGATGCACATGGCATTTACAGCATTTTGGATCGAGGCATCATCGGTAAACGGGAAGGATAGGGTATAGGTCTCTGTGCTTATTGATAAAAGGACAACACTCCGATTGTATTCCTGTTTGATTATATGATATTCCCATGTTAAGTATAGTCCATCGAGATGAAGAACATGATCCACTAGTCTATCTTCGATTACGATAGAGTCGCAGTTTTTAAACAGCTTTAATTTTTCGTTTAGTTTTTCTTTTTCTGAGGAGAATCCCGAGGCATGAGCTTTTCCAATATTACAAAGTAGACCTATATTTGGTTGGATCATTTTTTCTAATCGTTCCATTTCTCCTTTTTGGGAAATACCCGCTTCTATAATGGCGATATCATGAGTGTCATTTATTTGTAATAGAGATAAGGCAACACCGATTTGGGAATTAAAAGATTTAGGACTTTTGACTACTTCATACTCATCATGTAGCATCTGATATACCCATTCTTTTACAGTGGTTTTGCCATAGCTACCAGTTATGGCGATCACATCTACTTCGGTAAATTTTTTGCGATGGAACCCTGCCCATTTTTGTAATGCAAGAAGAGGATCATCTACTTTTAAAAAGACAGCGTCCTGATAAGCTGGAGGTTCTTGTGATATAATAAAATGACGAATTCCTTTATTGTAAGCATCTTTAATATAATGATGGCCATCATTTTTGATACCTTTTAAAGCAATAAAAATACTTTGACTTGGGAAGATGACTTTGCGACTATCTATACATACATGCCTTATAATGGATAAAGTTTCAGTCCCTAAGACTCTTGCCTTTATAATTTCCGCGATATCTTTTAAATGATAATTCATTCGAGATCTTTACCGATATCAGTTCGATAGTATTTATCGTCAAAATCTATTTTTTCTGCATAACTCATGGACTTTGAGGTACAAGTCTCAATAGAGTTTCCTAATGTAGTAATAGCTAATACTCTTCCACCGTTTGTGAGGACCTGATGATTCTCTTTTTTTGTTCCGGCATGGAATACGATACTATCGTTTACTTGATCCAGTCCTGTAATGACTTTTCCTTTTTTATATGCTTCTGGATATCCTCCAGATACCATCATTACAGTAGTTGCAAATTGTTTATCTACTTTTACTTCTTGCTGGCCGATAGTTCCGTCCGCCGTGCTTAAAAATAATTGTACCAAATCATTTTTTAATCGAGGAATGATTACCTCTGTTTCTGGATCGCCTAAACGGCAGTTATATTCGATAACCTTTGGTCCATCCTCGCAAGCGATCAATCCGATAAATACAAAACCATAATAATCAAAACCTCTATCGGCGATTCCATCTATGGTAGGTTTAACAATTTGCTGGATCACTATATCTCTCATCTCATCATTTACAAAAGGTACTGGAGAGACAGCTCCCATACCACCGGTATTTAATCCCGTATCTCCCTCACCGATGCGTTTATAATCCTTTGCGATGGGAAGTAAAACATAATTTTTACCATCTGTTAAAGCAAAGACAGAAAATTCTATTCCATCCAGAAATTCTTCGATCACAACTTTATCAGAAGCTTTACCAAATTTTCCGTTGAGCATTGAATGGAGTTGCGTTTTGGCCTCGTTTATATCCTTTAATATAAGTACACCTTTACCTGCTGCTAGGCCATCAGCCTTGAGTACATAAGGAGGAGATAAAGTTTCTAAAAAACGATATCCTTCTTCCAGATTTTCTAAACTAAATTCTTTATAGGCGGCAGTGGGAATATTATATTCCGTCATAAACGCTTTGGCGAAAGCCTTACTACCTTCTAATTCGGCACCAGCCTGAGAAGGTCCGATAAACGGAATCGTAGCTAAATGATCATCCGCCTTGCAAATATCATAGAGGCCATCAACGAGTGGAGCTTCTGGTCCTACCACGATCATCTTTATGTGATGATCGATACAGAAATTTTTAAACTGATGATGGTCTGTAATATCCAGTGAGACATTAGTCCCGTGCATAGAAGTACCAGCATTTCCCGGGGTGATAAATATGGACTGGGTAAGATCACTCTGGGCCATCTTCCACGCAAGTGTATGCTCTCTACCTCCGCCACCGATGAGCAATATATTTATAGGTTGCATGATAACTAATTAGTTGCTTAAAAAAAGGCAAAGGTAATTCTTTGAAGGTTTAAAGAATAATTTCTTCATCTTTGCTGGCTTATGCGAAATTAAGGTACACTATATATTATTAAAAAATATAATATGTTAGTTTTAAAACTTATCTTTAATGATTAAATCAGAGTAATTTTGATTGCTTATATCAAAGGAGAGATCACATTTAAGAAGCCTACTTTTATTCACATCGAGACCGGTGGGATAGGTTATCATGTAAATATATCATTAAACACCTTCGCTCTTCTTGAAAATATAGATCGGATAAAGTTGTATACGCATCTTCAGGTAAAAGAAGATAGTCATACTTTATATGGTTTTGTGGAAGAATCAGAGCGAGATATATTTAGAATGCTGATTTCTGTTTCTGGAATCGGTACTAATACTGCTCGTATAATACTGAGTTCAATGTCGGCACAAGACGTTAAAAATTGTATCGTAAATGATGATGTTGCACGTTTTAGTAGTGTAAAAGGGATCGGGCCTAAAACAGCTCAGCGAGTAATATTAGATCTAAAAGATAAGATTTTAAAAACAACTGATTCTTTTGAATCAAGTTTAATAAATAAAGATGGAGTTTCTATACGCCAGGAAGCGATTTCTGCGTTAAATGCATTAGGCTTTCAGAAATCCGCGATTTTGAAGAAAATAGACCTAGTTTTGAGCAAAAATCCGCAAATAAGCCAGGTCGAAGAATTACTAAAACTAGTATTAAAGCAATTATCCTAGAAAAAAGTGTAAGAATTAGTGCTAAAAGATACACTGTTTTGTGCAGTGTGTCGTTCATCTAAAGTGATTATTAATGCATTTGTGCAGCAACATGAAATTTAAAAGACTAAGACTGACAGCGATCTGTTGTTTATTAGTAGGATCTATATTTGGATTTAGTGGAGGTTATAACCTAGACGACAATATAATAATTAGTAAAACCACGATGACTCAGGATACCATTCCCGTAAAGGAAAGGTATAATGATTTTATTACTGATGATAATTATAATCCTTTTGATATCCAATCTAATGAGATAAAACAGGAGGTTGAGTATGACCCAGAATCTGGTAACTACATTATTTACGAAAAAATAGGAGACGAATTTTTTAGATCTCCGACTTACATGACTTTTGAAGAATATGTAGACTGGCGAGCAAAGAAAGAGGAAAGAGAATACTTTGGACAGTTAGCAGGAATTTCCACTGGTCAAAAAAGTGATTCTGGAAAAGTAGATCCTCTTTCTAAAATCGACATAGAAGATCAGCTAAGGGATAAACTTTTTGGAGGAAAAGGAGTGACAATAGAGCCTCAGGGTAATATAGAACTTACTTTAGGAGCAGATTATACCAGAAGAGAAGATCCCTCGCTAACTTTAAGACAGCAAAGACAAGGACCATTTCCAGATTTTAAGATGAATATCCAGATGAATGTGGATGGATCGATCGGGGACAAACTAAAACTCGGATTTAATTACGATACTCAGGCTTCCTTTGATTTTGATAGAAGGATTAAGTTAGAGTATGACTCGGAGTTATTTTCTGAAGATGATATTATAAAGAAAATAGAGGCCGGTGATGTGAGTTTACCTCTTAGAAGTAATCTTATACAAGGGGCTCAGAAGCTTTTTGGTCTTAAGACCGAATTGCAATTTGGGCATTTGAGACTGACAGCTTTAGCTTCTCAGCAGCGATCAGAACAAGAGAGTCTGACTATAGAAGGGGGATCGTTGATCCAGGAATTTGAAGTGAGACCTACAGAATACGACGAAAACAGGCACTTCTTTTTATCTCATTATCATAGAGATAATTACGAGGCTGCTATGGAAGGTCTTCCTGTTTTATCTTCTCAGATGAATATCGTTAATGTAGAAGTATGGGTGGAAAATGTCAGAAACGATAATGCAACTACCAGTTCGCAAATCGTAGCATTGGCGGATATAGGAGAGTCAGATATGACTAAGTTGCATAATGAGACTAGTGTAAATTTATTATCCGTAGGATCAGAAAGACGAGATGATCAAGGAGCAATCCTTCCAGATAATAACGTAAATGATCTTTATCCTAGATTACAAGTAGACGAAGAAACAAGACTAAAAAATAATACTAATTCTAATTTAAGAGGACAGTATGGCCTAGTAGAAACCCGAGATTTCGAGGTGTTTAGAGGACGTAAGTTGACCAATAGTGAATTTTCTTTTCATCCTCAGTTAGGATTCTTATCCTTAAATATCAGGCTGAGACCTGATCAGGTTTTAGCCGTAAGTTATGAATATAACTATGTCTATTGCGGGGATGAGTTGTTTAAGGTGGGGGAACCTGCAGATGTAGGAAATCAGTCCAGTATTACAGAAGATACTAATGGAATGGAAGAGGTAGAATCTGATAAAGTGATCTACACTAAACTTCTAAAAAGTTCTATCCAGCGTGTAAATCTGCCATCATGGGATTTTATGATGAAAAATGTATATCCATTAGGAGCTTCTCAGATCAATTCCGAAGATTTTAAATTTGATATCTTTTTTGAAGATAACTCTGATGGGTCGATAGATCGTTTTTTACCAGATGATCCTAATACTCCTCTTCTTAATATCTTTAAACTGGATAGATTAAATGCTTATTTAGATCCTCAGCCAGACGGAATATTTGATTTTGTAGAAGGACTTACGATAAATACACGTACCGGTAGTATTTATTTTCCGGTATTAGAACCTTTTGGTAATTCTCTCGATGCATTATGTACAACATGTGGTCAGTATAAGTATCAAGAACTTTACGACACTACGATTACGATTGCACAAACTACTTTAGAGAAAAATCTCTTTGTGATGAGGGGAGAATATAAATCTAGTATCTCCTCTGAGATATCCCTAGGCTCATGGAATCTACCACCAGGGTCTGTAAGAGTAACGGCAGGTAGTGTTACACTGCAGGAAGGAGTAGATTATGAGGTAGATTACGGTATTGGAAGATTAAGAATACTAAATCCATCTTATTTACAAGCTGGTACACCTATACGTGTATCTTTTGAAGATAACTCTCTTTTTAGTTTACAACAAAAAACCATGTTAGGTCTGAGGGCAGAGTATGCCTTTAGTGATGAGGTAAATTTAGGAGCGACCTACCTCAGATTATCCGAGAGACCATTTACGCAGAAAGTAAACTTTGGAGATGATCCTATTTTTAATAGAGTTTTTGGATTAGATTTTACCTATGGAAAAGAAAGTGAGTGGGTTACTAAAGCTGTCGACAAGCTTCCGTTTTTCTCTACTAAAGAAAAATCAAATATAAATTTTGTCGCGGAGGTAGCTGCACTTAAACCGGGTCATCAGGATGCCATAAATTTAGATGGAGATGGGCAGCCTACAGGTGGTGTAGTGAGTATTGATGATTTTGAGGGAGCAGGTAGTCCTATTCCTTTAGGAACTCAGCAAATCCAGTGGAATCTTGCAAGTACACCTAATTACGGAGATGCTGGTCGTCCGTCTGATCCTATATGGCCGGATAGTGATGGAATGTGGCAAGAAGGAGCATTGAGTAATGATCTGGCAAATGGATATAATAGAGCTAGATTTAACTGGTATGTGATCGATAGGTCATTCCGTAGTGCGGATGATAGAAATGATCCTTACGCCAGAGTAATAGACCAAACCGACTTTTTTGATAGACAAAATAATGGAATAAATCTGACCGACTTATTTACATTTGATGTTAGTTTTTTTCCTAATGAGAGAGGGCCTTATAATTTTGATCCAGTAAATGGTTTTGGTAGTATATCTGATGGTATCAATGTCCCATTAAGTCAAAATGGAGACGGTGAAATTTACTTAAATAACCCTGAGTCTAGATGGGGAGGTATAACGCGATATTTGCAAAATCCAGATTTCCAGGCGGCTAATGTAGAGTACATTGATTTCTGGTTGCTCAGTCCATATCTAGATCGGAGAGATGGAACCAGTGATACAGATGGTAGTACTCATAATGATGGAGAAAAAGGAAAGCTGATATTTCATCTAGGAAATGTATCAGAAGACATTCTTAAAGATGATTTACAGTTTTTTGAGAACGCTATACCTACAGATGGTGATATGATCCCTACTCAAAATACAGTATGGGGAACCATACCAGATCAGATTCCAATTAATAATGGTTTTAACGTAGCTAAAATCGATGAGCAAGATCTCGGTTTTGATGGGTTAAATGATCAGGATGAGCTAGGGAAATTTAATGATTATGTAAATGAAGTTAGCGCAAGTGCCATTAATGTGCAGGCTCTACGTGCTGATCCATCTAATGATAATTACTTTTTTGATAACGGTACTATACAGCAAGACGATAATATCATTGTAAAATCTAAAGCTTTTAATAATCCTCAAGGTAATTTCCCTAATCAACAAAATAACCAGCAAGGGAATAATATAGCGATAAGAGGTAATCCTAATCCTGACAAAGAGGACCTCAATGGTAACAGTTCGCTTAACACTGGAGAAAGCTTTTATGAGTATGTCATACGTTTAGAAGAGGATGAGACTAATCCTGGTGCTTTAAAGCGTTTTGATGATGATTTTATTAGAGATGAAAAAACTTTTGATAGAGGAGGAGGTGTAGTAGAAAGATGGTATCGATTCCAAGTACCTATTAACAGAGGAGTTTCTGTAAATGATATAGAAGGATTTAGATCTATCCAGTTTATGAGGATGCTTATGACTGGATTCCAGACTCAGAAAACTTTGCGATTTGTCGAATTGGAAATGGTCAGGAATACATGGAGAAGACAAGATGCTCTATGCAGATTAGATGACCAATCAGGTGAATTACCTTTTGATTTTTCTATTGACGATGTAGGATTACAGGAAAATGCTGGTAAAATTCCTTTTAATTATACATTACCACCGGGTATTAAGCAAGAGGAATTTTTTAATTCTTTTTCTACAGTACTCCAAGATGAAAAAGCACTTGTCTTAAATGTAAACGATATGTTTAGGCCCCAGACTGACTCCCTTTACGAGGAATGTACAGCCGCGGTATTTAAAAATATAGAAGTAGACCTCCGTGTATTCGAAAATTTACAATTATACGTTCATGCCGAGCAGGATACAAACCTGATGAATTTTGAGCAATTAGATGATAAAGATCTTTGTATCTATGTAAAAGTGGGGAAAGATTTTGTAAATAATTACTACGAATATGAGTTACCGTTATACTTCTCTAATGACGAGACTAAAAGAGCCGATCCGGAACATGTATGGTTAGATTCTAACTTTATCGATATTGTTCTGGAGAAATTTACAGATATTAAAAAACAAAGGGCAGCAGCAGGAGTACCTAACACACAACGCTTTACTGTCGACGATCCGACAACATCTAAAGACGAACGGATTTCTATAAAAGGACTCCCGAGTTTAGGATATGTAAAAGGAATAGAAATAGGAATAAGAAATAAAAATGACCAGGATATACCGTTTAATGGAGAGGTATGGATAAACGAATTAAGAGCAACAGGTTTACAAGAGAGAGGAGGATTTGCAGGTACTGCTAGACTAGAAGTACAGATGGCAGATCTAGGTAGACTGACATCTTCAGCAAGTTATAATTCGCTAGGATGGGGAGCACTGGATCAAAAAGTAGATGAGAGAGCAAAAGAAACGGTACTGCAATATGATGTTGCGGCGGATATCCAATTAGGTAAATTTTTCCCGGATAAATGGGGATTACAAGTTCCGTTTTATGCACAGTATGCCAAGGAAAAAATCACCCCAGAATTTGATGCTTATGAGCTCGACCTTACCTTAGATGAGGTAGAAGCGGCTTTGCCAGGCGTAGATTCCAGAGAAAGGTCTATCGAAGAAGAGACCATAAAAACATTCAACTTTACTAATGTCAGAAAAGAGAGATCATCAGGTGGAGGAAAGGGTAAAGCTTCTACACCTAAGCCGTGGGATATCTCTAATCTTAGTGCAAGTTATGCCCAGACACAAACAGAACGTAAAGACTTTTTAATAAAAGAAGATATATCTAAAGATCAGCGTCTTAAGTTAGATTATAATTATTCTAATCGAGTAAAAATGCTCAAACCGTTTAAAAAATTAAAAGGTAAATGGCTTAAGATAATAAAGGAGATAAATATCGGATTGCTGCCTAATAGTATGTATGTCACTAACGAGCTGAGAAGATTCAAAAACACTAGGACATTTAGAGAACCTGATGTTCCAGTATTTACATTTGATGATCAGCGATTTACATGGGATAGAGGATATGGATTTAAATGGGATCTGACTAAAAATCTGAAATTTAATTTTGATGCAAAAAATAGAGCTGTAATTGATGAGCTCCGTAGAACGGGTATATCATCTAATCCGGATGATAGAGCATTAGTAGACGAGAGAGGAAAAACTTCAGGTGATGACGGTTCTTATACCACTGATGATGTAGATCCATATTGGAAGGAGAACCTTTACTCGGGAGGTCGAAATAAGGAATACACACACACTTTTGATGTTACTTATAATGTACCGTTAAAACATATTCCATTGACAGATTGGATAACTGTAAAAGCACGGTATGGAGCAGATTATAGATGGTCAGCGGCATTATTATCGGCTGAGGACTATGGACATACAGTTGACAATAGTCAAAATCGATCGATCAATACCACTTTTGGATTTGATAAATTATACAAAAAGTCTAAGTTTTTAAAGCAGATAGAAAATCCTCGTAAAAAAAGGTCTAACACTAAGAGATCTAAAAAAGATAAGGATCTGAAGGCAGACGGTAAAAAAGATGTCGCTGGTAAAACTGATAAAAAAGATGCTCGTAAAAAAGATAAGAATGATGGTCCTTCATTCGCCGTAAGGGCATTAGTAAGACCTTTGTTGATGTTACGTAGTGTCAAATTTAATTACAAAGAAAACTTAGGGACTGTAGTGCCAGGGATAAGTGCGGTCAATGAAGCAGGAGTAAGTGAAAACCTGGAAGCAAATATTTTAGGATTGTCATCTGGTTTTAATGCTCCGGGATGGGCTTTCGTTTCTGGATGGCAGCCAGATATATCTTTTAATAATCAAAATAACTGGTTATATCAAGGTGTTAATAAAGGATGGTTTACAAGATCGAGTTTGCAAAATAATCAGGTTTCGCAGCGTAAAGAAGTTACTTACGATGCTAAAGTAGCTATCGAGCCTTTTAAAGATTTTAAGATAGATGTAGATTTTAAAAAACGAGCTAGTAACGATGTGTTTGAAAATTTCAAAACAGTTAAAGGACTGGATGGAGATCCGGATGATTTCCAAGAACTAGCTAGGAGAGAAGTAGGAAGTATCGAGGTATCTTACTTTGCTTTAAATACCTTCTTTAATGATGATTTAGAAGGTATGTTTGATGACTTCTTAGATAATAGAAAAATTATATCTAATCTTCTGGGACAGGGAGAACATGATCTAGATGGCAGTGCGTATACTAATGGGTATGGAGCCGTACAGTCGGATGTAGTGTTAGCGGCTTTTGTAGCTACTTATACAGGAAGACCTATCGATGATTCTTGGGTAAAAAGAGATACAGGAGCCGGAACGCAGGCCGGATTAGTTTATGAGTTATCGAGACCATCATTTATTCCTCGTCCTAACTGGACACTTAGATATAATGGTTTAAAAAACATAGGATTCTTTAAAAATAGATTAGCCCAATTTAATTTGACCCATTCCTATAAGTCGACAATGAGGATAAATCAGTACTCGACTAATCAAGATTTTGATTACGAAAGGTTAAATACTGTAAATGATGCGACAGGTAATTTTTATACCAGATTTGAGGTGCCTCTCGTACAGATTAACGAAAGTTTTTCTCCGCTAATCGGAATACAGATGAAAACTAAAAACGATTTAAATCTAAGTGTCGAGTATAAGAAATCTAGAACTTTAGATTTAAATACCGATATACTCGCAAACATACAAGAGAAAAAATCGACAGACATTACGATCGGTGTCGGATATACATTTAAAGATGTAAACATTGCCTTCCTTACTGGAGATAAAAAATCAAAACGTAAGAAGAAGAAAAAAGATGGAGAGGAGGACGAAGAGGCAGATAAAAAAGATCGTAAAAAGCAATCTACTAATCGTGGAGGTCTCGGAAGAGGAGGTACGGATAATAAACCGAGAGAGCTTACTTTTAACGTAGATTTTTCTATGCTCGATGATGTAACATTTGTACACAGATATCAGCAAGGAACAAGTGAGCTAAATAGAGGTCAGACTGGTATCAGATTTAGTCCGTCATTAGAATATAACGTAAACCAGAATCTGACTTTACGTATGTTTCTCGATTATGAAACGACTAAGCCAAAGGCAGAAGGTGTAAATAACCAGTTTCCATTTACTAGATATTACGGTGGGCTTACAGCTCGATTTAATCTGAATTAACAAATTTTAGTTGCTACAATAAAAATGAAGCCTTCCATGTTTTGGAGGGCTTTTTTTATTATTGGAAAATGTTTTTTTGTAAAAAGTTCCGCAAAATTTAAAAATGATAACATAAAATACGTGACCTAGATAGATAGGTTATAGTCATAATTGTATAACTAAATAAAAACAAAATAAATGGAAGAACAAGTTAACCAAGGTTTTGATTTTGCAGCCAAAATACCTGAGTATATAGATGCAGCCATAGGATACGCTCCTAAGATTATAGGTGCTATCGTAATCCTAATTATAGGCTTCTGGATTGTAAAGATGATAGTAAATCTTCTGGGAAAGAGCATGGAAAAATCTGGTGTAGATAGAGACCTACAGCCATTCCTAAAATCTTTAGTAAGTGTTTTACTAAAGGTATTAGTAGTTCTTACTGCGGCAGGTGCTGTAGGTATCGAGATTACAGCTTTTGCAGCGTTACTTGCCGGTGCAGGTTTAGCAGTAGGTGCAGCGATGTCAGGAACATTAGGACACTTTGCATCAGGAGTAATGATTTTAATCTTTAAGCCTTATAGAGTAGGAGACTTAGTGGATATACAAGGAACGGTAGGGCATGTGATGGAGATTCAAGTTTTTAATACGATCATAAACACTCTGGATAATAAAAAAGTAATTATGCCTAACGGAATTGCTACAAGTGGAATCATGACTAACTTAACTGCAAATGGTAAATTGAGAGTGGATCTTAATGTTGCAATGCCTTATGAGGAAGATTTTGATAAAGTGAAAAACATCATAAAAGGTGCACTAGATAAAGTATCAGAAAGATTACCAGATGAGCCTACCATCGAGATCGAAAAATTTGATGAGAACAATGTTCTTCTAGCAGTTAGACCATTCGCTACAGACGAGACTTACTGGGATGTTTACTTTAATTCTTACAAAGAAATTAAGAAAGCATTTGGAGAAGCAGGTATTACTGTTGCTTATCCTACTAGAAGAGTTAAGAATATATAATCAGATTAAAATAGTTTGATTTACATATTGGGTTAAACCCAATGAAAATATAAATATTCAATCCTTAAGCCCGATGCCTTCCTAAGCATTGGGCTTTTTTATTTTTCAAAAGCCCAATGCTGATTTTTGTTAATCCAATTATTAAAGGATCTAATTGAAGAGATAAGCGGTAGAATAATTTTAGCTGTATTGCTCACCTTAGTTTATACATAACTTAAGTATAAACTCTGATAAGGAATAGACTTAAACATTGGGGCAAGACCCCAAAACAGAATGGTCGACTTCTATTCATTAAAAATAAATAAGAGATTTTCTTTAGCAATTTTAATAGCGATGGCTAATAAAATAATCCCAAATACTTTTCTTAAAATTTCCACACCTTGATTTCCTATCTTTTTTTGGATCCATCCAGAAGATTTTAGAACGCCATAGATAATGATCAGATTTACGATGATTCCACCGATGATATTAGTTACTTGATATTCTGATTTTAGGGTTAGGATGGTTGTGAGAGTTCCTGCTCCCGCTATTAAAGGAAAAGCCAGCGGAAATACAGAAACAGATTTCATATTAGGAGATGATTTAAAGATATCTCTACCTAAGATCATTTCTAGTCCGATTAGAAAAATTACTAAAGCCCCAGCTATTGCAAAGGATTGTATATCTACTCCAAATAGTTTAAGTAATTTTTCTCCTACGATTAAAAAAAGAATCATGATAAGAGCACTTGCTAATGTAGCTTTACCAGAATGTATTTTATTTCCCTGTTGTTTTAGACTAATGACTACTGGAATATTACCGAGAATATCGATAACAGAAAATAAAATGAGGGTTACAGAAATCAGCTCTTTTAGATCCATATGGAAGTATTATAGCAATTTTTAATATATACAAACGCAAAGGTACAGTAAAACCAGAATCAGTATAATATTACTGCATAAATAATTGATATTTATCTAGCGCTATTTTGAGTCTGCTCTTTTGTTTAGATCGGATCGAATTTAAATCTATTAGATATTTTGTGGCGAGTCCTGCGGAGGTAATGCCTATAGATCCCATAAGGGTGTTCCTAAATGCTCCACTAGGGGTTTCATATTCGCCAGTGACATAGTAGATTGTAGTAAATGTAAATAAAGCTAAAACAGCAGTAAGTTTGCCAGCTGTCGTCCGACTTTTAGACTTGAAGTCTAGGGTCATCCTTATATCATTAATAAACTCTTTATCAGGAATGGGTTTTTTACTTAAATCGATTTTCTGGGTTTTGAGCCAGTGTAGTTCGGATTTATTTACGTAGGGATTAGGGTAGGGTAATGTATGTTGTGCTGACGATAAATTACCGAGCATTATTACTAATGAGATCGTATAAAATAATCTATCCACCAGATAAGATATTATACTGATCTCGAGTAATTTCTAGTTGTTGCTCATACTCAGATCTAGCTATATTTTTAGCCTTGTTTAAATTAAAAGACCAGATTGTTCCACCTATTCCGAGACCAATAGAACTCCAGTAAATAGGTTTAAGGTTACGTCTACTTTCACTTTGTCCCACAGAATCTCCGGATAAAAGAAGTCCTGTAACACCTACGACATAGGTAAAAGCAGTCGCTGTAACCGCAGCTAAGTATCCTGATTTTTTACTGTTATATCGATCTCTATAATCTATGGTTTTACGGATGTTGCTCGTAAAAAGGTCATCTACTATCGGTTTGTCAAAAAGGTTAATCTCTTTTTGCCGGAGCCAGTGGATTTCCGAATTACTGACGTAAGGATTATGCTGATTAAATTTTTGCTGAGCATTAGCAGCTTCCGTAGCAATAACCGATATAAAAATTAAAAGAAATATATAAGTTAAAAATTGTTTCATTTTTTTTTGGTATCGATTATTTATTCATGCCAGGACTTCTGTCTAGGAACTCGTCATATAGAAGGGTCTGTCTACTTTCCATAGGAATATTCCATCCATTTATAAAGACATGTTTTACATCAGTCTTGGTTTCGAATGGGTCTCCAGTACAAATAATTAGATTAGCGATTTTTCCTTTTTCTATACTACCTAGCTTATCTCCCAGTCCAAATATTTGTGCAGGATTAATCGTAATAGCCTTTAGAGCTTCATCGATTCCCATACCGTAAGTTGCAGCAAATCCAGCATTGTACGGAAGATTACGTACATTTTCGGTTTCATTTGTTCTGATGGCGACTTGTACACCTGCTTTAGCTAGAATTCCTGGATTAGCATAGTTGATTTCATAAGGATCACTTGCTCTTCTAGGATTATCTAATACTGGTCCGACGATTACTGGGATTTCTGCTTTAGCTATTTCCTCTGCGACTCTCCATCCCTCCGCTACACCCATAAATATGGCCTTTACATTTTGTGTTTCTACCCACTTTATAGCTGCTTTTATATCGCTATCTTTATTCACAACGATCAGTAACGGCATTTCATTTCTGATGACAGGCATAAGTGCATCCATCTGAGGATTAAAGCCGGCTTTCTTTTTATTTTTGGCTGTAGCCAATGAATCTATCTTTGTATACTGCTTAGCTTTGGTCCAGATATCGTTCAGTTTTTTATTGGCTTTTTCTTCATCTTTTTTTACATCCTCTTCTGATCTTCTATCCCACCGTCCTCTTTTTCCACTGGCGGGAAAATTAAGGATTGGAGCTTTAAAACCAGCAAACATCTGCTCTGGTGTATATCCATGTAAATGGATAAGTGCAGCGGTGCCAGGAAATAGCCCTCCATCTGGACAAGCAAGTGCTGTGGTAACTCCGGCGATTCTGTTTACAGGAATATTTACAGAACTCGGGTTTACTGCTGTAAGTGCTTGCATGTGTGGTATAAAATCGCCTAGCTCATTATAATCTTGAGTAAGAGACACGGCTCCAATCTCACCAAGACCTATATGTGTTCCTCCATCGATCATGCCTGGATAAACATACATTCCTTTAGCATCGATGATCGTTGCCCCGCCTTCCATCACAGTTTTATCTTTCGATCCAGATTTAGAAACTCCAGAGATAATACCATCCTGGATGGTTACGCTGCCTTCAAAAGTACCTTTAGTAACTGTAACGATCGTTGCGTTTTTGATTATAAAATTACCGTATGAAGCCTTCTTGGTGATTTGACTATGTATCGAACTGGTACATCCTAGTAAAAGGCCTGCGAGAACTATGATATTTATGTATAAGTATTTCATTCTTTTTAAAATTACGTTTAGTGGATTAGTGTTTATGAAGTAAGTGTTCCGCAACTCCTTGCATACAGCCATCTCCACAACTGTGCCCACCATGCGACTGAGTCTCGATATATGCAGGAATCGTTTCTGTAGGATCTACATCTAATCTAATATCATCCATATCATTATCTATGTCAAAACGGATATGACCATCCACAATAGTTTTTTGAGGAATGGCATAGATAGATAAAGGATGCTTATTAAATATAGCGAGATCTCCATCTTTTCCTTTTTCTAAAGAGCCTACTTCTTTATCGATACCTAGCTGGATGGCGGGATTAATAGTGATCATTTTTAACGCTTCGTTATCTGATAGGTCACCATATTTTTGCGTTTTTGCAGCCTCATGATACAGGTGACGTATGAGTTCCCGTGAGTCCGAATTTATAGAAGTTACTACTCCGTTTTTTGCTAAGATAGTTGCATTATATGCCGTGGAGTAATACACCTCAAATTTATAAGCCCACCAGTCTGAAAATACAGAAGCATGTGCTCCGAATGCAGCTAACTCTGGAGCAACTTTAAAGCCTTCGTTTACATGTTGAAAGGTGATGTTCTTTACGCCATAATCAGATAATACATCCATAAGCATCAGGATCTCATCTGCTCGGTAGGAATGACAATGGATTAGAATTTCTCCTTTCAGGATATCAGCCATCGTTTGCATTTTAAGGTCATAAGCGGGAGGTGTTTTTACTTTGCCACTATTATAATCATTCCATGCATCCATATAAGCCTGTCCATCTGCAAAGGATTTTCTAAAAACTTGTTCCATACCCATACGAGTCCGAGGAGTAAGACCTCTACCTTCTCCATGCACTCTCATTGGGTTTTCACCCAATGCAAATTTTATTGTACGAGGAGCTCCGATCATACGTAGCTCTTCTGGATCATGGACGCCCCATCTGTGCTTAATGGTTTCGCACTGACCTCCGACAGCATTTGCAGAGCCGTGCATAGCATGACTGGTCGTTACGCCTCCTGCTAGAGCTCTATAGATTCCTACATCATAGGGATTTAACGCATCACCTACCCACACATGTGCGGTATTAGGATCTGTAGCTTCGTTTACGGCATCTATTCCTAGATGGGAGTGTGCATCTATGATTCCAGGCATGATATACATACCTTCCGCATCGATTACTTCCACTCCAGAAGGAGCTTTTATTCCTTTTGCAATTTGTGATATTTTACCATTGCGGATGAGGATATCAGTGTTTTCTTTTACCCCATCTGTAATCGTTATGAGAGTACCATTTTTTACTAGAATATCTTGACTGTAACCTACATGGCATATGATTACAAAGGATAGTATAAAGAGTAAGCGTTTCATATAAGCTTATTTTTTTAAAATTTAGGGGTTTTGGATTCTCTACTTCCTGACATATCGAATGTCCCAAACTGTCCAGCTGTAACAGTTCCTTCAAAACTTTCACCATCAAAATTTAAATCCATTTCTACGTTCATAGTCATCCCGTCCGTTACATCAAAATCGAATACCAGATTATTTCCATCTAACTCGATATCTTCTATCTCCTCAAAATCTGTGAGATCATCTACAGAAGCGATACTAACTTTATAGGTGTCGTCTGTTTTTTCTATTAGGATTACACCTGTATTATCGGGCATCGGAATATTCATTTCATAAGTCCATTTACCCACTATGTCTGCCGATCCATCTGCACCATCTTCTGATTTCTTCTTCTTTTTCTTTACCTCAGTTTTAAATGGAGTTCCTTCTACAAACACATAATTGATTTTAGATTTTTCTTCAAAATAGGGTTTATCAGTCATCACGATATTAGCGAGCTTACCTTTTTCTATAGTCCCGGCGATATTTGATATACCGAGTAGTTTTGCGGGTTCTGTAGTTAAAGCTGCAAGTGCAGTTTTCTCACTAAGGCCAGCAGCTATCATTCTTCTTATATTAGGATGTAAGTCTTTTGCCTTACTATCTATAAATGAAAAACTAAAAGGAATATTATTTTTTTCTAACATCGCCGCTTGAGAAACATATTCGGCTACAGCCGCCTTTTTTCTAGCTTCTAGCCTTTCTTTTTCAGGGTCTTTCTTTTTTTTCTTCTTCTTCTCTTTCTTAGATTTTGCTTTATGTTCTTTTTTCTTTTTCTCTACCTCTTTTGCTGATAGAGGAGCTCCGATCGTACTACCTTCTATTACTTTGCTATCACTTACTTTATCTTTTTCTTCTTTCTTTTTGTCCTCATCTTTCTTTTCTTCTTTAGGTAAAGAGATAGATAATAAGATATCAGCTTTAGATGCCTTTATAGATTTAATCGCATGCGTGGCTTGCTTTACGTCGCTAAGCACGATAGAGAAGCCAAGATCTTTTTGTAAAGCCATGGCTCTGCTTATTTCCATTGCCTTAGATGCTTTAAAATAGACTTTTTGCTTTTTATCCACTACCGGAATTAAAGCTTCTATTGCTTTGTCATAAGAGGGTCTTTTAATACCCACTGGATTAGTTGCAAAACTAGAGTTGTGCTTTTTTGCATAGGAAGCACTGCGATACATTTCTCTCCACTTTGCCATCTGTCCGATGATGGTCTGAGGATACATCCCTCTTGCTCCTTTAAATTGTGAGTAGGTCGATGTATTTTTTTTAATGGTCATCTCATCTGCATTATTACCATCCAATAAAATGATGGCTCCCTGACCAGGGAATAACCTGCCATGAGGAACGACATGAGAAATACCAAATCCCTGACCTCTCATATCTTTAATAGATTTTTCTTTATGAGATATAAAATCAAAAGCTGATAATTCAGGAGTGATTCCAGCAACATCATTTGGAGGGTAACCTGGGTTTTTTACTTTAGGGCGATCGTCGTCTGTGTCTGATTTTTTTACACCAGTATGTGATAAAGCATCTATAAAACCTGCGTAAACATACATAGAATCTCCGTCTATAATTTCTGCATCGAAGGGTATAGTTACTGCACGTCCGACTTGCTTTATCATTCCATCTTCTATAAGTACAGATCCAAAACTAGCAGGAGTTCCAGGCTTAGCAATAATATGTACATTTTGGATTACAAATTTAGCGGTAATCACTGCAGGTTCGTCACTGTTTTGTGAGTTTCCCATGAATGATAAAAAACAAAAAAGGGCTATAAAAGATATAGCTCGAATAGTTCTATTCATAATTGTAAAAATTCGTAGAATCCAATTTAAAGAAATGTTTGCGATAATTCTACGGTTTTTAAATATTTGGTGTTTATCGATGGTAGAACCAATACTATAATTACCAGTTACCTGCATAACGGCAATCTGAAGATGTAATAGATTGTAGATACTGATATTTAAGCCTTGTAATTTGTTTTACGTGGAGGTAATCATGAGCTAACCAATTTCGTAAAAAATGATGTCCGTCTAATGGTCCTAAAGAAGGATGCTCATAATAGTTTTTCCATTTAGGTTGGTCGAGGGCTTTTAGATATGTTACGGAAGCTCTACGTTCTTTTTTAAATTCTGCTAGTTTTTCTTTAAAACTTTGATTTATATAATTCCTATTTTTTACCCAGCCTTCTGGATCGATAATGGGAGGATGTTTAAAAGGTGCTTCTAGGACGGTTTGTAATCGCATTCTAAAATCTTCTTTTTCTTCATCGATTAAATGACATATTATTTCTAGGATGCACCAGTGTTCTGGATTTTGCTTAAATAAGTATAAATCTTGAGGAATACCCTTTAGCATAGAAGAGAACGTCCTTAGATTTTTTGAAAGTTGATTTATTATATATTTCTCATTCATAGGTTGTTTTTTAGTGTATTTTAATGATCCGGAATCAGTTTGGAATTTATATAGAGCATAGGCAGTTAGTAAAATTTGCAATTCTTTTGAATTTACATTGTATTTTGAAACTGGAGAAAAATAAGAGCCATTACAGTTGATGGAAGTGTTTTGTGATAAGTTACAATGATATTTATGTGTAATTCATCATCATAAATAGCTTTTTTAATAATAAAAGCCCTTTACACCAGTTACTAAGTTGTCCTTTTATGTCGAAATAACCTAGATAGTGTATTTTTGCAGTTTTAAAATTAGAATAGAATATAGTAAGATAATATATGAGTGTACAGTTTAATTCGGAAGTAGAAGCGGTAGATGCATTAGCAAAGTCGTATAAAGATTTAAAAGCCGAGATCGGAAAAGTGATCGTAGGTCAGGACGAGGTGGTAAAAACGGTGATTATATCCTTATTTAGTAATGGACATAGTTTACTGGTAGGAGTGCCAGGACTTGCTAAGACTTTACTAGTTAGTACGATCTCCGAAGTACTCGATCTTAGTTTTAAGAGAATCCAATTTACACCAGATTTAATGCCTTCAGATATTACAGGTTCCGAGGTACTCGATGAATCTCGTAATTTTAAATTTAACGAAGGACCTATATTTTCTAATATTGTTCTAGCAGATGAGATAAATAGAACACCTCCTAAAACGCAAGCTGCATTATTAGAAGCGATGCAAGAAAGGTCGGTAACTGTAGCAGGAGAGAGACATATGTTGCCTAAACCGTTTTTTGTTTTAGCCACGCAGAATCCTATAGAGCAAGAGGGGACTTATCCATTACCAGAGGCCCAGCTAGATAGATTTATGTTTAATATTCCTCTCGATTATCCTTCTTACGAGGAAGAGGTACAAGTAGTAAAATCTACGACCGCGGGTACTAAAGCAAAACTAACTAATATACTTACTGGAGAAGAGATCATGTACTATCAGCAACTGATCCGTAAAATACCAATAGCAGAAAATGTACTGGAATATGCAGTGTCTCTCGCTTCTAAAACTAGACCTAATACTGCCAGGGCAACGGATACGGTTAATAATTATATTAGCTGGGGAGCCGGGCCGAGAGCATCTCAGTACCTTGTACTAGGAGCAAAATGCCATGCAGCAATCAGTGGTAAATATTCGCCAGATATAGAGGATGTAAAGGCTATAGCCAATTATGTTTTACGCCACAGAATCGTGCGTAATTATAAGGCAGAAGCGGAAGGTATAACTGAGGAAAACGTGATCCAGGGTCTTTTATAAGAATACGCCAAAATCTTCTTAAGAAGCATCTTGTGTAAAAGCATTATTGCAATAAACTTATCTTTATAGACAGATGAGACATCTATTTTACAGCCTAGGAGTTCTTTTAATCGTAATCTGCAGTGCCTGTAATGAGGATCTACGTAAGTCGACTGGTGTAAAGCCTGGTTCTTTTGGGGTCTTAAATGAGGTTATCGCAGTCGCCGATAAAGAGGACTGGAATACGATGATCGGTGATACATTCCAGTATTATTTTGCATCTGCATATCCGCTGATGCCATCGCCAGAGCCGTTTTTTGATATTCGTTATTTTTCTAAAGAAAATCTTGATGCGGAGCCATTGCGGAAGCAACTCCGTACCTATGTCGTACTTTGTAATTTAAACGACGATGATTCTGCTGTGACTAAAATGGTAAAGCAAGATTTAGGTGAGGATCGCTTTATGAAAATCAGAAAAACAGGCGAATTAAAAACATCGCTTGGAAAGGATAAGTGGGCGAGAGGTCAGATCATTATATATATCCTAGGTAGAAATGAGGACGAACTTGCCGTTAATATTAGAGAAAACTTTTCGGCTATAGCCAAAAGAATACATGTCCATAATGAAGAACAATTACATGCTCGTGTTTATGCAAATAATGTAAACTTAGGACTTTCCGAAAGAGTCAAAAACAGTTATCACATAGATTTAACCATACCTTCTGATTATGTACAATTACCCAAAATAGACGATGATTTTATGTGGCTCCGAAAGGACACAAAAAATGCTATCCTTAATATCGCTATAAAAAAGATGCCGTATAAGAACCAAGAGCAACTCACTAAGGATTACCTCAAAGAATTGACTAATCAGTTTGGTCAAAATGTAGATGCGGAGGACATAAATAATACTCTGGTTATAAATGATGTGGATCTTCCGGTTTTTGACTATACCCGAGAAGTAAATGGGCAGTATGCAAAAGAGATCAGAGGGATATGGGAGATGACTAAGAGTTTTGATGGCGGGCCTTTTGGAAGTTATATGATCCATAACAAAAAAGCAGGTGAGATCGTTTTTATAGCAACCTTTGTACATGCTCCTGGAAAATCTAAAAGAGATTATATGCAAGAGCTAGAATACTTAGTTAAATCCATAAAATTTGAGGCATAATGAATAATTTGAACTTGATCGTTATTTTAATTCTTGTCAGCTTTTTTGCCTGCAATAACTCAGATAGTAATAATGATGGGTTTACTTATGACAAAGCAAATTCGCCTCATTTTATAACACAGAATATGGACTTAGATGAGGACGAAGATATAACTGTCGAGGCTGGAGCCCAATTAATTATTTCTGATGAAGTAATTATAAATATCAAAGGAGACGTGATCATGGAAGGTACCGCTGCCGAACCAATTTTGATTAATCCAGAAAATCCTGGAACTGGATGGGGAAAGATTTCTTTAAAAGGGGAATCCGAAAAACTCATAATGAATCATGTCCATCTTACCGACGGCATCATCACTTCTTATAACACTACCAATAAAATAACCAATTGTGTTTTTAATAATTCGCAAGACCTTACTTGGGAATCTGCCATTTTAAGATTTTGGTTTGGTAGTGTAGAAGTTACGGATAACATATTTGTAGGTATAAATAAGGTAGAAGGCGTTTTATTACATGATGTAAATGTACCGATGGTAGGAAGAAATAATTTTACCAAAGTGCCAGATGCTGTAGAATTTATAAATTGTGATGACGGTGTTATTTTTGAAAATGTTATGAACGATGGTGCGGATGATGCGATCGATCTAAATGGTTGCATAGATGTAACAGTTAGGAATAATGTGATCAGTAATTGTCACGATGCAGGAATAGAAATCGGCAGCGAGAATTTTGGACAAACGCTAGGAACATTATTTGAGGAAAATACTATTATAGGAAGTAGTAAGGGGATATGGTTAAAAGAAGCTTCTTATGTACATGCCCTAAATTGTGTTTTTGAAAACAACGGAATAGCCGTCGATGTGATCTCTCCCTCTTCAGGTGATGTATCTATTGCAAAAGTAGAAACCTGTGTTATGAACGGTAACGGTGAGGATGTCCGTAAAGACGATCGCTCAGAGGTAGAAGTGATAAACTAGTAAGTTTATTATTTCTTTTTCATTGGGTTGTTACTTTTTGGTAGTTTGTATTTTACCTTTTTAATGCTATCACTTTGATTATTTTTTTCTTCAGTTTCGCTAAATAAATATTTGCTAGGGATGGGATTACTTTTAGTTTCATTCGTAAAAGTAACACTCGTGATCCACCATCTATCATCTGCATAAACTAATTGATAGGTATTAATTCCTCTGTTTTCATAAGTGCCGATTAGGTTCTTACAATAGAAACTCTGGAAGACCTGTGCGATACCATTATATTCATCTATGGATTGTCCTATAACGATTTCCTCAAATCCATCACGACCATAGAGAGGACCTGTATTACGTATAAATTCTTCTAAGCTACTGTTCCGTACTTGTCTTCCTTTAGGAGCTTTAGGGTTGACATATATTTTTTGTGCATTAGGCAAAAAAAGCATTCGATACTCTTCCCAGTTGGGATTCTGTCCTTTTGGCACTGATATCAGCTCTAACATTTTCGATGTTATCCCCTCCGGAGTACTAAAATAAGAGGTATCGATAACTGATTGGCTAGGATTGCTTGTGCTAGCAGGTTTAGTAGGTTTTTTTATTTGGGCGTATGAGATTTGTGAGAAAATCAAGAAGACGAGCGAAAGGATATTTTTATTACACATTTTTT
>CALLXF010000079.1 GCA_938015805.1 uncultured Saprospiraceae bacterium | reverse complement strand
GATTTAGGAGCGTTAAGAAATCAAAACAGTCTTGAATTTTTGTTTCTTTTGCTTCAAGGCAAAAGAAAAAGAGGCATTTGAATATGAACTTAAATGACAATCAGAATGGAATAGATATTTTTTACCCACTCAAATCGATATAGTGCCAACTTCTCTCAAAAAATTTGGGTTTAACCCAATATAATAGCCCTCTAACTTAAAAATAGTATCATTAGTCTAAACTAAATACGAGTACTCTCTAATAATGCTATATTTATATTTAATGAAGCCATTTATACTGTGTTAGTTTATTACAAGGTTATTATAGAAAGCATTAGACAGGCATTTAGTTCCCTTAGAGGAAATAAACTGCGTACATTTCTATCTCTTCTGGGTATTGCCATAGGTATATTTTGTGTTATCTCTGTTTTGTCTGCCGTAAACTCACTAGAACAATCCATAAAAGGTGGTCTCGGCGAACTGGGATCCGATGTAATCGTAATTGATGTTTTTCCGTGGGGAGAAGATCCAGGGGATAATTTTTGGAAATATTCTAAACGTCCAGTTCCTACCTATAACGAATACGAAGACTTAAAAGGAGCATTAGGTAATGAAGCAGAAATGGCATGGGCGGCTTTTGTGGATGGTAAAACCCTGAAGTATAATTCTAGTAGTGTAGAAGGCGGTTTTACTGTTGCAACTAGTTATGACTATCCGATGGTGCAAAACATGAATATCGATAAAGGCCGATATTTTACACAGTCGGAATACAACACAGGTCGTAATAAAGTAATTCTGGGAAATACAATGGTCACTGAGCTTTTTGGAAATCTAGAACCAATCGGAAAAAACGTAAAGATTTTTGGTCAACGTTTCCAGGTAGTAGGTACTCTCGAGGCAGAAGGTGATAATCCGTTTAATATGTTTAACTATGATGAGGCGATTTGGATTTCTTACAACACTGCAAAGAAGTTTATAAATCTCAAAGAGAATAACAGGATGAACGGTGCAAAATTTGTTTATCTAAAAGCAAAAGAGGGAGTAGAACTAACTGCATTAAAAGATAATCTTACAGGCGAACTAAGAAGAGTAAGACGCTTGCGTCCTAAGGAAGAAGATAATTTTTCTTTAAACGAACTTACTATGTTAGATGAAGTGTTAGATAGTATTTTTGGAGTGATGTATATAGCCGGAGGTTTTATCGGGATATTTGCTTTGATCGTCGGTATGGTAAGTGTGGCTAATATCATGTTTGTATCTGTAAAAGAACGTACCAGTATCATCGGTGTAAAGAAAGCTTTAGGGGCTAAAAAAGGAATTATATTATTAGAGTTTTTAATAGAAGCGATTATACTTTGTCTTATCGGAGGTTTTATCGGTCTCTCTCTAGTCTATGTTATTCTAAAGGTTTTGTCCTCAGTACTACCTATACAAATAGAGGCTACTACTACCTTTATGATCATAGGTGTAGGGTTTTCTATACTAGTCGGTATTATATCAGGAATTATACCTGCTTATCAAGCATCTCGAATGGATCCAGTGGATGCAATGAGGCAATAGATCAGGTTTAGATCGATTTTGGAGGATTTAGAATTTTAATTTGATTCCTCCATAAAAGTTAGACCCAAAATCGCGATAACCATTCCAACGTTCGTAATTATTAGAAAACAGATTGTTAGCTTCTAAATAAATTCCTAGATTATCTAGGATAAAATAATCTCCACCTAGAGAAAAGTCAATTTGAGCATTTAAATCCTCTACTGCATTATTACTCGTATTTAATACCGTTACCTTATCTGTAAATTGTAAGGTAGTGTATGCGTTCCATTTTAATTTACTGCCATGAAGCATAATTTTAGAACGAGCTTCTAAATTTGGTAAGTGATAAATCTCTATATCGTTATTATAAAAATGCTGAGTTATACTTCCGCTTAAGCTTAGCCAGTTACTCCAGTTATATAAAACATTACCTTCTATAAATATGGCTGTAGAATTACTAGAAGGGATATTTTGGTTTTCAAAATAGGAATCATTAGAAGTAGCGTTTACAAAAGAATAAATATTAGAGAGTAACTTATATCCACCTTTGCTCTCAAATGAGAAAGAGAATAGTTTTCCATTGGCTCCAGCAAAAATAGATCTGGATACATTAATGTCATCTACCGTATTAGAGAATAGGAAATAAGGATTTGCTCTGTATAGACCGAGTAAATTATAACGATAATAATTTTGATCAGATCCTACTGAAATATTTAATTTACGTTCTAGCAGGGCATAAGAAAGAAGAACATCAGGAAAGACACTCTTATTATTCTTACTTTGGATTACATCACCTCCTACTCGATAGGTTATTAAACCGCTCGTGTTTTTATAATATGCGTTAAGCTGGTTAACTACAGAAGCATCATATGTATCAAAAGCCTTAGAGAATTCAAAGTCGTTAGATATATTAAAAATTCCTTTCTCTGAGATTTTATAAGAAAAAATTGCAGGAATACTCAGAGTCGTTTCAGTGATCTCTTCTATAGATTCTTTTACGAGGTTAAAATATACACCTACGCTGTAAAAAATATTATCTCGGATGGGTTCGTTATTTTTAATACCTCCACCTATCTTAAAGTGATCTAATGACCTAGAGATGGCATCTGACAATCCGATAGATCTATTTTCTCTACTATATCCTACGTCTGCAAAAATGCTCATCGCAGGGTGTAAAAAATAACTGCCTTCTGCACTTAAGCTTAACTGGCTATAAGCTCTATAAATATTATTATCTAAAGTTTGTTCTCCTCCCTCATAGTGACCAAATACAGAGGCACTATATAAATCTTCTATAAATAAATTATATCCCGCATCCACAAATGGACGAGACAGGGTTCCATATCCCGTCTTTAACCACGCCATTTTTGGCTCATTACGTGGATCAGTTTTCATTGCGAGAGGCCTTATCACCGGATCTGGATATTCTAATTCTAATGGTATAATGTTTATATCATAGTTGTAACTAGGAGCGGGTAGTTCCATATCTGGTATTATCGGACTAACAGTAACTTTTTTTGCATCGATCAGTTTTGCCTCAAAAGCTTTGACTACCTCGACATCACTAATAATAATATCCTCCTGACCATAGAGTGTATAAATCGGAAATAGCAGTATCGTAAATAGGCTTATAATTTTATTCATTGTTTCCTTGGTCTAAGTTTAGTAATCCATCTTTCTCTTCTATTTGGATACGGTTGCTATTATCTTCTAATAATTTTATTTCAGTAAGTTTTACATTGGCTTCAGCCAATACTTCTTCATCTTTTTGGAAATTTTCTATTACAGCCTCAGTAGCAGCACGAGCATTATATAAATCTTTTTTATCGATATATATATCCGACATAAGTAATAGACTCCTAGCTATCCAATATGGATAATTTCCACTTGTAGTATTAGTGCTTTTACACTGTAATTCCGCTTGGTCTAATTGTCCCTTATCGTAGAAAATCTTAGAAATCAAATAACTGGATTCTGCCGCATATGACCCAGAGTTATTTTTTATTACTTCATTAAAAGCGGCAATCGCTTGATCAGGAATATTTTTTTCTAAAGAGATTTTACCTGTGTAATAAGAGGCTATAGTTTTATCCTCTTTATTTGCTAGATTATGATTTGCAACTTTCTGGGTGTAACTTATGGCTTTGTCATAATCGCCGATTCTATAAGCACTTTGCATGATTCCTTTAAATGCATCGAACGTGGTCTGCTCGTCCGTGGAGGCGATTATAATTTTTTCATAGAATAAAAGGGCTTTATTAAAATCTTGTACCTCGTTATAACTTATCAATGCTCCTTTTTTAAGAGCATCCATGTAATATTTACTAACACCACTTTCTACGACATACGTAAATCCCGGAAGAGCTGCAGCGTAATCTTCCATAATCATAAGACTCTCCGCCTGGCGATAGTGTGCATCGAGTAGGAATGAACCATTTTTAAACTTGTTGATATATTCTGTAAAATTTTCAACAGCTTTAGAATACTCTCCATTTTCGTATTGAATTTCGGCAATTTTATAATTAAGAGAATCCTTAGAGTATTCTGATATTTTATAATTAGGAATGTTTTCTAAAAATTCAAAATAAGCATCCGATTGACCTAGGTCTTGTATGTAAATCTCTTCTATTGCGATGAGTGCTTCATTGCTTTCTTTGACATTGGGGTTGTTTAGGAAAACCTTTTTGTAATATTTTAAAGCTGTGGTGACATCTCCTTGATTGTAACTGGATAAGCCTAGCTTTAATAAAGCCTCATTTACGAGAGGAGACTCTTCCTGATACTGTATGATGATTTTTTCATAAGCCTTATAAGCTTCTTTTTTATTTTCCAAGAGAGAGTAAGTGTCACCCAGTTGTATAAGAGCGTCATCTGCAAAATTACTTTTAGGATATTGGCTTACAAGTTCCTCTAGTACGATAATTTTTTCATAAGGATTAGATTGGAGTCCTTCTATTATTCCTAATTGATATAATGCATAAGGGCTTTCCGATTGCTTACTTTTTCCTATAATTTGATAAAAGCTTTTTGCTTCTTCGTACCGATTTATTTTGAAAAGACAGTCTGCCGATCTAAGTTGAGCATCAGTGTAAATTCTATTTTTAGTTTGACCTATTTTTTTGGCTTTCGCCAATGAGGATTTAAAAAACTCACTTGCGTTTTTATAGTCTTCTGATTTTAGAAGATTATATCCTTGGTAATAATTTGCCAGATATGTTTTAGAATCATCTGGAAGCAGATTGTCATTAGGATTACTGTTAAAATAGGAATTAAACTTTTTATAACTGCCTGTGTGATTACCCTGATCTTGTAAAATTACTGCTTGCCAGAAAATGGCCTGTGACTTAAATGTAGGATCTTGAGAATGATCTATAGATTTCTGGAGAAGAATGTTAGATCTCGGCAGGTTTTTATCTCCATAAGCTTGTAGGGCTGATGCTAATGTAACAATCTGATATGTGGCTTTTAGATCCTGCGATTTATTAGGTAATCTTTCTAGAATATCTATTGCCTTGTTGTAATCCTTAGTCCGTAGTAATAAGGATGATAATATACCTTGTGATTCATTGTAATATTTAGAGCTGCTGTCGATACTTGAGAGGGTAGTAATAGCCTCTGTATCATATCCTTCCTCCGCTGATAATTTACCATAGTTAAAAAAGGCCTCTTGCTGCATGGATGGATTAAAATTTAAGTCAGCAACTTTTTTAAATGCTGTACGAGCTGAAGTCTTATCTCCTTGCTGCAAGTAACAGTCGGCAAGATAGTAATTAGAGACTTGACCCATTTTTCCTGGGAGGCTATTTATCTCGATAAAATTTTCTGCAGCTTTAGCATATTGTTTATTTTGATATTGGGTAAAGGCAAGCTGATAAAATTCTTCTTGGGATAATTTATCCGTATGGGCTTCATAATATTCTAGATGGGGCAAGGCTTTATTAAAAGAGCCTTTTTTAAAGTAGGCTTGTCCGAGCAAAAGTCTTATTCTGTTTAGATTGGAGACTTTAGGATTTGATAATTGTTTTTGGGCATAGGAAATTACTAGATCCATTTTTCCTTGCGCAAAATGAATCTGTGTGATATAATAAGGTACGTAATCCTTATACATCTGAGAAGTGGATACTCTTTGGAATGATTTAAGGGCATCGTCGTAATCATTTAAAAAGTAACTACTCATCCCGTCGTAATAATTTACAGGATAAAAAAACCGATTGCGATTATCTTTTGCGTTTGCAAAACTGGACTTTGCACGATTAAATTCTTTTCTTACAAAGTGACAATATCCTTTTTTAAAACGATGTTCGTCAGTATGCACTTTTAGTTGATCATAAAAATAAATAGCTTGAGCATAGTCTTTATTATTATAGTAATAATCAGCCAGTTCGACTAGGGCTAGTTCTGTATAGACATGAGGGCTATATTTTCTCAGAGCCATTATGAGATCTTTATCCGCATGATCTAAGTTCATTTGTAGTCGGCTCCGTTTAGAAAGTATTGTTGCTTTAATGAGCAAAGCATCTTGCTGATCTGGAACTATATACGTTGATGATAAATAGTCATCTAAAACGGTGTATACTAATCCATAAACCTGATGATTATATAACTCTTCGGCTTTTTCGATATCTTTTTTTAGCTGTTCATAAGTAGCTGTCTCTTGACTAATAAGAGCAGAGAAACAGGTAAATAAGGTCAACATTATGAGGCAGTATCTAAAATGTATGTATTTCATTTTCTCGATTGAAAAGAATTTATGATGTAAAAATGCATAGATTTTTCATATATAAAAAATATAAATATGTATTTGAATTAATCATTAACAATTACATCTCTAGGAATTGTACTTTTAACCCATTATGCAGTCTTAATATTATGCGGATACTAATTATCCTATTTATTGTTATTAATGGTTTTAGTCTTTTTGGACAGGATCCCATACTGCAACATTATGATGTAAAGGATGGATTGCCTAGTTCTTTGATATACGATATAAATCAGGATGATAACGGTATGATTTGGATCGGTACGGATAAAGGTATATCCATGTTTGATGGTAAGAGGTTTACTAATTATACGGTTAAGAACGGACTTCCTAATAATGATGTATTTGGATTAGTTAATGATGGTAAGGGAAGGATCTGGTTTAACACCTTTGATAAGATTGCCTATTTAGAAGATAATGAGTTATTTTCTTTAAAGACAAATTTTAATAGTGGTATTCACTCTCATCTAGTCTTAGAAAATGGATTTCATTTTATCCAAGAGCTTTCTACTTATCAGAATTTTTTGCTACAGAGTGATTCGTTATTACAAGAATTAAAAACATTCGACGTAAGTCAAATCGTTAGTTATAATGATGATAATGACTATGATATTTACTTTAATACCAAAGATAATCCGCATATAATTAATGTAAAGGATGGTGTAGAAAAAATAGTAGTAACTGAGTTTAATGATCAACCTAAATATCTAAAGCCTAAAGAAGTAAAGGGTCAGTATTTTATTCCCAATCCTAATGGAGTACAAGTATATAAGCAGGGAGAAATTAAAACAGTAGATCTTAAAAAGCTCAATTTTAAATATGACATCGATCGTGCTGGATATTTAAAAAATGGAATCCTAATAGCGAGTAAGGAAGAGGCTGTAATACTGCATACTGATCTCACAATATCTAAACCACTAAATTTTCTTGCTGGATTAAAATTTAATAATGTTTTTGAGGATTTAGAAGGGAATATTTGGATAGCTACGGCTAACGGATTATATTTTTTATCTCCCGCAAATTTAAAAAGCCAGTCCTTTTTATTTGGTGCTTCTCCACAGCTTATAGAACATACTCCGACTAAGATCATAAAGGAGTCAGATGGATCTATATTAATCGCCACTTACGAGGGAATGATTTATAAATATTCTGGTGGTATTATGCGAGATTATCGAGATACTAAATTGGAAGGATTACGCGACATGGTGAGGGATATTTATGGTAAGCTATGGGTCGCGAGTGATCAGCGAGGTTGTTTAAAGCTGGAAGATCTAGATAATATAAATACACTTTCTTGTAGATATATTTTAAACCAAAATTCTAATTACAACACTCGAGACCTAAGAGCTATTTTTAATGTTCCTATTAAAGCTCTTGCTATGGGTAAAGATAATAGGATGTATCTAGCTCATGCTGATGGAGTAAGCCGTATCGATTTTGAAGATGGTTACTATGGAGTTTCTACAATAGATTCTACTAGATCGTACTCTATTGCTCAAGACTTATATGGATATATATGGATAGGTCGTACTTCAGGAATCAGTAGGTATAAAGATGGTAAACTAATAAACCTCGGTCCAAATCATCCTCTAAAAGATTTATCGATTACCGACATAGTCGTAGATGAGGATAACGGACTTTGGATAGGATCTGATGGATTTGGACTTTTCCATGATAAGGGATCGGCTTTGTGTCAGATTGCTCAGTTAGACGGAGTGATTATAAAGTCGTTATTTATCGATGACCAAAATCAAATTTGGGCTGCCACAAATCAAGGTGTCGCAAAAATTTTAGTAAATACCGAATCTATAAATACCTGTAGTTATCAGATAGATTTTTTCACTGTTGCAAATGGACTTGCCTCTGATGAAGTAAATGATATCTATGTTCATAACGATACATTAATAACCGCTACAAAAAGAGGTGTTTCTATAATTCCTATCGCCCCTACATCTGGATTAAATAATTCCAGTAAAACGCCTCTAGTTATTCGGAAAATAAATATCAATGGAGTTGATCAGAATCTAAATACTGATTATGAACTGGATTACGATCAGAATGATATCCGTATAGATTTTGCAGCTCTATCTTATCAGAGCTTGGGGATGCTAGATTATCAATATAAAATGACTGGAATAGATACATCATGGCAAGTAACTAATTCGAGCTTTAGAGAGTACCAGGCACTCAATCCAGGGAGCTATTCATTTTATTTAAAAGCCACTGATAAAAATGGAAACCCAATAGGACAAGAGCAAACGATCCAATTTAAAATTAAGAATCCATGGTGGAAGACGTGGTGGTTTTTGACAAGTTGTATCATAGTAGGTTTTCTGCTGTTAATGATTTATTTTCAAAACAGATTAAATAGAGTAAGACGTAGTGCTGAAAAGCAAAATGGTATCAACCAGAAGTTTGCAGAGTTGGAAATGCAAGCATTGCGTAGTCAGATGAATCCTCATTTTTTGTTTAATGCGTTGCATTCTATACAAGATTATATTTTTAGTAATGATACCAGAGAGGCTAATCGATATATCTCTTCTTTTGCAAAACTGATGCGTATGATACTAGATGCGTCAAAAGAAAAATATATCTACCTAGATCAAGAATTAGAAATGCTAAGCCTATATATAGAGCTAGAACAATTAAGATTTGAAGGAAAATTTGAATATCAAATTATAGTCGATAGGTCTATAGATAAAATGACAACAGAGATTCCTACGCTTATATTACAGCCTTTTGTAGAAAACGCTATTAATCATGGTCTCATGCATAGAAAAAAGAAAGGGCAGCTTAGACTAGAGATAAACACAATGGAAAATGGTTTACTTATGACAGTCAGTGATAACGGTATCGGAATAGAAAACTCTAAAATAATTAAATCAGGAGATCAGTTACATCATAAGTCTAAAGGCGTCTCACTAATAAAAGATCGTATAGATTTAATGAATGAGATATATGATACTAACATTACGTTTAAGATCTCTCCTTTAAATCCGTCCAAAACAGAATTCCCAGGAACCAAAATAGATATAGTATTACCTGATTAATTATGAAAGAGGATAAAATCATAAAAGCCCTCATCGTCGATGATGAGGAAAGAAGCAGAAGAGCCATCGCATCGATTATAAATAACTATGCCAGTAATACGGAAATAGTAGGTCAAGCCGATTCCGTAAATACGGCCATAAAATTGATCCATGATAAAAATCCTAATGTCATTTTGCTGGATATTAATATGCCTTATAAAAATGGATTTGATTTATTAAAAGAATTACCGGATCGTAAATATCATGTGATATTTATTACGGCCTACGAAGGTTATGCTCTTAGAGCCATAAAATTTCATGCGTTTAATTATATACTAAAACCTGTAAATATCGATGAACTTATAGAAACCTTAGTAGACTTAGAAAAGGTAGTAGGGAAGGAAAATGAATTTAATCATCTACAAAAATTAATAGATGATTTAAATAATCCTAAAACAGATAAGCATAAACTAGCAATCCCTGCCAAAGAGGGGAGAGAATACGTAGAGATCGGAGAGATCATTAGATTTAAAGCAGATGGAAGTGCCACTTGGATTTATCTAACGGATGGTCGTAAGGTCCTGTCTTCTAAGAACTTAGGGGAGTATCAAAAGATTCTACCGCAAGAAAACGAAGGTACTGCCCACTTCTTTATCCGCATCCACCATGGAGATATCATAAACTTTAGTCAAATAAATAAACTGCACTCTAAAGAAAGTAAATTTGAAATGAAAGATGGGGAGCTATTAAATATTGCTCAAAGAAGAAAATCAGATGTCATGAAGCTATTAAAAAATAGAAAATTAATCTAGCTCTAAGATCTTTCTATACATTCTATTTTTCATATCATAGTGCATTTACATATCAATTATAGCTATAATGTAATCACTTATGATTTTTATTTTGACGGTGTAAATAATTATCCCAATTTTAAGTAGGCAACTACAGACACCCTTGATTTTCATTGTAGTTCAGTCATTAACCCCGAACAACTTCTATTTTTCTATCTCCATCATCATTTCATTTTTTAGAAACTATTTTTTAAACTCCAAAATAGTTTTTTCTATGATATCACAACAAGCATGTAGTTGTTCCTCGCTCATTACTAGTGGTGGAGCAAATCTAATGATATTACCATGTGTGGGTTTTGCTAGGAGTCCATTATCACGTAAAGACATACATATATTCCATGCTGTTTTACTATCCTCTGTATCGTTTATAACGATTGCATTTAGTAATCCTCTACCTCTGACGAGGGTAACTAAATCTGATTTGTCTTTTAACTCTGTCATTCTTTCTCTAAAAATAACTCCTAGTTTTCTAGCATTTAAAGCAAGCTCTTCGTCTTTTACTACCTCCAGAGCAGCGATTGCAACAGCACAGGCTAGTGGATTTCCACCAAAAGTAGATCCATGCTCTCCTGGTTTAATACATAACATAATATCATCATCTGCCAGTACGGCAGATACTGGAAAAACACCTCCGGATAAAGCTTTCCCTAGGATTAAGATGTCAGGTTTTATTTCGGGTTTGTTTTCGCAGTGCGATGCACAGTTGCAATTTCCACAGGTTGCTAATAATGTTCCTGTTCTAGCGATTCCTGTTTGGACTTCGTCAGCAATAAAAAGTACATTTTTCTCTTTGCACATTTCGCTTGCTTTTTTTAGGTATCCTGCATCAGGAACAACGACACCAGCTTCCCCTTGTATCGGTTCTACTAAAAATCCAGCAACGTTTTTATTTTCTAAGGCTTTCGCCAATGCATCTAAATTGTTATAATCAATGATTTCTATTCCAGGCATATAAGGCCCAAATCCCACACGACTATCTGGATCTTGAGAAGCAGAGATAACAGCTAGTGTTCTTCCATGGAAATTACCCGAAGCAAAAACTATTACCGCATCTTCTGAAAGTCCTTTTTTCTCATAAGCCCATTTACGACATAATTTCATTGCCGTTTCTACAGCTTCTACACCAGTATTTATGGGGAGTACTTTATCGTATTTAAAGTAATCCGTAATATACTGCTCGTATTTACCGAGCATATCATTATAAAAGGCTCTCGATGTAAGTGTTAGTTCGCTGGCCTGTTGGGTTAAAGCAGAGATAATTCTTGGGTGACAGTGGCCCTGATTTACAGCCGAGTAAGCAGATAAAAAGTCAAAATATTTTTTCCCCTCTACATCCCATACGTAAACACCTTCTCCTTTAGTAAGCACCGCAGGAAGTGGATGATAATTATGAGCTCCATATTTGTCTTCTAAGTGGATTAACTCCTCTGATGATAATTGTGCTGAAATCATAGTAATTTTAAATTTGCTATAAAGCTAAAAATATTTTTATTTGGAAAGGGCTAATAATTCAATATGTAGTTTTTGTATCTGTATCTTGAGATTTTTAAGCGAATCATTTTCAAGTAAAAAATCTGCCATTTTAATTTTTTTATTTTGATCCATCTGGTTCTTTATTCTTGCCAGTACGGCTTCTCTTTTAGATCTATCTCTCTTAATTACTCGCTGGATACGAGTTTCATTATCTACATGGACTACGATAATTTTATCCAGTGTTATATAAGATTTACTCTCATATAATAATGCCGCTTCTTTAATGGCATAAGGATACTTTTTAGGAAGCTGCTTAAACCATTTTAATCCGTCTTCCTGTACAGCAGGATGTACCACACTATTTAAGGCTTTTAGTAAATTAGGATTTTTAAAAACGATAGAAGAGACTTGTTTGCGATTTAGCCTTCCGTTATTATGATAGGCTTCTGTTCCGAGTATCTCTTTAATTTGCTGCTTTACAACAGGATCAAAATTCATTAAATGTTTAGCTCTACTATCTGCATAGTAGATCGGGATATCAAATAGCTTAGAAAATAGCTTACAAGCGGTTGTCTTTCCGCTACCGATTCCACCTGTAATTCCTACTTTAAGCATCCGTTTGTATTTCGATTTTAATTCCGGGAATATCTTTAATCTTTCTAGAAAGATACTCTTCTTCACTGATATTTAATAGGGCAGATTTAAGTGTTATCAGTTTTGCCTCTGTAGTCGATGCTCTCATTTCTAAAATAAGTTTTGCAGTCTCCCCAAAGTCTTTTTTGATCATCTTTAATTCTTGCTTTTTGATCAAGTTTATCAGGGTACCCATCAGACTGTAGTCAAAGGTTATGGAAACTTGATTAGAGACGACGTATTCATAAATATCCGCCATGGCTATGGCTTCTTTAACGGCTCCTCTGTACGCTTGTATGAGTCCTGATGTGCCGAGCTTAGTTCCACCAAAATATCTAACGACTACAGTACCTACATTTTTTAGTTCATTACTTTTTAATTGTCCTAGCATAGGGAGTCCAGCCGTACCACTGGGTTCGCCATCGTCATTACTACGTTCTTCAGATGGGTGATTTCCTAAGATAAAGGCATAACAAAAGTGCCTTGCCTTAAAGTGTTCCTTTTTAATTTTTTCCATCTCATTGTTCATATCCTCAATGGTCCTAATCGGGAAAACATAGCCTATAAATTTACTGCCTTTATCCTTAAACTCACCGATGGATAATGTTCTTATGGTTAAGTAATGGTCAGACATCTTTTATTCATTTACGGTTAGACCCTATATAGCGAGTAGGATGATAGATAAAATAGAGAGTACGATTCCGACATAGCGATAAGGGTTCATTGCTTCCTTATACCAGATGATTCCTATGAGCGATGCAAAGAGCAAAATACCCACGTTATTGATAGGAAAAAATTGGCTGCCGTCTAGTCCTGACGAAAGGGCTTTTGTGATAAAGTAAATAGAAAAGAAATTTGGGACACCCAGAAAAATACCTGCTAAAAAATCTTTTGCTTCTACTTTAAATTGTAGTCTATTTTTCTGGAATAAAAAAATAGGAATTGAAACGATTCCTGCTATAAAAAATAGTGTGGCAATAAAAGAGATTTCACCACTTGCTGCTCCATCCATTTTATCCACAAACAACAGTCCGGTATCTATTAATGCACTTCCTCCAAACACTAAAAATGCCATCCATATGTACTTTTTAATATGACTCTGATCCTTATCATCTTTTGACTGTCTGGGTAATAGGATAATAGCCGTAATAGCGAGTAGGATACCCACTATTTTAAGAAATGTTATTACTTCAGAAAACCATAAGATACCTATAATCACTGGGGCGATTAAGGACATCTTTTGGAAAATGGTAGAGATAACGATTCCGATATGTTTTACTGATAAAGCATAGAGATTAAAAATTAATGGAAACAGTATTCCTAAAAATATTGCCCATACACACCACGGCTGTTCAAAAAAATCTGCGGAGACCGCCACACTTCCTTGATAAATAGATGCTGTTATAACGCACACAAAATAGTTTACGGCTATGGCTAAGTAGGAATTAATCCCTCTCTCCCCAAAAATTTTAAAGATGACTCCGATGAGCCCATTCATGATTATAGATAATATTAGCCAGTGCATACTGCAATATTAATCCCATTGGTGCAATTATTAACATCTTATTGTAAAGCTTTTAATATTTATTGGCTTTAAGCCCAATAATAATTGATCACCTTTGTTTTCTATAGGCGTAATTATAAATATATATTTGCAAAACTTTAATTTATACTCATTGGACACGGAAAAGCAATATCAGGAAGCCATAACTAAAGCAAGAAATATTTTTGTCGATAAGACTAAGGATTATGGAACGGCATGGAGAATATTACGTACTTCTTCTTTGACAGATCAGCTTTATATCAAAGCAAAAAGAATCAGAAGTATACAGGAGAAAGGTAACCAAAAGGTTGAGGATGCAGTAGACTTAGATTTTGTAGGATTAGTAAATTATGCCATCATGGCACTGATACAACTGGAACTGGGTGATGGTCTTGATGATCATGAGATGGAACCCCAAAAGGCTGCTCAGTTATATGATGACCAATCTAAAATTGCGTTCAAACTAATGATAGATAAAAATCATGATTATGGTGAGGCATGGAGGGAAATGAGGGTAAGTAGTATCACGGATTTAATCCTAATGAAACTTTTACGGATCAAAGAAATAGAAAATAACGACGGGAAAACAATTATCTCTGAGGGGCTCGATGCAAATTATCTAGACATTGTAAATTATGCTGTATTTGCTTTAATATTATTAGAATCTAAAACTTCTTAAAATGACTTTGACCACATTAATTATAAGAATAGGGATAGTAGGCATATTGCTTTTATTTGCACTGTGGCAATGGAAAAAGTACGAATATTCATTCGCTTTAGCCAATGAAGAAAAACTGGCTGAATCGCAAAATAGAGCATTAGATGTAGAACGGATGATCGATCTTAAACCTGCCTTATATAATGGGCATAAGAACTGGGTCATGGCCTTTTTTCAGTATTTCTGTGGAGCGTGGTTTTTATTTTCTGGATATGTTAAAGCCGTTGATCCGCTCGGGACATCATACAAACTGGTGGATTATTTTAATGAGTTTAAACTGGCTTTTGAGGGGACATGGTTTTCCTTTCTGGCTCCTATGTTTCCATGGATTGCGGAAAACTTCAGCGTTCATTTTTCTGTAGTAACTATTGTTTTTGAGGTAGTATTAGGCTTTATGTTATTGCTAGGAGCCTTTCCTAAATTTACCTCGTGGTCCTTCTTTTTACTGATGTTGTTCTTTACCTTTTTAACAGGTTTTACTTATCTAACTGGATATGTACCCGGAGATGCTAATTTCTTTGATTTTTCTAGTTGGGGATCATATAATAAGACTAACATGCGAGTCACAGACTGCGGCTGTTTTGGAGATTTTATAAAACTTGAACCTAAGACCTCCTTTATAAAAGATGTGTTTTTGATGATACCTGCATTTTTCTTTATTTGGAAATTTAAGGATATGACGCAGTTGTTTAATAAGCCGATCAGAAGATGGTCTACCTTGTTAGTAACGATTACAGTTTTTATATTTTGCATGAGTAATTATGTGTGGGATATTCCTTCTGTTGATTTTAGACCTTTTAACGAGGGTAAGGATGTCCGAGCAACTAAGATTTTAGAGGAAGAGGCTTTCGCCAATGCACCAGTAACCTATGTGTTAGAAAACAAAGAAACAAAAGAAGAAGTTAGTTTTCCGATGGCAGAATACCTCACTAGGTATAAAGAATTCCCTAAGGATAAATGGTCTGTAAAGGATCAGATTACAGGAGAGCCTGCTGTAAAGCAAACAAAGATTAGCGAATACGCAATCAAGGAATTAGAATATGGAGATGATGTAGCGGAAGAACTACTGGCCTATGATGGTTATAGTATCATGATGGTCTGCTACATGTTAAAAGGGGATGCCGTTAAAAAGAGTAGGACTGTTACAGATACTATTTTTACAACAGATACGATAGAGGTGATGGATAATAATATTAGCACTACTCAGATCGTTAAGTCCGTCAAAGAGACTAAAGAGAGAGCAGAGGAATATTATAAACATATATGGGCTCCTGAATATTTAGAAGATTTTAAGGAAAAAATATTGCCCTTATCTAAAGCCGCGACGGACAAAGGAGTAAAAATGTACGGAGTTATAGGAAAGGCTGATAAGAAAACTGTTTTAGAATTTAAAAATGATACTGGATTAGACATTCCTCTTTATACCTCTGATGATATTTTATTAAAAACGATAGTTAGATCAAATCCGGGGATTGTTCTTTGGAAAGATGGTAAAGTGGTTAAGAAATGGCACATTAACAAACTACCTACTTTTGATGAAATGGCAACAAATTACATTAGATTATAGAAATAACATATATGATGCTCGTTTTGGAATAAATTTTTATTTCTTTACAGTAGATTAATTTCATGAACAGAAAATAGAGATCGTATGCTGAGTAGAAGGAATGTTCGCATAAAAGTGATGCAGCTTCTCTTCGCCTTAAATCGTGATGAAGAACTATCATTTGCTGAGGCCAACAAGAAATATTGGGATGGTATAGATAATACCTATAAGGTATATCTTTTCTGTTTTTATAACCTAATGGAGGTAACGAAGAGAGCTGAGCATGATGCTCAAAAAAGGAAGTCTAAACATTTACCCTCAGATCAGGATAAAGGTTTTACTCCTATTCTCTTTACTAACGAGATTATTTCCTCCGCCGTAAACAATAAAAGCTTACAAGGTGCTTTCCAAAAAGAGAAATGTGTCGAAAAAGCTAATTCCGATTATCATCAGACTATTTATAATGATTTCTTAAAAGAGGAGTCTTACCAGAATTTTATCAATGGTGAGCATAATTTAGAAACATCTAGAGAGATTCTTTTAGAGCTTTTTAGGTTTTGTAGAAAATCAGAGCTTTTTAACGAAATGTTAGAAGATCATTATCCATGCTGGCTCGATGATAAATCTGTAGTTATAGGTGCAATTAAGAAAACCATAAAGGCATTACCATCTGACAAGGATGATTTCTTTAAGATGTTCAAACCAGATGATGAGACTGTTCAGGAGTTTGGGGAGAAGCTTCTACAGATCAGCCACGAAAAGTCTGACGAATTTAAAACAGATCTAAAACCTATTTTAGAAAATTGGGATCACGATCGATTAGCTGTGGTCGATACCATTTTGATAGAAATGGCTCTAGCAGAATTCCTAGATTTTAAAACCATACCGACCAAAGTAACGCTCAATGAGTATGTAGAAGTAGCTAAAAACTACAGTACTGCAAAAAGTAAGGAGTTTATAAATGGAATCCTAGACAAGTTGCTCAAGAAAATGGATAAGGAAGGTCGTATAAATAAGGAAGGTAGAGGACTCGTAACATAGGAGGTAAATCACAAAAGCTCTTTAGTTATTTGTAGGTTATTTTTTTAATACTAAAGAAATTATTTATGAAGATTACCACTATCATACTTCCGATCTTTATACTCATATTTATAGCATGCGGGGATAACGATGATTGTACTGCAGTAGTACAAGGAGATACTTTTAAAATAGTTAATTCGACTAAGACCTATTTAGATAATTATTTTGGACCGGAAAAAGTAGTGTTTGATAATTTAGCAACAGGAGAAGAAATCATTTTTGATATTACTACTGCAAAGGATACTTTTTTTGATTATCAGACTGGGGTTGAGTGTCCTAATAATCCAGGCCTTATTAGTCAGTTAAAAGGGAATGTCGAGATACGCAAAGTCCAATTAGAAAATAGTTCTTTAAATCTCATCTTATCTATTCAGCATAGAGCTGCACTTAACCTAGTGGAAGATGCTGAAACAATGGAACAGATCTTTGTTTTAGAAGGAGAACTTAATGAGCTCGATCAGATTGCATCTGCAAATAGTGGTTTATTAGTGATCACTCCTACATTGGAAGAACAATTATTTACAATAAAGTTTTTTACCCAGATGATCGGGAGTAAAGAGTTTAGTGATGTTTACGAGATTAATCCACTAAATACTGGTTTTGAAGATTCTTTTTTAAATCAGAATCTTTTTATCAAATATGCAAAATCTAAGGGGATAGTATATATAAAAGATGATATCAACAATATAGAATTAGCCTATAATCGGGTAGAGTAATTTTTTTTGATGCCATCTTAGGAGATGTAATAGGCTTCATAGCAATGCTAAATTTTTAATCCTAAATCATAGAGGCTACTAGGTTTTGTGATTCTTATATAGAGTGCAATTTAAAACACAATATATTTTATCTTTGCCGGCATGCAACACGAGAAGATAATTATTTTTGATTTTGGGAGTCAGTATACGCAGCTCATCGCCAGAAGACTTAGGGAGTTAGAAGTCTATTGCGAGATACTGCCTTACAACAAAGCTATAACTATCGATACATCGATCAAAGCTATTATACTGTCTGGAAGTCCATTCTCTGTAAGAGATAAAAACGCTTTACAGATTGATCTCAGCCCATTTATTCATAAAGTTCCGATTCTAGGGGTATGCTATGGAGCCCAATATATCGCTGCTCATAATGGAGGAAAGGTGGAGCAATCAGATAAAAGAGAGTATGGTAAAGCTTCATTAAATATTAGTAAAGACGATATACTTTTTAAAAATATAGATAAGGAATCTCAGGTGTGGATGTCACATGGAGATACGATTAAAGAAATCCCTAATGATTTTGAGATTATAGCGACAACTAATGATATACCAGTTGCAGCGTACCGATCTGTATCATCTATAAATCCTGTTTATTGTTTACAGTTCCATCCTGAAGTTACGCATTCGGTCAACGGAAAAGAGATCTTGCATAACTTTGTGAGAGAGATCGCAGGCTGTAAAGAAAGATGGTCTTCTGCCGCTTTTGTAGAACAAACAATATCTGATTTAAAGAAGAAAATAGGAAATGAGAAAGTAATATTAGGGCTGTCTGGAGGAGTAGATTCTACCGTAGCAGCTCATTTATTACATGAGGCCATCGGGAAAAATCTACATTGTATTTTTATCGATAATGGTTTATTACGAAAAGATGAATTTTCTTCTGTTTTAGAAAATTACAAAACCACTGGATTAAACGTCATAGGAGTAGATGCTTCTGAAGAATTTTTATCGGAACTCAAAGGAGTCTCTGATCCAGAGAAAAAAAGGAAGACTATAGGACGAGTGTTTATTGAAGTTTTTGAAAAAGAGTCTAAGAAAATAGAAGGGGCAGCGTGGCTTGCTCAGGGTACGATATATCCTGATGTAATAGAATCGGTCTCAGTACACGGTCCATCGGTAACCATAAAATCACATCATAATGTAGGTGGGTTACCTGAGAAACTAAATCTAAAAATAGTGGAACCTCTAAGGATGCTATTTAAGGATGAGGTAAGAAGAGTGGGACTTGAGATGGGTATAGAAAAAACGCTAATCGGGAGACATCCTTTTCCAGGACCTGGTCTTGCAATAAGAGTACTCGGTGACCTGACCAGAGATAAGATTGCACTTTGTCAAGAGGCAGATGCCATTTTTATAAATTTGTTAAGGTCTCACGATCTTTATGATAAAGTCTGGCAAGCGGGAGCAATTTTATTACCCGTTCAATCCGTTGGAGTAATGGGAGATGAGCGAACTTATGAGTTTACGATTGCGTTAAGATGTGTAAATTCGGTAGACGGAATGACAGCAGAGTGGAGTAAGTTGCCTCATGAATTTTTAGGCAAAGTGTCGAGCGAAATCATTAATCAAGTAAAAGGAATAAATAGAGTAGTATATGATATCAGTACAAAACCTCCGGCGACTATTGAGTGGGAATAGTATACTTCTCATTCTA
>CALLXF010000078.1 GCA_938015805.1 uncultured Saprospiraceae bacterium | reverse complement strand
TCCCTACTCTATCATTGCAATCCACCTACCCAAATCGTACAAGTAGGTGATCCGATAGATGTCGCTCCTAAGCCGATCCATGATAAGCAATTAAAACACAGAAGCCTCAAAGGATTCCAGATCAATCCAAAAGATGATTTTCTAGATAGTCGCAAAACGGTGCTTATGAATAGCGATTGCAAAGTAACGCTTGCGGCTCCTCGTAAATCTATTACGGATTATTTCTATAAAAATGCAGACGCAGACGAGTGTATTTTTGTCCATGTAGGATCTGGCACACTTAAAACCATGTATGGGAATCTCCGATTTGAATATGGAGATTATCTTGTTATTCCTAGAGGAACTATTTTCCAATTACATTTTGATACTGAGGACAATAGACTTCTAGTTGTAGAATCTACCAGTCCGATCGTAACTCCTAATCGATATCGTAATTCTTTTGGGCAACTCATGGAACACTCTCCTTTTTGTGAGAGAGATATCCGCAAACCATCAGAATTAGAAACACACGATGAGAAAGGAGAATTCTTATTGAAGATTAAAAAACAAGATCAGCTATATCCTTATTACTATCTATCTCATCCCTTTGATGTGGTAGGATGGGATGGGTACTTATATCCATATGCTTTCTCTATTCATAATTTTGAACCGATTACAGGACGTGTACATCAACCGCCTCCAGTGCATCAGACCTTTGCGACCAAGGGTTTTGTGATTTGTTCTTTTGTGCCGAGAATGTATGACTACCATCCGCAGTCCATTCCTGCACCTTACAATCATAGTAATATCGATAGTGATGAATTACTATATTATGTCGATGGGGATTTTATGAGTCGCTCTCATGTGGAGAAAGGAATGATCACCTTACATCCAGGCGGTATTCCTCACGGGCCTCATCCAGGAACAGTAGAAAAATCCATAGGCAAAAAATCCACTGGCGAACTAGCCGTGATGGTGGATACTTTTAAACCACTAGTTATGACAGAAGATGCTGTTAAGATAGAGGACCCAGATTATTATCTGAGCTGGCTAGGAGATCATGGTAAGGGGCAGAATTTTGGGAATGTCCATTAGGATGACGTCGCAGTTTAGAATTTAGGATTTAAGATTTTAACTATTGGAATTAGAAAAGAGTGAAGACATCTGAAAGACTGATTTACCACTATACGAGAATAGAATTGTAAAGTCAGTTTACACATTAAATGTCAAAAAGAAAATGCAATATTCAATCCATAGTTACTGCCTCGTAGGCCTTGTGTTACATGAGAAGTATCGCTTACTTTTGCCTTTTCCAAATTCATTTGAAAATAAGTAACATTTAAAAACAAGTCTATATTTTTAAAAATTCTCATTCCGAATTCAGTGCTTAGGGAATAATTTAGACCAACCAAAGTATTACCTGGATCATACTTTTCATAATCATTGTATTGCGAAAGTATCTCGGCCTGTGTTGCGGAGAAAACTACTCCTATTTGAGGTGAAATTAACAAATATGGCTTCCAGTTATTCTGCCTCTTCCATTTTCGTGTAATTCCTAGTTTCCAAATATTAATACCATTAGAATGTTCCAAAACTAAAAACTTCCCATAAAGTATACCATCATTATTAATCCGCATTCCATCCCAAATTCCGCTCATATAATAAGACTTACCCAAGTCCACTAAATAGTCCAAATGGACAGCTTCTAATTGCAATGAATACTTCTCACTCAATGCATATTTTACATCTACTCGATATTGCGTACATCCTATCTCTCCTCTTACAAATTCATCTAATCTACCTCTTCCACTTCCTTGAGCATTATAAATTGTAATGTCTCTATCATACTCCTCTTGGAAAAATTGAATATGACTATTCTTATAATAAGTAAATTGACCACCTAGAGAAACAGTTAACTTATCATTTAATTTTGACTCAAACTTATCAAAAACAGATTGTGCATTTAGTTTTAAAGTAAAAAAAACTATCAATGCTAAAAACAAACAACTCCTCATCCTTTAATTAGTTTTTTACAAATTAGTAATTATCTAGTCCAAGAATGTCATGGACTTGCAATAGATGCATTTGTTTTAGATTTTTTTAAATGCCCAATACTGCCTTTACCTCTTTAGAATATTTCTCACCTGTTTTTATGGAGCTATAGTTTTTATCATTTAGCCTAAGAATCAACGTTCCTTTAAAATACTTTTCTATTTCAAAAATGCAATTCCGGTTAACTAAATATGATCGATGCACACGAATAAAATTATCTGGAACAATCTCCGACAATTGCGTCAAAGTTTTATCGGTCAAATGCATATCACCGTTAGACATATTTAGATTTACATATTTATCCTCGGATTTAAAAAATGCGATATCCTCATAATCTACTAAAATAATTTTGTCTCCTTTTTTAATAGCGATGGAACTAGACTTCGCTGTTTTAGGTTTTTTAAGTAGTGCTACTAATCGTTCAATTTCTTGATTAGGGTTTATCCAATTTAGTTTTGACAACTTCTCCATAGATAGATTAAATCTAGTCTGCGTTATTGGTTTTACTAAATAGTCTACGGAATACCTGGTAAAAGCATCTACTGCATATTTTTCATATGCCGTAGTAAAAATAATAATCGGTTCGTATGACAGATTCTCTAGAATATCAAAGCCCGACATATCTGGTAAATGGATATCCAAAAATATCAATTCTGGCTTCTCACTTTCTATCAGCGCTATGGCCTTATCTCCATTATCTGCCTCTCCGATAATATGTACCTGATAACGATGAGGTTGTAATAAGGCTCTCATCCGATCCCGAGCTAATCTTTCGTCATCTATAATTACTGCTTTTATCATTTCTCTATTTCCTTGAGCAATATACTGACATGTTTTTTGGGTAAGTTTACAAAAAATACCTCATGAGCAGCTGGATAAAAAAGCTGCAGTTTATTTGTAACACTCTTAAGTCCAAAACCCTTTTGCATCTCATCAGAAAATGGAATACCATCATCATAAATCTTTATCTCCAAGCCGTTATCTAGTCTATCAACTTCTGTTCTAACAGTTATGGTATCCGTACTTTTATCATATCCATATTTGATAGCATTCTCCACAATCGGTTGTAATAAGAAATGTGGAATTTGTACATCCTTTACATTTTCGGGAATTCTAAATTCAAATAACAATCGATCCTTAAATCTAATTTTTTCTATTTTCAAATAAGTGCGGAGCATTTCCATTTCTTCATGGACCGTACTCATTTCATTCCCCTCTCTATTGGTATTGTACTTGTAAAATTCCGAAAGTGCTAGTGTCATTTTTTCTGTTCGTTCAGGATCTACTTTAGCTAATGCCGCAATTGAATTAAGGGCATTGTATAAAAAATGAGGATTCACACTTGATTGCAACGTATTTAATGCGGCTTTAGATTCTTTCTCATTCGCGGAAGCGATCACTAGCTTCTTACCAGCTCCTCGCATAGACCAAAGATGTTTAGAACCATTAAATAATAAATTTCCTAATGCAAAGGCACATGCCATTCCCATCGACATATTAAAACCAAAACTAAAAGTTACAACATCATCATTCCTGAAAACCCATTTCATTAAATGTAATCCCAACAAATTAAAAACAATAATACCTACAATTAAAGAAATAAACTTTAGTGCTTCTAAATCTGCCTTTTCTAGCTCTAATTTTCTCCATCTAAAGAAATACTGGTAAATCAGATAAATCGGTAGTAGCAAAATCACCGGCCATAATAAAACTTGCCATTCTACCTCGGGGTATGTCATCGGTGCTACGCCTATTTGTATAAATCTAATACCTACTAAAAGACATATGGCATAAATTATATTAGTAAAATCCTTCTTAAAAATCCATTGACCTAAGAAGATAATTAATTCAAGAAGCAATAATCCTAAAAACCACAATAAGGCAATTGCAAAAAAGATAAAAACAGTATTATCGATAAAATCAAAAGCACCTTGATAATCTTCTGGCTCAGAAATTCTGGCTCCTTCCACTTTGTCTGCCTGATAAATAATTTCTCTAATCTCATTTGACCCTATAGCTTTTAAGGTATCACTGTAGATTATTTCTTCTTTAACCGCATTAGCTATATCAACCCAATATTTATCCTTGTTCCATGGAACCTCAGTTTTATACAACCTATATTTACCGTCTCCTTGGTAATCTCCAACTCGATAAAGATGAGCTACAGTTTTATTTTTATTAGGAATGATAAAAACATTTTTAGTAGTAACGTTAGATATTAAATCCTCTTTACTTAAATTATCATAATACACAACTCCTTCTGTGCTATATTGAGGTGTTTTTTTAGGTAACATTTGATAAAAGACAACACCAAAAATGATTACAAATAAAAACGAAAGATAAATAGCTGCTTTGTTCATTACTTTAAAATTAACAGGGTTTAGTAACTTTTACGGATTATGCTATGGCAATTCCTAATGCATAATCATTGATTGATTTCTGTAGTTAGGTTATGTTTTCTTTATACATATCCTCAGTCTAATTACCGATGCAAGTAGCAGACTTTAAAAGATATAAACCAGTGTTTTCTGACGAACGGGACTAGAATTAGTGTATATCAGCTGAATATTCTGAAAATTCTCCAAATATTAAATTCTAATGTCTTTAAAGTCTAAGTTCTAAATATCTAATCATAGCTTTACAGCGAATTTTATGACGGACTTAAACAAACTATATTCTTCTAAACGTACGGGTATCCAAAGCGTTAAAAAATCTAACGATCCTCGATCTGAGTTTCAAAGAGATTTTGACCGGATCATCTTTTCGTCCGCATTTAGAAGATTACAAAATAAAACACAAGTATTTCCGCTTCCGGGAAGTGTCTTTGTACATAACAGACTTACCCACTCTTTAGAGGTCTCCTCCGTAGGAAGATCCTTAGGAAGTCTAATCGGAAATTTTATCGCATCGGAATATGATTCTGATCTCACAGAGGATTCTAAACATTTTTATGCTCATGATTTAAATAATGTTATCGCCTCTGCCTGTCTATGTCATGATATAGGTAATCCGGCTTATGGACATTCTGGAGAAGATGCCATTGCAGCATTTTTTATCCAAAATGAAAGCAATTTAAAAAGTAAATACTCCGATAAGGAATGGTATGATTTAATCCATTTTGAGGGGAACGCTAATGCCATCAGAGTACTTACGCATCAGCAAAATGGAAAATCAGAAGGAGGCATCCAGTTGACTTACTCCACCCTATCCAGTATTGCAAAATATCCATGTGAGGCAATCGCTAGAGACAAGCAGTTTTTACATCGTAAAAAATTTGGGTTTTTCCAATCTCAAAAATCTACATTCCAAGAGATCGCTCAGGAAACAGGAATGCTGATCGATAGTAAAGAACCGACCATCTATAAACGTCATCCTTTTGTATGGATGGTAGAAGCCGCAGATGATATCTGCTATACGATCATAGACATAGAAGATGCTCATAGACTCGGGATCATCAGTCATCATGAGTGCCTAGAGGTGATGTATGCCTTAATCCTAGATCTTAAAATAGAAGATAAGGCTAGAGTAGATTCACAACTCGATAAGATAAAGAATAAAAATAACAAGATCTCTTATCTCAGATCTAAAGCCATCGGTGCATTAACCAGTCTATCTTTAGAACTATACAAAGAAAATTTTGAGTCCATATTATCTGGATCTTTGTCCAATGGAATTTTTGATATCATAGCAGATAACAGTACCGCACTTAAGCAAATTATCTCATTCTCCGTCGAGAAAATTTACAATAACAGAAATGTAGTGGAAATCGAAAATGCAGGATATAATGTTATTTACGAATTACTTTTACACTTTGTCCCGTCAGTTTTAAAATCGGCATCTGAGTATCGCAAGTTTGATAAAAAAGCATTGCGATTAATTCCAGATCAATTTACTTACGAAAACGGAACAGACTACGAAAAAACTCTTGGGATCATAGATTATATATCAGGCATGACTGATAATTACGCCACGGAACTTTATAAAAGAATTAAAGGTATCGAAGTAGGCATGCGAATATGATTGAAAAAAATTTAAATGGTTTTCTTAAGTATGAAATAAGAAAAACTAATATTATTTCAAGGTCTTAAAAAGATACAGAAACCTATCTCTATTTTTTCTATTGCAAATGAAATCGTACCAAATTAAAAAATACATAGCAGAATTTATCGGCACATTTGCTTTAGTACTATGTGGTACAGGTTCTATTATCATAAACGAACAAAATCAGGGAAGCTTGGGAATTTTAGGAATCGCTTTTGCTTTTGGGATGATTATTACAGCTATGATTTATGTTTTTGGAAATATTTCTGGAGCTCATTTAAATCCTTCTGTCACTATAGCTTTTCTGATCGGAAAGTTAATTCCTAAAAAAGAAGCTGCTTTCTATATTATAGCTCAACTGATCGGAGCTATTTTAGCTAGTTCTTTATTAAAATTTCTATTTCCGGAAAATATTAATTTAGGAACGACGCTCCCCTCTGGTTCTATATCGCAGTCTTTAATTTTAGAGATCATTCTAACTTATTTTCTGATGCTTACCATCTTAGAAATATCATCTAAAAAAAAATATTCAACTATAGGAGGACTAGTGATAGGCCTGGTCTTAGTAGGATTGATCTTAGTAGGAGGTCCTATATCTGGTGGATCTTTTAATCCCGCAAGAAGTATCGGACCTGCCCTTATTTCCCAAAATATGACGGCAATATGGATTTATCTAGTGGGACCTACTGTAGGAACAATTTTAGCTCTGACCACATGGAATTTTGTAAAAAACAAGGAAACAAATTAGTGTAGCAGTAAAATAGCACCAATTATTTAGTCTTATCGTTAAGATGTTCTATTCTCAGTAAACAGGATCCATAGAATTTATAGATGGCTCTTGACGCTAAGATAAACTCTCTTTATTTTCTCATGATTCCCTACAAGGAAAATCCAAAATCCTATTAGTAAATACCTATTTTAGCGGCGGAATAACAATGAGCCGATGCTGAATTTTGAGAAATACCTAAGTGACTTTAATTCGACCATAGATATACAAGATTTTCTGGTCAATTTTTTTGTCGTAGCTATCCTTGCATTTTTAGTACAGCAATTTTATGTTCGCTACGGAAGGGCTTTATCAGATCGTCGTAAATTTGCTGGCATCTTCTTACCATTGGCTTTAGCCACATTACTCATCATCACAGTAATAAAATCATCCATCGCTTTATCGTTAGGACTTGTAGGTGCTTTATCCATTGTACGTTTTAGAGCCGCTATTAAAGATCCAGAAGAGCTTACTTACCTTTTTCTGGTTATCGGATTAGGTATAGTCGGAGGTGCAAACAAACCTTTGTTGGCTATTTTGAGCTTTGCTTTAATCTTGCCTATTTTATTTTTACACAGCAGGATTATCGGAAAAGAAAAATCGTTATCTGGAAAATCACATCTTAATATTAGAACGAGCCACAGTAACGTACAGTCCCTTATCGATGCTTTAAGCCCGCATGTTTCTTACCTCGAACTAAAGCGTGCCGACTCTAAAGGAGAAAGACATTTTTATAGCCTTGTAGGAAAACTAAAATCACTATCAGATATTCAAGGACTAAAATCAGCTATCTTAAATCTAGATGGTCAAGCAGATATCTCTATCATTGATCAGCCAGATATTATCCTATGATTATAAAGGACGATCATAAGAAGTCCTGGATCATCAGACATTTCTCTAAACTTTTACTGCTTGCGGTTTTAGGAACAGCTGTAGTATTTGCAGCACTAAAACTATTTTCAAAAAAGCAATCAAATAAGTATGCCATATCCACATCTATGGAGCATCGAAAAGATGCGTTGTTTATAGAAGGTGCTTATAGCTTTACAAACGCTCATACCCAAACTTCTCAAAAATCACGTTCCGGCAAGCATTCCTGCCTGATCAATAAAAATCAAAAATATGGTCCGAGTTACACTATAGAAAATGTGGAACAGGGTGATAAAATATGTACTTCTATATGGAGATGGATGACTGGTGCCGATACTGGATATCTTGCCGCTCAAGGTAATGAGGGTTCTGGATTTTCTTACCAGGCTAACATTGCTGATGAGACTGATCCAGAAGGCTGGGACTTGATCAGCTTTTGTATAGACGTTCCTCGTAATGATGCACTTAGTAGTATTAAAATATTTCCTTACTCTCTATCGGATAAAGACCAAGCTTACTTTGATGATTTCAAAATAGATATTATTAAAGCGGATAGCTTATCTAACTTAGTCTCTACACTCGATGTAAAAAAAGTAGATTTATATATAGATCGGAAAGGTTTTAAAAAAATAGAAGACACTCGTGACCAGGCTCTGCGTTACGGAATACTTGTAAACGACGGTACCTACGCAAAAGCAAAATTAAAAGAAAATGGACTCTCCCAAAATGTAAAACTCAGGCTCAAAGGGGACTGGACAGATCATCTGGAAGGTAAAAAGTGGTCCTATAGAATTAAGACAGATAAAGAATCTGCATGGAATAGAATGCAGGTATTTTCTTTCCAAAGCCCAGAAAGAAGATTTTTCTTAAAGGAATGGCTCTATCATGATTTACTATTACACGAAGATATTTTAACTACGAGGTATGATTTTTTCTGGCTTAAATTAAATGATACTAGACCTATGGTTTATGCTTATGAGGAACATTTTATAAAGCATTTACCTGAGTCTAATAAAAGAAGAGAAGGCGTCATTGTAAAATATACAGAGGATGTAGCCTGGGCTCAAAGAATCAGATCAAAAAAAGCCCTCGGTCATCATAACACTGAAATGGTCACTGCAAAATATCATTCAGACATAGAGCCATTTGCTGCTTCTAAAATAGAAGGAGATTCCGCACTAACAAAACAATTTATCGAAGCTCAAGAATTAATGTATGCTTACAAGCATCACTTAAAACCTGTAGAAGAAATTTTCGATATTGATCGTATGGCAAAGTATTATGCCATACTAGAAGTCCTAAATGCATACCACAGTCTCGTATGGCATAATCAGCGATTTTATTATAACCCAGTAACCCGATTACTAGAGCCGATCGGATATGATGGTTTTATAGAAGAGAACGAATATAATATATCCTTTTACACTTGTTTTGGGTATTACAAGTCTAATAAGCATATGAATGATGCCTGGGGTAAATTCTACAACGTGCTTTTTAGGAATAAGGCTTTCGCCGAAAAGTATGCGTACTATATTAATTATTTCTCAGAGCCCGATTACATTAAAAATTATTTTGATCTAATCAAGGACAAATTAGATCAAAGGGAAAAATTACTTCAATACGATTATCCGGATTACAAATTAGATCGGAAAGCGATCCATGCAAAAGCTAAAGAAATACATGCCTCCATTCCAGCCTATGACAATGTAAGTCTAAAGGCTTATACTAACAACTCATCTAATTCTGAGAAACAGTTATCTATAAGTAACTATCATCACTTACCGTTACTGGTAATCGGTAGTGGGACAGAACTAAGTAATAATCCTAATACCATAAAACCTTTAGAAAAAACAGTATGGAGTAACCATCCAAAAATGGCACCGGAGTATGTAGACTATAATATTCCTATTGACCACACTGTTCTTTATTATAAAGTACTAGGACTATCAGACATCCATTACTCAAGAGTAAAAAAATGGCCATCTGGAAATGACATGGCCAGAACTGATAAATTAAAAAACACTTTAGTCTTACCTTTAAATAAGAATGATTATGAGATCAGCGATAGTACAATCCGTATTAAAACGGGAAAGTATTCTTTATCTACACCGATGATTATCCCAAGGGATAAAACTTTATATATAGAAGCTGGAACAGAAATAGATCTAACTAACAAAGCATATATCTATTCTTCTTCTAAATTACTCCTAGACGGGACAGCAGATCTACCGATAAAAATTTTCTCATCTGATCATACTGGACAGGGCTTACTCGTCCTAAAAGCACCTGATAAATCTGTATTAAAATATGTACAATTTGATCATTTAGATAATCTCGATGAGGGTACATACTTTATGACAGGAGCTGTTACTTTCTATGAGTCTACAGTAGAACTTTATCATTGTAATTTTGCAAATAACCATTGTGAAGATGCTCTAAATCTGATACGAACAGATTTTATAATCGATAAAATGCATTTATCTAATACTTACGCTGATGGTTTTGATGCAGATTTTTGCTCGGGTACCGTACGCAACTCCTATAGTTTAGATACTGGAAACGATGCATTTGATTTTTCGGGTAGTACTATCACTATAGAAAACTGCGTATTTAAAAACATAGGCGATAAAGGAGTAAGTGCTGGAGAAGAAGCCACAATAGAAATAGTATCTAGTACTATAGACGGTGCAGATATCGGAGTCGCTTCTAAAGATCTATCCCATGTAACGATAGAAAATATTAGTGTTCAAAACTGCATTAAAGCTTTTGCTGCCTATCAGAAAAAACCAGAATACGGACCTGCCAAGATTACTATAAAAAACTACTCCGCTACAAACAATAAATTTTTAGAGCTTAAAGAAAACGACTCTGTAATCGATTTTCTAAACACCCCAGTACAATGAAAAGGTACGAGATAAAATTTGCTGTTCCGATGGTAAATATTTCTATGGTTCAGCAAGCCATCCTTTCTCATCCTTCCTCTTTCGATACCGCATTTCCAGATCGTGTGATAAATAATATTTATTTTGACTCACCTGATTTACAGTCTTACTACCAAAACATTAATGGTGACCCGATCCGCACCAAAGTAAGATATAGATGGTATGGTGATAAATCTAAAATCACAACCGGTCATATAGAATTAAAAAGAAAAGAATATCAGCTTGGCTGGAAAGAGTATTTAGAGGTCCCTATAGGGACGGATGCATTTGCTCATGTCAGAGATTTAAAAGAAGGTGGTCTACCTGCAGCTTTAAAAGCTACGTTATGGAATAGCTACACACGCTCTTATTATCTATCCATGGACAATAAATTTAGGATTACAATAGATCAAGATTTAGAATATGGCGACTATAACTCTACACCTAAGTCTGCAAAAGAAGAAATGATCATAGTAGAAATAAAATTTGATCAAGATCAGATTTTACCATTTAATGATATCGCAAAGTTCTTTCCTTTTAAGCAAACTAAGTATTCTAAATATGCCACGGGAGTAACTAAATTACTGCAGTAATAATTTTTGCAAATCATCGATCACTAAAACAAAGTCCTCAATGAAAATCTTAAAAAAGATGTTTTACTTCTTTCTAATTCCAATACTTGTGATCTACTTTCTATTTATTTTAATAGCTCCTCCTCTAGTAGAAAAAAGTAAAAACAAAGTACATCTTGCCCCACCCTATCAAGCCTCGGATAGAGCAACGGCATTATTTAACAACTTAGATTTTGTAGCGGATCTTCATTGTGATGCATTACTCTGGAATCGCAATCTTACAAAACGTAAAGACTATGGCCATGTAGATTTTCCGAGATTACAAACTGGAAATGTAGCCCTACAAAATTTTACGATCGTTACAAAATCTCCAAAAGGCCAAAATTTTAATCGTAACTCTGGAGATAGTTTTGATATGATAACGGCTTTAAGTATTGGGCAAGGACAGCCACTTAGCACTTGGTTTAATTTAGTAAATCGAGCCCTTTACCAATGCAATAAACTACATCACTTTGCTGATAAATATCATGATAAATTTATAGTCGTAAAATCTAAATCAGATTTGCTAAAACTTTTAGAAAGAAGAGAATTAGACAAAAGCGTTATAGGAGGAATGCTCGGTGTAGAGGGAGGCCATTGTTTAGAAGGGGATATTAAAAATCTAGATAAGATTTATAAAGCTGGAGTAAGGATGCTCGGTCCTACTCATTTTTTTGATAATGAGATGGGAGGATCTGCACATGGTATTTCTGGAGCAGGACTGTCAGAATTTGGGATGCAAGTAATATCAAAAATGGGAGATAAGAAAATGATCATCGATGTAGCCCACTCGTCAGAAAAAATCATAGATGATATTCTTAGATTTTATAATGGACCCATAGTTAGCTCGCATACAGGAGTAAAGGGAACTTATAATTCGTCCAGAAATTTATCAGATAATCATTTAATAAAAATTGCAGAAAAGGGAGGCCTGATCGGAATAGCATTTTTTCCTGGAGCAATAGGAGACGGAGGAATTCCTGATATTGTAAAAGCCATGATTTATACTAAAAATTTAATAGGAGTAGAACATGTAGCACTAGGCTCTGATTTTGACGGAAGCGTTACGGTGCCTTTTGATGCAACAGGATACCCGTTACTGGTGGATGAGATGCTTAAACAACAGCTTATTATAGATGAGATAACCGCCATCATGGGCGGAAATGTAAAACGATTTTTATTAGAAAATCTATTGTAGGAGATCTCCGTATCTGAAAGCTTATAGATAAAGAATTTTGATAGATCGGTATTTAGGTTCCATGTACCTAAGATGATCATGATCTACTATGCTCTCTCCCAAAATGCTGAACCCAGTACTTACGATATTTAGCAACAGCCATTTCATTTACTTTAGGATTCATAAGCATCCGACAATGCGAAGAACTCTTTATCCAATCCCTAAATACCTGATCAAAGGATTTTTGACCTTCTCCTAGATTTTCACCTACGACGGCCCAGTCATAACCTGTCTTCTCTATACGTCTTCCGATATCTTCTCCCCTCTTATTATAATGACCAAAGTATCGATGTACATGCATGTCTTTGGCATGAATAAGTGCGGAATCAAACAAGCGATTATTCCAGGTAAGTTTACCAGTCGGCGGCATCCACTTTCCACCACAGTTACATCCCTCTGCCCGCAAAGCATTTACTCTTTTAAGCGTATAGGCTTTAAAATCATCGTCATGCTGTATAGGCATAAACAAACTCAGTATCATTAGGATAACCATCATCTGTATAAAACGCTTTAAAATGAAGGTAAAGTATTTATTGGCTTTAAGCCAAAGAAATATTTTCTTTCTCTACTCTGATCAAATCTAAACATGCTTGGTAAATCATATCATAAACAGCATCAAAACCACCTTCATAATAAGGATCTGGAACTGCCTTATTAATATCAGGATAAGAATAATTTAGAAGGAGTTTTATTTTATGATAATGATCTGGAGAAGCCATATTCTTAATATTCTGAAAATTACTAGAATCCATAGCAATTAGTAAATCAAACTCTTCAAGATCCCTAGGTACAAGCTTTCTAGATTTTTGTGATAAAATATTTATCCCATGTCTCTGGGCAACTTCTACAGATCGAGTGTCTGGTGGCTCGCCATTATGAAAACCCGAGGTTCCACAAGAATCTACAGTCCAACCCAGTTGTTGCTCATCAATCATATTTTGCATAATCCCATGAGCGAGGGGCGACCTACAAATATTCCCTAAACATATCATTAACAACTTCATCAGTGTAATTTCTTAAACTTTGTTACTGCTATAACGTCTAAACATATAATTTTGAGCCTATGCGTAGAATAATTTTGAATTTTATTTTTTTCTCGCTTTTCGCGAATGGTTTATATTCCCAAAATAAAGAAATCCGAAAAGAAAAAATAGATCAGTCCCCTAGTATAAAAATCATAGGAAACGTTATAGATAATGGGACGAATACCCCTTTAGAGTTTGCAACTATATCCATTTACAAAAAAGAAGGAGACCAACTTGTAGGTGGAGGAGTAACAGAACCCGATGGTAGTTTTACTATAGAAGCTAGTGGAAAAAATCTTTATGCAACAATAGAGTATATATCCTATCAGTCACAAACTATCGATCCCATACTTATAGAAAAAGGAAAGCCTACAGCATCATTAGGAACAATAAATCTGAGTCCGCAGGGTATAGAATTAGATGGAATAGAAATCAGAGCAGAAAAATCAGAAACCCAATTTTCTCTGGATCGAAAAACTTTTAATGTAGGAAAAGATCTAGCTAATCGCGGCGGAACTGCGGAGGATATCTTAGATAATGTACCTTCAGTAACGGTCGATATAGAAGGTGGTGTAAGTTTAAGAGGAAGCGAAGGGGTCAGAATATTAGTAGATGGAAAACCCTCTTCTCTTGCAGGAATAGGTAATGCTAATGGACTTAGAAGTATCCCAGCAAATATGATAGAAAAAGTAGAGGTGATCACTAATCCTTCTGCTAGATATGAAGCTGAGGGAATGGCTGGAATAATAAATATAATTTTAAAAAAGGATAAAGGATCAGGATTTAATGGCGTAGTAGACCTAAGTGTCGGGTACCCTACCCGTTATGGAGCTGGAGCTAATTTAAATTATCGTAAAGGAAATCTCAACTGGTTTTTTAACTATGGTATTAATTACAACCAAAATCCAGGAGGAGGATCCACTTATCAAGAAAGAACAATAGACAGTGATGTTTTTATTCTAGATCAGGAAAGAACCCAAGTTAGAACAGGATTAAGTAATAGCTTTCGTTTTGGGTTAGACTATTTCCTAAATCCTAAAGAACAAATCACAGCGGCGTTTGTATACCGAGTAGGTGACGAAAATAATGTAGCAAATATCATTTATGACGACTATTTAAATACTTTTAACACTGCAGGATATCTCAGTAGGACGATCAGGACAGATGACGAGAGAGAGGACGAACTAAACGCAGAGTACAGTCTTAATTATAGAAAAGAATTCTCTAGCCGAAAACACACTTTAAATATTCAAGCACAGTATAACGAGCGATCAGAAGTAGAATCATCAGAGCTGGCAGAATTTTTTAATATCTCCGGAGAATCTCCATCTCCTCTTCTAAACCAGTACTCTAATAATGACGAAGGCTACGAGACTTATTTATTTCAGGTAGATTATATACATCCAATCAGTAAAAATCATAAATGGGAAACAGGAATTAGGAGTTCGCTCAGAGATGTACGTAATGATTTTTTTGTAGGTAATATAGATGGAATAGATACGATAGGAATCCCTGGCTTAGTAAATGACTTCTTTTATAATGAGGACATACATGCAGGCTATTTTATCTATGGAAATGGTTTTGGCAAATTTTCGTATCAGTTAGGAGGTAGAGCAGAGTACTCTCTGATCAGGACAGAATTACCTTCTGCGGGAAACGATGGCGTTAATAAAAATGACTATCTTAATTTTTTTCCAAGTGGGCATTTTAATTATAATCGAGATGAAACGAATTCCTATCAGATTAGTTATAGCCGTCGAGTTCGTAGACCGAGATTTTGGGATTTAAATCCATTTTTCTCTTTTACAGATAGTCGTAATTTTTTTAGTGGTAATCCTATCATAAATCCTGAATACACAGACAGCTATGAGATATCAAACATAAAATACTGGGAAAGTTTTAATATTTCTACAAGTATCTTTTATCGTAAAACTTCTGCCTCTATACAAAGAATACAAGTCGCTAAACTAGATGAGGGAACTACATTGCGAGTACCCTTAAATATCGGTAATATCGATGATATAGGGATCGATGCTACAATGTCTTATAGTGGATTATCATGGTTACGTCTAGATGGCAATTTTAGTATTTTTAGAAATCAGCTGACTATAAATCAGGATCAAGTCAGTAATGCTGTTTATAACTATTATCTGATCGTAAGAGAGTATACAGAGAGTCAGGAAAGTTTTGAGAATGAGTTTAATTTTGCATTTAGTAATGATAATAGGATTACGTATAATGGTAGACTTACTGCCAAATTTACATTTTGGAATTCTGACTTACAACTAAGAGGAAACTACCGAGGACCACGAGTATCAGCTCAAGGAACCTGGGATGCTGTAGGAAGTATGGATGCTGGATGGAGTAAAGATGTATGGGCAAAAAAATTAACCTTAACTTTAAGTGTAAGAGATATTTTTAATAGTCGTAGAAGAATCGGAACTACTGACTTTGAAAACTATTTTGAAAAATCAAGTTTCAGATGGAGATCGAGATTTTTTAGTCTTGCTGCAAGCTATAGAATTAATCAAAAAAAGAAACGTGGTGGAAATAGAAGAGGAGGAGAATCAGGAGGAGATTTTTAATTGCAACTAAAAAAAATGGCTGATAAAACTTGTTCTAATTGTAATAGAGAAATATTTGGTAGAGCAGATAAAAAATTCTGCTCTGATTATTGTAGATCTACTTTTAACAATAAAGAAAACAGCCTTACTAATAGTTATATGCTTAAGGTTAATAAAGTCCTCAGAAAAAACAGAAAAATACTAGCCTCTCTAAATCCAAAAGGTAAAACCAAAATACATATCCAAAAATTACAGGATAAAGGATTTAGATTTAATTATTTTACTAATCAATACATCACTCAGAAAGGAGTGACCTATTACTTTTGCTATGATCAAGGCTTCCTTGCCTTAGATAATAATTATTATGCTCTAGTAACTAAACAGGATTATGTGGATTAAATGAGCTGAGTTTTTATCTAATAATTTTTTTATAAAAAAGCTTATTAATTCCATCGGTGTCTTTTATAAACCACAATTAAATCACTTTAAATAAAATCATGATCAATAAAAATGTAATCCATATTGTAGTCTTGTTTTTAATTTTTGCCGCAGCTAAAAATACTTGTGCACAGAAAACTCTCGAATCTGGATTATCCATACCTGTAGGCGATTATGCAGGGAGTGAGGCATCTGCTGCTATAGGATATAATATTCGTGGTGGATGGGATAAAATCTTAAATAATAACAACATGGGGATCGCTTTGGGAGCCATTTTTGGGCGTAATAAATATAATGTTGAAGGAATAACTATTAGCTCTGGTTCCTGGTCATACTTTGGTATAGAGACTGGTGTTCTTTATCAGGTTAATGATCAAATAAATTTAAAGGGCATGCTCGTTTTTGCTAATGGCACTTCGCCTGCCATTAGAGCTAATAGTTCAGGTATACTAGAATCTGCAAGGGCAAATGCATTTGGTTTTGATTTACGAGTAGAATATAAAATAAGCAAAGTCTACATTTCTGGAAATCTTCTATCTTTTGCTCCTGTTTTTAAATATAATGGAAGTAATGGAATACTAATGGATAAGCAATCCATATCTACCCTAGGTTTAAGTATAGGTTATATTTTTTAAGCTGTTAAAAAACAAGAATAAATTGTAGTCCTTTTTAACATGGCATTTAGAAAGGCAGCTATGTTTTCTCAAATACAAAAATAGGAGCCCGAAGAATCGGGCTCCTATTAGTTTTTACGAACTTATAATATTTTATTTCACGAGAATTATCGGTGTCACTTTTACTATTCCATCGATAACCGTTTTTATATAGTATCTCCCTTCCGTAAGATTAGATAAATCTACATGAATCATACTTTCTAGATTATCATATTTACTGTTTTGCATAATGACTCTTCCCAGATTATCAACTAGTTCATATCTCATATTAGTGTACCTAAAACTAGAGACATCAATCGTAACCGTATTCATTGTAGGATTAGGGAATATAGAAATCTTATTTCCACAGTTCTCCTTTGTAACCGTTACTGCATTAGATAAATTAAAGCATCCGTAAAAATCTGTGTTTACATTATTACCCACTTCAGCTCCAGTAAATCCTTGGTCTGCACTTAGATGCCATATTAGACAAGTTCCCTCTTCTCCTTCATCAAAATTGATTTGCTCAAAAGCAGAAAAACTATTAGCCACATTTAGGATATTACCATTCTCGTCTGTTACTAAAAGGAAAGAAAGATCACCAGAGAAATTACTTAGTGATAGATCTGTAATGTTATCTTCTAAACCATCTAAACAAATATCATACGGTCCTCCAGATAGATTACCTCCGGCAAGAGGATTATCACAATCAGAATAGATAAGCAACTCATCCACATCCCATATAGAAATATCCGTAGAACTATTTCCTCCAGCACAATACGGAATCAGCTCTATCGTAAATGTTGTAGTGGTCGTTACTGTAAATTCAGGCATAGTAGAAAAATCAAACTGTGCAAGAGACCAAGAAGAACTTGTTTGTAAACTTGGATTCTCAAAAATCTCTACTCCATTTTTTAAGATCCGTAAAGCATAAAGGGTCGGGAAATTATTGACTCCAGTCGTACCATCTGTCCACACAAAAGTAGCAGGTGCTTGCTCGTAAAAAGAAATACCAGATATTGAACCTGTTCCAAAAGAGCCAGGAGTTACCTCTAAGTCTACTACAAGTTTTCTATTAGTATTCTCACTATAAGTACATGACTTTTCTGCTGTAAAACACATACCCACTGATCCATTTATCCCAGGTGTACAAGAGTGAGAAAATCCTGCCGTAAGATTATCTCCTATAATGTCAAACTGAGTACAGCCATTATAATTATCAATATCTGCAGTAAACTCATCAAAGTCCACACCTGCAGAACAGGCATCCATATCAAATAGAACAGAAGAAGAATCACTTCCTGTTCCTATTTTTTCTACTTCTATAGATCCCTCTAAATCATAACAACCACCTAAATTTTGCACATTAGACCCTGTTGTCAATCCAGAAATATCCTCATAACTTAAATGATATATATAGCAGAAACCAGGCTGATCTGCATCAAAATCATAATTTTCTAAATCAGCTAATGTATTAGGTGACGCTATAATCGTCCCAGTAGCATCAGTAATGATAAAAGTAGTATTTGTTCCGTTTACGTTATTTAACATAACTCCAGAAACGTAATCTGGTGTATTATCGATACAGAATAAAAACGGCCCTCCTGTTAGATCTCCAGCATCTGGTAAAATACTAGGATTAATTACAATCGTTGTCGTGTCTGTACACCCTTTTGCATCAGTTACTGTAACTGTATAGCTACCTGATGCTAAATCACTAAGATCAGTTACATCCACTTCTCCATTAGACCAAACGATAGAATATGGTGCTGTTCCATTTGTTATATTTATACTAGCAGATCCATTATTTTCACCACAGGTGGTATTTTCTCCATCTATAGTAACTACCGGTGAGGTAGAATCATTTACAACCACAGTACCTGTCTCTGTATCCCCTATTGCATCTACTACAGTAACGGTATAAGTGCCAGGCGGAAGATTAATCAAAGAAGCTTCTGTATCTCCATTACTCCAAGTAATACTGTAAGGAGCAATTCCACAGTCCATCGTAACACTAGCTGTTCCGTTATTTTCGCCACAGCAAGTATCTGTACCTTCTACTACTATTTCTAAATCTGTTTGGTTTATTATAGTATATGCTCCGACTGATATACATCCCTCAGAATCTGTTACTGTTACTGTGTACGTTCCAGCAATTAAATTTGTCAGAATAGCCGTGGTTGCTCCATTAGACCAGTTATATGTATAATCTCCAGATCCTCCAGTTACGGTTAGTGATACTGTACCAGCATTATTAGAACAAATTTCATCTGACACAGCTGCTGATATTTCTGGATTAGAAGAAGATCCTATAGTCACATTATCTACGCTTTGGCATCCTTGTATATCTGTAACTGTAACAGAATAAAAGCCACCTGTGATATCCAATAAAGAAGGTGTAGTATCACCTGTAGACCACATATACGTATATGTACCTGTTCCTCCAGTAACGTTAGTCACCGCAGATCCGTTATTTTCTCCACAGCTAGTATCAGTTCCAGCAATACTTACTACTGGACTATCTGAACTAGAAATTGTAAAATTAAATTCATCGGTACAACCTAAAAGATCAGTAACTGTCACTCCGTAATTTCCTGCGATTAAATTATCTATCGAAGAACTAGAAAATCCATTACTCCACTCATAAGTATATGGACTTACTCCTCCTGTGACTGATGCTTCCGCTGTTCCATCGTTTTCACCACAGGTAGTATCAGTCGTCGTTACAGCAAGTAAAGGACTAGACGATCCTAAGATATCTAAAGTTCCAATAACTAAGCAATCTGCATTATCCGTTACGGTATAACCATAGTTTCCTGCTGCTAAATTATCATTAAGAGCTGTGGTTACTCCATTACTCCAAGCGTATGTATACCCTCCTGATCCATTTACTGCCTCTAGCTGGATGAATCCATTATTTTCTCCACAAGAAGTATTAGTAACAGATATAGCAACAACTAACTCTGGACTATCTAGAATATCTATCGTCTCTACATCTGTACAGGATTCCGAATCCGTAATCGTTACAGTGTAAGTACCAGGAGAAAGATTAGAAATAGTAGCCATATTTTCTCCATTGCTCCATGCATAGCTATATCCACCTGAGCCACTTGTCGCACTTGCAGTTGCGGAACCGTTATCTTCTCCACAAGTCGTATCTGTTGCTGATATTGCAGCCATTGGACTTGTACTTGTACCTATAACTACAGCAGCCGTATCAGTACAACCAGAACTGTCTGTTACTGTAACGGTGTAATTTCCAGCAGCTAGGTTAGATATTGTTTTTCCTGTAGATCCATTACTCCAGCTATATAAGTAACCACCGGATCCACTTGTTGCATTTCCTGTAGCCGTACCATCTTCCATTCCACAACTCGTATCCATTCCTATAGCACTTGCTACTGGATTTGTGCTTTCTTCTATCGATACTGTAGCCACGTCTTGACAGCCTTCAGAATCAGTAAGTGTCACTGTATATGATCCCGAAGACAAATCAGAAATAGATGACGAGGTAACACCATTACTCCATAGATAAGAATAAGATCCTGAACCATTACTAGCAACGGCTATAGCTGATCCATTATCCAAACCGCAACTCGTATTAGTCAAATTAATACTTACCATCGGGTTTGTACTACTATCGATAGTCACAGTAGATATATCTTCACAACCTGCAGTATCAGTTACTGTAACGGTATATGTACCTGATGATAAATTATCTATCGATACAGTAGATGCTCCGTTACTCCACAAGTAAACGTAACCGCCAGTACCTCCTGTTACATTGGCTATAGCCTCACCATTATTTTCCCCACAAGATGTATCAGTTTTAGAAATACTAACTTCTGGATTAGTGCTATCTTCTATCGTTACAGATGATGTATCTGAACAACCATCAGTATCTGATACGGTCACAATATAAGTACCTGCAGATAAATTATCTATCAATGATGTAGTAGCTCCCGTACTCCATAAGTATGTATAACCACCTGTTCCACCTACAGTCGTTGCACTTGCTGATCCATTATTTTCACCGCAGCTCGTATTCTCGCCATTTACAGTTACTACCGGATTTGTGCTATCATTTACTGTTATATTAAACCCTGCTGTACAACCTGCACTATCGGTCACCGTCACACTATATGCTCCTGATGATAAATTATCTATCGATGATGTAGTCGCACCCGTATTCCATAAGTACGTATATCCTCCTGTTCCGCTTGTTGCCATTGCAGATGCAGAACCGTTATCCTCTCCACAACTTGTATCTGTTTTATCTACGACGACTATAGGATTTGTGCTATCATTTATCGTTACACTATCTGTATCCGTACAGCCTGCAGTATCAGTTACCGTAACGGTATATGTACCTGCAGTTAAATTAGATAAAGATGATGTAGTAGCTCCATTGCTCCAGAGATAAGTATATCCTCCTGTTCCGCTTGTTGCATTAGCCGCTGCAGATCCATTGTTTTCTCCACAACTTGTATCTGTTTTATCTAAATTAACTAATGGCTCCGAACTAGCTCCAATGGATACTGATCCGACATCTTGGCAACCTTGGGAATCAGTAACCGTTATACTGTATGTTCCTGCTGATAAACCAGTTATCGATGCTGATGTAGAACCATTACTCCATAAATAAGAATACGTCCCAGTTCCATTACTTGTGTCTGCCAATGCTGATCCATTATTTAGTCCACAACTCGTATCTGTTGTTGTAATACTTACAATCGGATTTGAACTGCCGTCAATTACAACGCTAGAAACATCATCACAACCTGCTGTATCAGTTACCGTAACGGTATATGTACCTGCGGATAAATTATTTATCGTCGCTGTAGATGATCCATTACTCCATTCATAAATATAACCGCCTGTACCTCCTGTTACATTGGCAGTGGCCTCACCACTATTTTCCCCACAAGATGTATCAGTTTTAGAGATATTGATCTCTGGATTTGAACTGTCATCTATAGTCACAGAAGATATATCTGAACAACCAGCTGTATCTGTAACAGTAACACTATAGTTTCCTGCAGATAGGTTATCTATCGATGATGTAGCTGCTCCCGTACTCCACTCATACATATAACCACCTGTACCTGCTGTGGTCGTCGCACTTGCTGATCCATTATTTTCACCACAGCTCGTATTCTCGCCATTTACAGTTACTACCGGATTTGTGCTATCATTTACTGTTATATTAAACCCTGCTGTACAACCTGCACTATCGGTCACAGTCACACTATATGCTCCTGAGGATAAATTATCTATCGATGATGTAGTCTGCCCCGTATTCCATAAGTATGTATATCCTCCTGTTCCGCTTGTGGCCATTGCAGATGCAGAACCGTTATCTTCTCCACAACTTGTATCTGTTTTATCTACGACGACTATAGGATTTGTGCTATCATTTATCGTTACACTACCTGTATCCGTACATCCTGCAGTATCAGTTACTGTAACTGTATATGTACCCGCTGATAGACTATTAATAGATGATGTAACCGCTCCTGTATTCCATAAATAGGAATAGCCTCCTGTCCCTGCCATACTAATTGCAGAAGCAGCTCCGTTATTTTCTCCACAACTTGTGTTAACTCCACTTACAGAAACTATTGGATTTGTACTGCTGCTTATCGTAACGCTCATAACATCTGTACACCCTGCACTATCTGTTACGGTCACACTATAGGTACCTCCTCCCAAATTATTAAGTGATGATGTCGTTACACCCGTACTCCAGACATAAGTATAACCACCTGTCCCTGCTGTAGAAGTCGCACTTGCTGACCCGTTATCTTCTCCACAGCTGGTACTTATCACGTTTACAGTAACCAAAGGACTTGTACTATCATTTACAACTACACTGGTTACATCTGTACATCCCGAACTATCCGACACGGTAACAGTATAAGTACCTGCTGACAAGTTATTAAGCGATGACGTAGTCGCTCCGGTATTCCACTCATATGTATATCCTCCAGTTCCACTTGTAGTCATAGCGGAAGCGGACCCGTTATTCTCTCCACAACTCGTATCGGTTTTATCTAAAACTACGACCGGGTTAGAGCTATTATTAATGATTACAGTCTCTGTATCTGTACAGCCTGCAGTATCTGACACCGTAACGGTATATGTACCCGCTGATAAACTACTCACTGATGAAGTAGTCGCTCCTGTATTCCACTCATAAGTATATCCTCCAGTTCCCGCTATCGTCGTCGCACTTGCCGCACCATTATTTTCTCCGCAGCTAGTATCCGTTTTATTTACAGATACTTGAGGATTTGTACTTGCTCCAATAAACACTACACCTTGATCATCGCAACCATTACTATCAGTCACTGTAATGCCATAGGTTCCAGCAACTAAATTAGAAATACTAGCTGTCGTTGCACCGTTACTCCAAGAATATGAGTAAATCCCTGAACCACCATTTACTACCACGGCTGCATTTCCATTATTTTCTCCACAAGAAGTATCGGTAAAATTAAAGGATACAATCTCTGGATTAGGATGTTTTATGATTTCTATGGAGTTAGAGAAATTATAGCATCCTTGAAAATCAGCAACATTTTGGCCGATATTCAGTCCAATTAAGCCAGTATCATACGCTAAGTGCCATAAAAAGCAAGTTCCATTACTAAAAGGTAAAGAGATCGGTGTTGTGGTAGGTAAACCTAAGATAACACCTGTCTCATCCGTAATAATATAATTATAGTTTTCACCATTTTCGTTTTCTAAATTAGGAGTTATATTTTCTCCTTCACATAGCTCTATACTATTTGTACCTGATTCAGTGGTAAGATCTCCTCCGTCAGGAACACCATCTTCTTTGTATAAAACTTTAATCTCATCTACATCCCATGCATTTACAACGCCTCCATTTCCTACTGTACAATATCCTAATAATTCGAAATGGAAAACAGTCGGTTCCATTACTGTAAATGCAGGAATGTTTTCAAAAGAAAAATTATTAAAACTCCAATCAGGAGTAGTGGCTATATCTATTTGCTTAAATACCTCGACTCCATCTACTGTTACTCTTACACCAAAATTTTGCGGATAATTATTTAACCCAGAGGATCCACCTATCCAGCTAAACCATTCCGGAGAAGCCTCATAAAAACTTAAACAAGAAATACTTCCTTTTCCGTCTTGTCCCGGAGTTACTAAAATATCAAATTGCAATGCCTTATCTGACCCAGGAGTATACATACAATCGTCTTGCGAACTTACACAGATTGCGGCATTATTCTGACCCGGAGTACATGAATGGGTATTGATCTCTGGATCAGGACGGTAAATATTATCACCTATTACCGTGTACTCAGGACCACCCACTCCGTTAATTATATTTCCAGTAAATTCTGAATAATCTGCTAGAGATGTGTCGGAAAAATTTGCATTGCAGGCATCCATTGTAAAACAAACAGATGATATGGTATCAGGAGTACAAATTTGGCTAAAGCCAATGGAAGACATTAAAAGACATAAGAAAATATACAATATTCTCATCGTAAGTGTTTTGGATTAAATTGAATAACATGGGCCTGAAAAGTAATTCTAAAAATTGTAAAAGCCCTCAATTAACTTAATGATGAAAAGCTCGTCAAATATGACTCTCAAACCACCTTCAATATTACGAATAATCGTAATGCTTAAAGAAATAAATGACTAAATAATGTAATATATAAAAATAACAGAATAGAAGATTAATACTTGAAAAAAGGCTATTACAAACAGCTTTTCATAATTAGATTCATCATAGGCTAAATCATAATACTTTAATAAAAAGTCAATATTATAGTCAACACCAAAAAAAAAGAGCTCGCAATTATACGAGCTCTTTTAATTATCAAAAATTAATCTTTACTATCTCACTACTAAAATAGGCTTAATGGTACGATAGCTATCAGAAACTACTTTTAAATAATATCTACCTGCAGCTAATGTAGACAGATCTACATATACCTCTCGTAGATTATTCTCCATAAATCTTTTGGTAATTGCTGTACGTCCTAAATGATCAACAATTTCATAAGAATAAGTATGATAATCAGGAGTTTGAAGTTTTACTGTAATTCCATCTATTGCTGGATTAGGATATATCTGGAATCTTTGACCACAGTTTGTTTTAACTACAGCTATCGAATTAGATAAGTTATAACATCCATCTAAATCAGAGTTGATATTATTCCCTACTACCGCTCCACTAAATCCATTTTCTGCAGAGATATGCCAGATGTAGCAGATCCCTTCTTCTCCTTCATTAAAGTCGATCTGGGCAAAAGCATCTAAACTATTTGCTAAATGTAAAATATTTCCTTGGTCATCTGCAACTACTAATATAGACTGATCTCCAGCGTTACTTGTAATAGAAAGATCTGTGATATTATCAGATAACTCATCTAAACAAATATCATAAGGTCCTCCTTCTAATGTTCCTCCAGACAATGGATTATTACATTCTGAGAAGATATTTATCTCATCGACGTCCCATATAGATATGTCTGTCAAGTTATTACCTACAGCACAATAAGGAATTAACTCTATTGTAAAGGTCGCCGTACTAGTAACCATAAAATCAGGGTTAGTACTAAAATCAAACTGTGATAAAGACCAAGCCTGACTTGTTGCCAAATCGTCATCTTCAAAAATGACTATATTATTTTTAAGTATTCTAATCGCAAATAATGTAGGATAATTATTATCACCTGTAGTTCCATCTGTCCATAAAAACATATCAGGAGCTTGCTCGTAAAATGACAACCCAGTAATGCCTCCAGTCCCAAACGACCCTGGACTGACTCTTAAATTAATTACTAATTTCTTATCTGTCGTCGGATCGTAGGTACAAGATTTCTCAGCAGAGAAACACATACCTAAAGAGTTATTTACACCAGGAGTACATGAGTGAGAAAATCCAGCATTTAGATTATCTCCAATTACCTCAAATTCTGTACATCCGTTATAATTATCAATATCAGCTGTAAATTCATCAAAATCAACTCCTGCAGAACAAGCATTAAGATCAAACAATACTGTAGAATAATCTAACTCTGACCCATTTTTCTCAACCTCTATAGCTCCTACAAGATCAAAACATCCATTTATATCATCTACATTTAAACCGATACCTAGTCCAAAAATATTACCCTCATAACTTAGATGATATATGTAGCAGAATCCCGCTTGTCCAGTCTCGAAGTTATAATTCTCGAGATCAGTCATCGTATCAGGAGTTGCTAGAATGTTTCCATCCACATCGGTTACAATAAACATAGTATTTGTACCTACAACATTAGTCAAGTTTATTCCTCCTACAAAGTCCGGACTTCCGTCAATACAAAATAGGAAAGGACCACCGTTTAGATTACCTGCATTAGGTAAAATACTCGGATTGATAAATATCGTCTCTACTGTAGTACATCCTTTAGTATCTGTGACTGTTACGGAATACGAACCTGGTGCTAAGTCTGAAATCAGCAACTCATCCATTACTCCATTACTCCAAGAGATAGTGTAAGGCGGCAATCCTGAAGAAACATTAATACTCGCACTTCCGTTATTTTCACCACAGAATGTGTTTGTACCGTTTATTGTAACATTAGGAGATGTAGAATCACCTATAGTTACTGAACCAATTTCAGTGTCACCGACTGCATCTACAACAGTTACCGAGTATGTACCTGGAGCAAGATTATCAATAGTGCTCGTAACACCTCCGTTGCTCCATGTAATCATATATGGCTCTATTCCACACTCCATGGTTACAGTTGCACTTCCATTATCTTCTCCGCAACAAGTATTAGTTCCTACTACTTCTATTTCTAAATCCGTCTCGTTAGTTATTGTAAAAGTTTGGTTTACGGTACATCCTGCACCATCTGTTACAGTTACAGTGTATAATCCAGCCATTAAATTAGTGATGATACTAGACGTAGCACCATTAGACCAGTTATAAGAATATGCTCCTGTACCCCCATTCACGGTAAGTCCTATTGTTCCTGTTCCATTAGAGCAAATCTCGTTTGTAATATTTTCTGTTATTTGCGGGCTAGAAGAACTGTTTATACTCACTGTACTTACGGCCTGACACCCAGCGGTATCTGTTACCGTTACCGTATAAGTTCCTGACGATAAATTTGTAATCGAACTAGTAGCAGCTCCATTAGACCATGAGTAGGTGTATGTTCCTGTACCTCCAGAAACATTGGCTGTAGCTACTCCATTATTATCACCACATGTCGTATTTACCGATGACAAATTTATTATCGGACTATCCGAACTAGATATACTAAATGCAGTCTCCGAAGTACAACCTGCAGTATCAGTTACCGTTAGTGTATAATTACCACTTACTAAGTTAGATACTGTACTGCCTACTGCTCCATTACTCCATGAGTAAGTATAACTTCCAGACCCACCTGTAACATTAGCTGTAGCTGTACCATTACTATCTCCACATGTCGTATTAGAAGTGGCCAATGTGATAACAGGATTAGATGACCCTAGAACTGTTGTACTAGCCGATACTGTACATCCAGTTGCATCAGTAACCGTTACCGCATATGTTCCTGCGGGTAAATTATTTAAACTAGCTGTAGTAGCTCCATTATCCCAATTATAGGACAGCGGTGCGACACCGGTAACTATTACATTAAGCATAATAGATCCATTATTTTCTCCACAAGTGGTATTCGATGCATTTAAACTAATCTGCGGATTAGCAGATCCTCCAATAGTTACCGTTTCCATATCACTACAACCTGCGGTATCTGTTACGGTTACAGTATAACTTCCTGCCGCTAGATTTGAAATCGTAGCTCCCATAGATCCATTACTCCATAAGTAAGTATAACCACCTGCTCCGCTTGTTGCACTTGCTGTTGCTGAGCCATTTAATTCTCCACAAGTCGTATTAGTAACCGAGGTGGTTAGTACTGGACTATTAGAACTGTTAAGCTGCACAGTAGAAACATCTGTACATCCCGCACTATCTGTAAGTGTAACAGAATAGTTTCCTGCACTTAAATTACTGATAGTAGCTGAGGTTGCACCTGTATTCCATAAGTAAGAATATGATCCAGTACCAGAAGAGCCAGCAACAGATAAGGATCCATTAGATGCTCCACATGTAGTAGCTGTCGCCGATACTGTAGCCACCGGACTAGTAGATGCTCCTACACTTACTGGATTACTTACAGTAACACAGCCCACCGCATCAGTAACGGTAAGTGTATACGTCCCTGCCGTAAGATTATTTATCGATGCTCCAGTTGCCCCATTACTCCACGCATATGTGTATCCCGCGGTACCCATTGTAACTATAGAAGTTATAGCTCCGTTATTTTCACCACAAGTTGTAGAGCTTACAGATAAAGCTATTTCTGGGCTAGATGAGTCTCCAATCTGTACTAATTTTACATCAGTACAACCTTCAGAATCTGTCAAAGTTAAGCTATAGACATCGGCCTCAAGACCTGAAATAGAAGATGTCGTTGCACCTGTACTCCAAGCGTAAATATAACTTCCCGATCCACTAGATGCCGTAGCTGTAGCTGAACCATTATCTTCTCCACAAGTCGTATCCGAACCTACTATAGTTGCCACTGGGAAAGTAGATGGTGCTATCGTAAACTGAGCTGAATCTGTACATCCATTAACATCTGTAATCGTCACGGAGTAATCTCCTGCTTGCAATCCATTTACAAATGCCGTATTACTTCCAGTACTCCACAGATAAGTTATATTACCAGTACCAAACTCAATAACTGTATTTGCAGATCCATTATTTTCACCACATGTGGTATCAAAAGCATTTACCGTAAGTAATGGCGAATTAGACGAAGAAACCTCAGCAGAAGCTGTCGTTACACATCCTATGGCACCTGTTACAGTTACTGTATAATTTCCTGCTACCAAATTATCTACAGTCATAGTCGTTGCTCCATTACTCCATAAATAAGTATAAGGCATTGATCCTGATGATGCAATAACTGTTAAGCTACCATTACTATCAGAACAAGTAGTTCCTGTAGAATTTATCGTTGCAGATATCATTTCTGAATTCTGAATATTCGTAGATTCTATGTCCGTACAACCTGCAGTATCTGTTACTGTTACTGTATAACTTCCTGCTGATAGATTTGATATCGTTGATCCCATAGATCCATTACTCCATGAGTATGTGTAACCACCTGTTCCACTTGTTGCACTTGCTGTTGCTGAACCATTTGATCCTCCGCAACTTGTATCCGTTTTATTTATACTCACTATTGGACTTGTACTCGATCCGATTGTTACAGTTTCTGTATCTGTACAACCTGAGCTGTCCGTTACTGTTAGTGTATAACTTCCTGCTAATAGATTTGATATCGTTGCTCCCATAGATCCATTACTCCATGAGTAAGTGTAACCACCTGTTCCACTTGTCGCACTTGCTGTTGCTGAACCATTTGATCCTCCGCAACTTGTATCCGTTTTATTTATACTCACTACTGGACTTGTACTCGTTCCGATTGTTACAGTTTCTGTATCTGTACAACCTGCAGTATCTGTTACTGTTACTGTATAACTTCCTGCTGATAGATTTGATATCGTTGCTCCAGTACTTCCATTACTCCATGAGTAAGTATAACCACCTGTTCCACTTGTTGCACTTGCTGTTGCTGAACCATTTGACCCTCCGCAACTTGTATCCGTTTTATTTATACTTGCCACTGGACTTGTACTCGTTCCGATTGTTACAGTTTCTGTATCTGTACAACCTGCAGTATCTGTCACTGTTACTGTATAACTTCCTGCTGATAGATTTGATATCGTTGCTCCAGTACTTCCATTACTCCATGAGTAAGTGTAACCACCTGTTCCACTTGTTGCACTTGCTGTTGCTGAACCATTTGATCCTCCACAACTTGTATCCGTTTTATTTATACTCGCCACTGGACTTGTACTCGATCCGATTGTTACGGTCTCTGTATCTGTACAACCTGAGCTGTCCGTTACTGTTACGGTATACGTTCCAGCTGAAAGATTAGATATCGTCTTTCCAGTAGATCCATTACTCCAAGTGTATATGTAACTTCCCGTACCACTAGTTGCACTTCCCGTTGCGGATCCGTTAGATGCTCCACAACTTGTATCTACTCCAGATGTACTAACTATTGGACTAGTACTACCTTCTATTGTAACACTTTCCACATCCGTACATCCTTCTATATCTGTTACCGTTACGGAATAGGTCCCAGCCGCTAAATCACTTGCAGTAGCTGTGGTAACTCCATTACTCCATTGGTAAATATAAGAACCACTTCCACCAGTTGCACTCGCTGTCGCACTTCCGTTATCTTCTCCACATGTAGTGTCTACCACTTGATCAATCGCTATTACTGGTACTGGATTGATATTTAAAGGAACCGCATTAGATAAGTCATGACAAATATCTAAGTCCGTAACCACCATTCCTGTTTCTAATTCAGTACAACTCATTGTAATAGCACCTCCAATAATATTATCAGTACAGTCAAATAAGATCGAACAAACAATCAACTGATAATCTCCTGGTTCTAGATAAGCCCCACCGATCTGAGTAAGCCCACTATTTGTTTCTGAGTATCCACCAAACGCCAATAAATTATCCGTGCTACAACTGTTAGTTATATCAAATTCATTTTCTGGGTAAAGATTAAAGATATAATCACATGACGCAGCTGGGGTGAAATTATAGTACCCTGCCTGTGTTATACTGATTGTATATTCTTTGATCGGTAAGTCAAAAGTCCCTGTAGGAGGTACTGGATCTATAAAAAATGATGCCAACCCTGCACAATCCGGATTTTCTAAATCAAGATTTACCACATTACTACTAACTACATTTTCAGAAGTATTTATACTCATCACTCCACAACTATCATCATAACTAATGTGATATATCTCATAATTCCCTATAGCCAATCCGCTAATATCAATTGGATTAGAAGATATACTAATTATATTTCCGTTTTGATCTACTACTATCCATGCCGAGTTTGCTCCTATATTATTTAGCACTTGCATAAATATCTGATCTTCTGCTCCTTCGCATATATTCTTTATATTACTTCCATCTACACAACTGATCGATCCTCCATTGTTAGGATTTACACTCGAACCGATATTTACACTTCCTATCTGTGTACATCCATTAGAATCTGTTACTGTTACTGTATATACTCCTGAATTTGCTCCTGAAAAATTAGACGCAGTAGACCCATTATTCCAATTGTAACTATAACCGCCATTTCCTGTTAGTACTGATACTGAGGCAGAACCATTATTTTCTCCACAAGTCGTTGCATCTGATGACATACTTAATGTAACTCCTACGGAGGCTCCCACAGTTACTGTAGTCGTAGCCGTACATCCTGCACTGTCACTCACTGTAACGGTATATACTCCTGCCGAAAGATTATTTAATGATGGAGTATTTGCTCCGTTGCTCCATGCATAACTATATCCTCCTGTTCCAGCAGAAGCATTAACTGATGCTGTCCCATTATTTTCTCCACATGTCGTATTCGTTTTACTAGCATTGGCTACTGGATTTGTACTCGATCCGATAGTTACACTTTCCGTATCCACACATCCGGCACTATCTGTTAATGTAACGGTATAAGTACCTGCTGATAGATTAAAAATCATAGATCCTGATCCTCCATTGCTCCAAGTATACATATATCCCCCTGTTCCACTCGAACCACTTACTGTTGCAGAGCCATTATTTTCACCACATGAAGTATTTGTTTTTATGATAGTGGCTATAGGATTTGTACTCCCATCGATGGTCACACTCTGAGTATCAGAACATCCTGCAGAATCAGTTACAGTTAATGTGTAAACTCCTGCAGATAAATTAGACATCGAAGAAGTCGTACCACCATTAGACCAGTCATAGTTATAACTTCCTGTACCGTTAGATACGACAGCCGAAACTGTTCCGTTATCATTACCGCAAGTTGTATTAGAACTATTGATATTTACGATTTCTGGATTTGTGTTTTTAGTTACAACTATAGGTTCTGAAAAATCATAACAACCTTGTAAATTAGCTGCGTTTTGCCCTACTGCTAAACCTAATAAACCGTCTTCGTAAGATAAATGCCAAAGAAAGCAAGTTGTATTATTTGCTGTAAAGCTAAAAGGACTTCCAGATGGAAGACTTAATATATTTCCTCCTGCGTTAGTTACTACATAGGCAAAATTATCACCTGATGCGTTTTGCAAATTTGTATTTAGAAGATCACCATCACATAAGGTCACGGCATTATCACCTGTACTTGTCGTAAGGACTCCACCATCTGGGTCTCCTCCTTCTTTATATACAACTTTTAGCTCGTCTATGTCCCATGCATTTACTAAGCCTCCATTACCTATGGTGCAATATCCCAATAGTTCAAAATGAAAAGTAGTCGTTTGCGTTACCGTAAAAGCTGGAACATTACTAAAATTAAAATTTTCCAAAGTCCAGTCATTGGATGTAGCAATATCGATTTGCTTATAAACTTCAACACCATTTACAGTTACTCTAACTCCATATTTAGTCGGATAATTATTTATACCAGAAGAACCACTGTTCCAATTAAATACCTGAGGAGCTGCTTCGTAAAAACTAAGACAAGATATTGCCCCTGTTCCATTAGATCCTGGAACAACTTGTATATCAAACTGTATAGCTTTATCACTACCACTCGTATGTGTACAATCATCTTGTGAACTCACACAGATTGCTGAATTATTTACACCTGGTGTACATGAGTGTGTATTTACCTGGGGGTTAGGCCTATAAATATTTCCTCCGACTACAGAATAAGTCGGACCATTAGGGCCATTATTAATATCACCCGTAAATTCGGAATAATCTGCTGGCGAATTACTATTAAAAAATGCTGTACAAGCATCCATTGTGAAGCATACCGAAGAAATGGTATCCGGAACACAGTTTTGGCTAAAACTACTAAAGGATAATAATAGCAATAGCACACTAAAAAAATGTCTCATTAATGTAAGTTTAGTTGGTCCCAAAGTGGAATCTCATTGTAAATTGAAAATACTGATCAAACTGGAGAGGTGTCCTTTAGGCAATGTAGAGCTAAAAAAATTATTGGAAAAAATCAATAAGATTAATGACGTTTACATTACAAAAAAAATCACTCTAGATTCTGTTTAATTAAGACCATGATATGCTGTCGAAAGTCACAGCTATGGGGAAATATAATATATGTCTGGAATTGTAGACATCAGTTATCTAAAAAAAAACATCGATCATTGTCGACGAAACAATGACCGATTACTTTGTTTAATAACCTTACTCAATCTTAAACATTGTTTAAAGAACAAGTTCTATGCCATATAGAATTTTAGTAATATGTAGTGCTTAAAATAGCAAAGGGAACATCAAATTAATGACATTCCCTTTGTTTAAAATATTATCTCAACTTAGAGTCGAGAAAATTCCGATTTACTCAATTACTATCATTTTCTTAGTAGCTGTAAAATCACCACTATCTAATTGATAATATACTACACCTGTCATTCCTAAATCACTAGAGGAAATCACAGCTTCATTATATCCTTTTTCGTAATCATTAGATATAGTTGTAATCACTTTTCCTGTTACATCAAAAACAGTAATCGTCGCTTTAGATGCAGAGGCTAAGTTAAATCCTATAACTGTCTGACCATTAAATGGATTTGGTTCGTTTTGGAACAACTGGTAACCATCAGAAAGATCGTTTCCGTCAGTTCTAATTCCTAGCTCTACTTTAGAAGTACTGTAATCATTGGCGTAAGCCTCAGAAACAGTAACTCTATCTGATAGATCTAACATCTGACTTAGTTTACCTGTTGTAGCAGGAACTAATGTCATGGTAAATAATACCTCATCGTTGTTTACAGATATCGCATCTGTTTTATTCCATGAAGTAGTTATTGCGTTATTTACTGTTGCAAAGTTGGTTTGACTTACGTCAATAGCACCACTAGTTACATTAACTAATTCCATTGCTGTTTCTAAAGTAAACTGGTATCCTAATACTTGCGTAAAGTCATTTGCTGTAACTGCTACTTCTACAGACTGTCCTGCAGTAACATCAGCATCATCTATTACAAACTGTACTGTTTTACCAGATCTATTATCTACTATACCTGAGTCAAAGTTTGCAGTTGCAGTATTATTTACATCTCCTATTTTTACTCCGACAAAGTTCTCAGCTATCATCGCTGAAGATAAATCCATTACATCTATTTCCTCATTAAAAGGGAAAGGATTCATGGCATTACTAAACGTCTGACTTTCATCGATAAATCTCCAACTTAAGTTAGATGGTAATTCGTCATAGATACCTAAGATTAATTTTCTTAATTGGATTAAATCCAATGCAGAAACATTTGCATCATTATTAATATCTGCAGCGATTACTTTGTAAGGTGAATTTAGGAACTGAACTCCTAAAATGTGCTTTTGGATTAAAACTAAATCTAAAGTACTTACACCATTCATATAGTCATCTTCTTTACTTCCTTCGATTCCATAATCAAAATACATCGGGTTATTATGGAATGCATAATTACCGTTACTGTTAGTCATCTGAGTATATGGAAATCCTTGGATATCAGTAGATAATTGCATTTCTACAGATTCGATGTTTTCACCGTTTTCTGTTGCTACTCTACCCTGGATTGGAGCTGTTAAAGCACCATCGTTACATGCGTTTTGGTTGTCTATTAGTGTTAAGAAAACTGTGCAGAACTCAAAGTTATCCTTCTCATCCCAAACGTAAACGTTAAGTGGAAGAGGTGTTGTAGGATTAGCTGGTAAGTCGTCACAAGTAAAAGTTTGAGAAGAACTGCTTAATGATGGTATGTAGTTAGGATCATCTTGCGGAGGGACATTACTAAAGGTAAATCTCAGATCATCTTGAGATGTACAATTATCAGATGCACCTAGGTCAAAATCAATAGCCCATAAGTCTACTGTACCATTTTCCATTAATGCTGTACTCAAATTAACACAATAAGGTGTCGGGTCTTTTTTATCTACGACCATAAATGTTACCACACAAGAGGTTACATTTCCGCAACCATCAGACACACTCCAGTGTGCTTTATGGTTTGCCATGCTTCCATCGATATCTGGTAGATTTACTTTTACTTCGCCTCCATTAGAAGTAGGTGCTAAGAAAAACGGACTGTTAGAAGGTAGATTAGAAGAGTAAGTATACTCAAATATACCGTTACCCCATACATCTATTCTTACTTCCCACTTTAACCAGTCACTAGAGCACTCACCGTTATCTACTGCAGAGTTAGTCAACATAAGACCTACTCCCTCACATATGTTACCATCATTATCATCATCGTTATGGTCATTTACTGCAAGCATTAAATCATCACATGATTCTAAAGTTGGAGCTTCGCTATCATTAACTTTAATAATCTGCGTATGCATCCAGATCCCATCTGAGAAAGAAGCATTAGCATCATACTGACACCAGTCGATTACGGTAAATTTGTTTAATATTTTAAGACAAGCTCCGCTTTCAAAAAGGAAAGTGTCTGACTCCATACTATAAGCCACCTGATCACATGCTCCGGTAGAGTAAGTAGGAATTCCAGTAAATCCTAAATCTGCACAGTCCGTATCCATATCTGCTGGCCAATTAATATCATCGCCATCAAAAAGGTCACCTGGAGTTTTAGTAATTTTCTGTACACATCTAACGGCAGGGTTACCTACGATGAACCATCTTCTATTTACGGTACCCGTGTTACAAGAGCTTACATCATTAAGATCTGTATAGTCTACCTGTGCATTTCCACAAGCACTGTAAGCCGTAGCGACACCAGTAACACCTGTATCACTTATAGCTACATCACAATCGATAGTAACATCTGGAGGACATACTATAGCAGGCTGTAGTTTATCCTCTACTCTTACATTTGCCCAAGTATCGCTGTAGTTTCCGTTATTATCAAAAACTCTCAACCATACTTTTACAATACCGTAATCGTTTACACCATCACCATCTACATCTACACCATTTTCTCCGTATACATCTTCACAACAGAATTTTACAAACTGACCTTCGTCCGTATCATAAAGTGGGCTGTTAGGATTAGAGCTTCCATCATTTGGATGACCGTCATCGTTAAATGTATCATTTCCAGTAAGTCCACAATTATCAGAGTCTCTTCTTACTTCTAAAGTAACAGGTCCACATCCATCATGAGAATTATTATCGATACTATTAGTATATAGTTTAGCTAATCCTGTACCACCACCAGATGTTAAGCTAACCACAACATTTTGTGTAGCTACTGCAACTGGAGGAGTCTGATCTACTACAGTAACTGTAATAGTAGCACTTCCTATATTTCCACAACAATCTTCTGCAAAGTATGTCAAGGTGTGCGTTCCTAAAGGAAGACCTGAACCATCAGTCATAACTTTACCTGTAGCATCTGTTACGTAATATTCTAAGTTATCATCACAGTTATCATGTAAGATATCTGGAACAGGTAACGTTAGACTCGCGATACAACCCCATGGGTCAACAGAGACGGTTAAAGAAGGTGTGTTAAAAGTTATAGTAGGAACTTCATTATCTGAAGCCTTAATGATCTGGACAAATGTTAATGGAGTAGTCGTCCCATCACACCAGTCATACACCTGCCATGTTCTGATAACTTTTACATTACCACTGCAACCAGCATCACATAAAGGCACTGATACATCTGTATACGTTATCGCTAAGTTACAGATAGCACCTAAAAGTGGACTACCGTTTAAGGTAGGGTATGCAGCCATATTAGCAGCCGCAGGAGAGGATCCATTCTCTATTAAATAATCATAGATTGATTCTGGTGCAGTGTCTTCTCCACAAGAAAGTTCTACTTCTGCGTCTGGTGCAGTAATATCAGCTAAATCTACCGGGTCTAAATTAAATACTTCCGTAAATGGAAGAGATGCGTTACCGCAATCATCAGTACAAATCCATGTACGTGTTACTGTAGTTGTTCCACATTGGTCAGGAGCAACAAAGTCAGAAAACTGACAATCGTAATCACTACAATTCTCTACTACCACTGGAGTAGTAGGAACTAAAGATCCGTCTTGAAGACCAGCTAGATCTGTGCAATTTAATTCACAGTTAGCTGCTAAAAGATTTACGCTATATCCACAAGATCCATCCGCTGGAAACTCACAGATTACTAGTTCGTAATCTCCTGCGGGAAGATTAGCTGCTCCGTTTTGGCTAAAGCCTCCACCAAAGTAACCATCTGTTCCTGCTATAAATCCATTACATGGATCGTTAGGATCAAATTCACCAGCACGGTAAACGTAAAATAAAACATAACAAGCAGCTCCTGGGTCTTCTGCCACGAACTCAAAGTCATCCTGTACTCCTACAGAAAATGGCTCTAGCATGTAGCCTACATTGTTAATTCCACCTGCTGCAGCGATAGCTGCAGCAATAGCAGGATCAGAAGCCGCTGCCATAGCACAAGTTCCGGAGTCATCTCCAGTAAGCATGTTACTACCATCTACGGTTCCTGAAAGATTAGTCGAACAGGTAACACCTGTAATTCGAGGAGGTAATTTATCCTCCACAACCATCGTACTCCAGCAATTATTACCGGTCGGGTTGTAAGTAACAGTAACAGAATAAGTTCCCTTATCTGAAACAATATTTCCAACTACACCACCTATGGTGATTGTGTAATCGGCATCAGTACCAGGATAGGTACCTTCCAGAATGTCGTCTGGTGTAATCTCTGCTTCACAGTTCTCGTCCAAAGAAACCTGTACACTATTGTTACAAGTCAATGACTGGGACGATAGATTACTAACCAAGAAAAACTGGAAACAAAAAGTTAAAAGGATTGCAGACACAGACTTATAGCCTCTGTCAATGCGTAAATTTTTACACATAACTTTAGTTTTGGTTAATAAATGAGTTGTTTACCTCTTACGAGGATCGTCTTGTGTCAGATTAGAAAAGGGGAAAAAATCTTAGGGGGAATTAAGATTATAAATAGATTATTATGGATGGCACAAATATAGATTCTATAATCCCGCAATTGTCAAATAGTATACAGGTAATTAATACATTTTTATTTTTTATATTAATTTTTTATCCATAACTATTAATTTTATTAGCCTTACGGCGAATATTTATTTTGCATAAAAAAATAAAAATTAGAATCCTTTTGGATATTTCTACGTCAGAAGAGTAATAAAGATCATAACTATGAAAACATCACACTTTCTTTTACTTATCGCAGCGATACTTTTGATCGTTTTAGTATTTAATTTTCTTGGAGGATTTCAATTAATATTGGCTATTGCTTTTATAATATTCTCTATTGCTTCAGGTATCACACGTTATTTAGAAATAAGAGCTTAGTCTTTTACTAATAAACTACTTACCACTTCGTTTTATAAATGAAGTTATATCTGCACTTTCTCACCTTCTGTGATTAGTGTACCTACATATCTTATAATTTATGGAGGATCTTAAAACGTAAAGAAAACGTAAAAGTGCGGTACTCTACTTTTTAAAAGGGATCAAATAGTAAATACTATACAGCTTTGAGTTGGATCTCAGTGATCTCAGGCCACATCCCTACTCTACCCGGAAACGCAAGAAAGCCAAAACCTTTATTGATATATAGTTTCTGATCATGTTCCTCATGTAAACCGATCCATCTTTTATATCGATACTGAGCTGGGCTCCATTTAAAACCCGGAATATTTATCCCAAACTGGAATCCATGCGTATGTCCACTGAGTGTGAGATCAATTTTCTTTTTGTGAGGTAAGACTTTTTCTTCCCAATGTGTCGGATCATGAGAAAGTAAAACGCAAAAATCATCTGCATCCACATCAGCTAATGCTTTATCTAAATCTCCTTCTTTTGGAAACCATCTTCCTGCTCCCCAGTTTTCCACTCCTACAATACGTAATAAATCTCCATTACGTTTTATCGTACGACTCTCATTATTTAGCAGATCAAAACCCATCCGCTTATATTTATCAAAGAAATCATCCCAATACGAATCTTTATCTGACTCTTCTACCTCGTACAATCCGTAATAATCATGATTTCCTAAAACAGCAAAAATCCCATCTTTTGCTTTTATCTGAGCAAATACATCGATATAAGGATCGATCTCCTCCTTACTAGAGTTAACCAAATCACCAGTAAAAAAAACAGCATCTGCTTCTAAGGCATTAATCATATCGATTCCACGCATCACTTTTTCTTTACTATCAAAACTCCCAGCATGAATGTCAGAAATCTGGACGATCTTATATCCATCAAATGATTTAGGTAAATTTTTATAATTAATCGATAAACTATTTACGGTATACTTATATTTTCCCTTAGTCACTCCGTACAACATCCCAAAAAAAGGAATAGCTGCTATACCTGTAGCAATAGTGGTTAATGCCTTACGTCTGGAGGGAAAATATGACCCTCTATCTCTATGTATAAAGAAATTATATATACCAGCAAAAATTCTCGGTAGATCCTGTATGATCATAAAAAAAGCAAAAGTAATTTTCGCCGCAAAGGCAGTCAAAAACATACCTAAATAAAAATTTACCTGGGTTCCACTAAACATTTTATAAGAAGAAGCGATAAACCATATTTTATAAAAACAGTAAAAAACAAAAACTGAACTTAAAAAATAAACCACCGTAAATAACGTCCGATTACTAGCTCCATTTATTAAAGAACTCAGTCCAAAAAAAGTGTAGATATCTGCAATCAAATAAAGTATAAAAACTACAGTGAACATAGAAATGAATTTTTTCATCGAAACCACAAAATTAAGAATCGCACTATGATAACTATCTTATCAAAGAATAATTAAAACATAAAAAACATCGTTACATAAAGACCAATGATGTCTGCTACTTTGCAAGTATTATTTTTATCCACTAGAAGCTCAGCATATTTATTGAACTTTGCTCTGTTTTAAAATTCCAGAAACCCGTATTGAAAAGACACCTTTTAATTTTACTTCTAAGCTTCTCTTTTATTTATCTACATGCACAACAGTATTCTGGACTAAAAGTTGGTGATTATGGAGGTATATACTCTATCCATACAAATCCTGCAGCCGTCCGTACCTCTGTCTATAAGTGGGACTTAAGCATTATCGGAGCAGGTCTGGATATATCTAATAATTTATTAGAATTTCCAAGTACTAGTTTTATCTCATTCTTATCAGGTCATTCTTCGGAAATACAAAACCAACTACAAATGGGAGTGGAAGATATCAATGAAATAGAATCGCAATTTGGGTTGAGGTTTTTAAATCATCAAAATACTCGATCGCACTTAGATTTAGAAATTTTAGGTCCCGGCATAATGATACAGACAGATAAGATCAGCATCGGCTTATATTCTAAGGTTAGAGCATTTGCTCATGTAAATGATATTCCCAATTTTTCTCAAGCCAAATATATCGCTGATCTAAATTCACAAGATGATTTTACCTTCCCCAAAGCCAATTTTTCTTACATGGACTGGCGAGAGATCGGTCTATCGCTGAGTACAAGCATAACGATCGATGATTATAGTACGATCCACCTAGGGGGGACTTTAAAAAAACTAGACTCCTACAATCTGTTTTATGCACGAAGTAATCAGGATACTCGAGCGACTAAACTGAGAGATAGCATTTACATAGAAAATGGAAATTTTGAATACGCATTATTCTCTGGTGTAGGTTATGACGAGGAGATAAGTTCTTATAGCTATGATCACCAGGTTCGTGGAGGTGGGATTGCAATAGATCTAGGTTTTATTTACCAATGGAGAGAAAGCCAATATTCTGATAGAAATCACAAAATAGGTGTGTCCGTCTCGGATATCGGTTCTATTAATTATAATAGTAATGGACATTATCAACACATCACATTACAAGATGGGTATATCGTGAAAAATAAATTCCTTGACGAAAATTTTATAACGGAATTACAAAAAGAAATAGAAATAGATGACAAAAATTATATCGATAATACGCAAAATCGATCCGTCAACACCCCAGCCATCTTGCAAGCTTTCTATCAGTTTCCCCTACAAAAAAACTGGAATGTTTCCGTAGCCATACAAGAAAGTATTCCATTTTACAGCCCGATAGAAAGAAATGCTCTTATAATGGCAACGGCATATTATGATCGCAAATGGATCGGTGCATCTTTTCCCTTAAGCTTGTACAACCATCAGTATTTAAGAGTAGGAGCGACAGCTAGGATAGGCCCATTAATTATCGGAACAGATAATCTGATACCTATGATTCTACCTACGCATTTAAGGGCTTTTAATGGTTTTATTGCTCTAAGAGTTAATTCTGATATGTTTTCCTTCCTAAAAAGAAAATCTTACTACAATAGTCCTAAGTCAAAACAAGGTTCTTCTAAAGTAAAGTGTTATGAATTTTAATGGTCTCGCAATCCTATTTTTTAACTTTGTCATACATTTAAAGAACCCAACAAATGATTTCAAAAAAGACTCTAGCGTATTGTAAAAAGCTCTCTAAAAATAATAATAGACCTTGGTTTCAAGAAAACAAAGAGGAGTATGATGAGGCTAAAGCCAATGTAAAATCATTTCAAGAAACACTATTAGCAGAAATGCAAAAAATAGATAGTATTGAAAAGTCTAAAATGTTCCGCATCCACAGAGATGTTAGATTTTCTAAAGATAAGACGCCTTACAATCCAGATTTTAGATTATCATTTACGAGAGAAGGAGCTCATCGTAGAGGTGGATACTATTTAAGAATCGCTCCTGGAGAAACCTTTGTGGCTTGTGGGTTTTGGGGACCAGAGCCGACAGACTTAAAACTTATACGAGGTCAGATTGCACAGGACCCTAAACCACTAAGAAAAATTCTGAATGCTAAAAGATTTAAAGACCTTTTTGGCGAATTACAGGGAGAGCAAGTAAAAACAGCTCCTAAAGGATTTAGTAAAGAGGACCCTGCTATAGATTTGCTTAGATATAAACAGATGTATGTAAGCCGTAAAATAAGCGATACTATAGTTACGTCTAAAGATTTTACAAAAGAAATTATAAGAACTTACAATGGCATACGACCTTATTTTGATTACATGTCAGATATACTGACTCATGATCTTAATGGTATTCCGCTGATCAAATAAAAAACACCTATCTCTCGTCTGAGTATATCATAACGGTTAGCATTAATCGTAGCATCCTGAAGGGTGCTATGATTTCATATACCTTGTTATGCTTAGTTTTCCTGATTGATAATAAACGGGATACTAGTGGAATTATTTATTTGTAGGAAGTATAATCCACTTTTACTTATAGGTAAATCTAAGGTTACAATATTTGACTCAGTATTTAGTTCCTTATTGAATATTTGTTGTCCATTACTATTGAAGATGATTATGCTGGTAATATTTTGATTTCCTTCAATCTGAATCGATCTTTCAAAAGAAATCGGGTTGGGGAATATTCTGAATTCTGAATTGTTGTCTAACAAATTGATTCCAGTTGTAGCTGTGTATTCGTCAGCCCCTACATCTATATCTCCTGAACGTATATCACCATCTATGTCATAAACTGGATAGTTTGAGCTGTTACTACCAACATAATCAATCGCCGAATGACTATTTGAAATATGAAAATCAAAAGGTTGTGAATTTGATAAGAAGTTTGATAAATTATCTTGGAACAAATTATATAATTAAATTGTATTAAATGGCGCAGACACACATTGAGAGAGAGAGTTTGTATTGATTATAATATTCCCTTCTAAAATGGTTGAGTATCCTGCTTGGTCGTAATCATTACTAATTCGTACTCCATATTTATTTGATTGCAAAGAGATAATTGTATTAAATCTAATATTGAAATTTTTGACAATATGGTTATCTGAAATAGAGTTCTGGTAGAGACTAGTGAAATCAAAGATGTCCAAAGTATGTGCAGAAGAACTGTCATTATAAATAATATTATTTTCAATGATCAATGAATCTGTGACTCCAGTAAAATGATCACTGAAATAACGGATGGCAGGTTTATTTGCTTTAGATTCACCACTTACTATGTTTCCGCTTATTTTACCTGAACTGCGGACTGAAATTCCATTTCCGTCCCTGATTCCAAAAACGGTATTATTTTGTATTTTAAAATCTGCAGCTTGACAATAAATCGCATGACTAAGCCCATTACTACTCCCTAATCCTGTGTTATAGATAATATTTCCCTCTATTACAAGGTTGTCTTGGTTTAAAGGAGTTGAATTTTGAGATCTTTGCGGTGCATTTATTCCATTTTCTTGGAGATTGTACAGGGTATTCCCAGTAATGGTAATATTATCTGTTCCATTACCAGAGATACTTAATCTTATACCACCTTGTCCATCAATGTCGTATATCACACAATTTTCTATTCGAACATTTTGAACATCCCTAAGAAAAATTCCATCATTTCCATTTCCTGTATTGTGAATAGTACAGTTTTTAATTAAGGTGTTATTCCAGCTCGAGCCGACTAAATTGATAGTTGCTGTTGTATCTATATTTTGAATTACATTATCCCATGTTTGCCCCATTAGTATAGAACTAAAAAGCATTAATTGTATTGATGCGAATATTTTCAATTGTCTCTTATTAAGCATAACGGTATTATACAAGTGCTAATCTTAAAACTCGTCTAGAGCACGTTCTAGCATCTGGTCTACACCATTTAATAAAATATTTTGATCGTTCTCAATAACAATATCCGGAATTACGCCATCCTCGATTTCTCTAAAATTGGCATCCTGAAATTTATTAGTAGATACCGTGACTAACCATCCGTTAGGTAACTCATAAGTCGTATTACCTCCTCCACCTCCGCCAGTAATCTGCCCTATATGTGTGATATTATCCAAGGTACTCATTTGTCCTGCTAGGTAAGATGTGGCACTATAACTATTACGATTAGTAAGTAGCATAACTGGAATATCAAAAAATGGTGTTTTAGGTTTTGCTTTGATGGATAATGCCTCAGAAAAATCATCATGAGCAGGTCCTATTTTTTCGTATATATATCCTACCGTAGTTTCTGTTTCTATAAAATGCCCGACGATTTCTACTACGTTTTGTCCAGAACCACCACTATTATCTCTGACATCAAACACTAACCCTTCTATACTTTTATCATTCATAAACTCCATTACCTTAGAGATATTTCCAACTCCTCGAAATTTACTAAAATGTACATACCCAATATTATCATCTAATAACCCAAAAGTATAATTTCCTGCCACGTCAAAATCATCATCCAAATATTTTTCTCTAATCAGTGTATCATTAAAATAAATATCATATCCCTCCTGATAATTATAATTCTCTCTAAAATCATATGGACCTGCTAATCTATTATGTCCATCTCGTAATTCGTTAAGCATCTCTAAACATATCGCAAAAAATTCCTCATCAGAAAGATCGTCGGTTATTTTAGATTGATAATCTAGCTTTACTGCATTCCAGTCTACATTTTTATAATCAAAGTAAACATAATGCTCATCCACAAAAGTCCACATCTCCTGGAATACTTGCAGGTGAGAAACGCTATTATAATCCTCTCTCTGACATGAAACAAAAACTAAAACAAAGATTATACCTTTCCAATATCTCATAACTTAATTTCAGAAGTGACCATCACACTATTAGAAAATAATCTTACGTTTTTACTATCCGTTGATTGGAAAAAATCTATAGTATATTCTATTCCAATGGAGGAATCTTTTTTTCCAAATGCTTTAGATAGATTTATATTAAAATGAATATTCTGAAACGTGTTAATAGTTTTGAATTCCCCGCCTAAAATCACCGCTTTAGTAAAACCCTCTCTCTGAAAATCAAAAGTGCCATCTTCTAAATAATTTTCTGTGTACGGAATTCCGTAAGCAGGTCTGATGAGATAAGCAAAAAGAGGAAATGATAGTTGAGAACTAAAAACTACGGAATTATTTATCCAATTTAATTTCTTGTGATACATTCCCGAAAATCCATAAGAATTCCAATTAGCATAGGATATTGTATTATTTCCACTCCAACCACCAACAGGAAAAACGAAAACAGAACCTAGATCTGCATAAGCCCCTAAACTAAAATTTGAATTACGACCATACTTAAAAAGGTAAGTGTAATTTAACTGAGCCTTTAAACTATGAAAGTTTACCCGACCACTAGTAGGTAAAAAATTTTTACTCACTCTCAGCTCGATTATATTCCTATTCCTTCTATCCCACTCATATCCTATATTTACAGGATAACCCCAAGAATATCGATCTATGGATGAAAATCGATCCTCCTTTAAATTCTGATAGTCCAAACCAAAATCTAAAATAATAGCTCTATACTTTCGCGGTTCTTGAACTTCTTGAGCAAAAACAACAGTTGCAATACAACAAGAAAAAAACAAAATCAAAAGTATTTTCATAGGGAGCTTATTTAATAAATCTCTTTGTATTTAGATGGAGATGGTAAAATAATCGTTTTCTAATTCAATAAACCTAAAATATCAACAATACTTTTTTGCAAAACAAATCTATGCCTATCTACGCAACCACCATCCTAGAAAAGCACCTGTGAGTCCCCACGAAACTAAAGCATCAATCAGATCTCCAATACTACTAGTCTCAAACCAAACATTATTAATATAAGGACCAGTAAAGTATCCAATCAATCCGACAGCAAGAGAAGACATTAACACATCAACAAAAGATACATTAGGGATTTTTAGTAAAATCCAGCAAAGCATAAGTGCTGCAAGAAAATCCATAGCAAAACCACGGATCATATTCATTCCCATATTTACATTAAATGATGATCGATAATTGACTTTGGCCCATGGTTTCCCCACCGCGTTTTTTTGATACTCAGCATACTCCTCAGAACTTGCATCGGGAGGCACTCCTGGAATAAAATATTCCCCATCAGTTAAATTCGCCGAAAGGCAATCGATCACTTGTTGCTGATTAGGAGTGTATGTAAAATTTGCCGCATGTACGTTAAGCATGCTCCAGGAAAGGAATTGCCAGATAAATAAGATGAGACCTCCCACGATCCCACCGATTAGTAATTTTTTCATAAGTTTTGGTTTTTCAATGTTTTAAAATATTGTCCCGACATTAAGTTAATGATTAAATTTCAGAATCTTAATTTTGGACTCGTATGAAATCAAATCACTCAGAGACGATTATTGCTATTTCCACTCCTCCCGGAGCAGGAGCTATAGGTGTCATCAGATTATCTGGTCCTCAAGCCATTTCTATTGCGGACTCTTTTTTTTACGGAAAAAATCTAACCAAAGCGGAAGGCAATACAGTACACTATGGAAAAATTAAAAATGCCCAAGATGTAATTTTAGATGAATGCGTGGCTACTGTTTTTAGAGCTCCCAGGTCTTATACAAAAGAAGATGTAGTGGAGTTTTCTTGTCATGGATCAGACTACATATTAAGTGAAGTTATCAAACTATTTTTGACCAGTAATGTAAGACTCGCAGAACCAGGAGAATACACCATGAGGTCTTACCTAAATGGACAAATGGATCTTACTCAAGCAGAAGCTGTAGCAGATCTAATCGCAGCAAAATCCAAAGCCCAGCATAGTATCGCAATGAACCAATTGCGAGGCGGTTTCTCTACCCTTCTTCAGGAAATTAGAAAGAAATTAATCAAGTTTGCTAGCCTCATAGAACTAGAAAATGATTTTGGAGAAGAGGATGTCGAATTTGCAGATCGAGAAAATCTAAAGTCTTTGGTAACAAATATCCTTGAAACTATTACAGAACTCAAAGGCTCATTTAATTATGGAAATGCTCTAAAAGATGGGATTCCTGTAGCCATCGTCGGTCACCCAAATGCCGGAAAATCTACCCTGCTAAATGTATTATTAAACGAAGACAAAGCCATCGTAAGTGCAATAGCTGGAACCACTAGAGACGTTATAGAGGACACCATTACACTAGATGGTATACTATACCGATTTATAGATACCGCAGGCTTACGCCAAACGGATGACGAGGTAGAAAAAATGGGAATCGCCAGAACTCAGACTCAAATTTCTAAAGCTCAAATAATATTATTTCTAGCAGAAATAAAAGATGATTACGAATCGATCGTATCTGATTTTAAAACCTTAAAGGCAGAGGATCAAGACAAAGCAATTATTGTACTTACTAAAAGTGATCTCTATGACCATACTTGTCATTCCTATGACATAGAGGAATCTGTAAGTACGCTAACAGGAAGAAAACCAACAATACTCATCTCTTCTACAGGACAT
>CALLXF010000077.1 GCA_938015805.1 uncultured Saprospiraceae bacterium | reverse complement strand
CAGCTCCCTAATTTTTTCTAAAATAATTCTTGCTTGCTTTAGACTTTTTACCTCCTCATGGATCAGGATCAGGAATTTTTGAGATTGTTTTAAGGTCAGTGCTGAACCTAGCTTTTTCTTTGCGATCATCTGGAGAATCTGCTGGAACAGTTTAGACTCATAGAAAGCGGACTGGGCATTAGCCACAAAATATCCACGCATCTTTCTCTTCTTAAGAGAGAAACGCTCCAGCCCTAACGTCTTACATACCCATCGTACTCGGAGGCCTTCTAGCAGCTCATTTACCTGACTTGGTAATGGACCAAAACGATCTTTTAATTTATTCCTAAACTTAATTAGATTCTCCTCGTTTTCTATACGGTCTAGTTCTGAGTAAAGCAATAATCGCTCCTGTATATTGCTGACATACTCATCTGGGATGAGCATCTCTTTATCCGTATCTATCTCGACATCTCGGACATATTTTTTATCCTTCTGGTTTTCGTCTTTAAAGAGCTCTTTAAACTCTACTTCCTTTAGCTCATGCATCGCTTCCTCTAATATCTTTTGATAAGTCTCGTAACCGATGTCTGCTATAAAACCACTTTGCTCAGCTCCTAGCAAATTTCCAGCACCACGGATATCTAAATCTTTCATAGCAATATGAAACCCGCTCCCTAAATCAGAAAATTCTTCTAACACTTGTATTCTTTTTCTAGCCTCACTGGTGAGCACTGATATCGGTGGTGTAAATAAATAGCAGAATGCTTTTTTATTTGATCGTCCTACCCTTCCTCTAAGCTGATGTAAATCACTCATCCCAAAGTGATGGGCATTATTAATGATCATCGTATTAGCATTAGAAATATCTAGTCCAGTCTCTATAATATTTGTACAGACAAGCACATCGTACTTTCCTTCTATAAAATCCAATAACGTTTTCTCTAAATTCTTAGCATCCATCTGACCGTGAGCCATCGTGATATCTATATCAGGACAAAGACGTCTGATCATAGCTGTAATATCAGGCAATGATTTTACTCGATTATGTACAAAAAACACCTGACCGCCACGATTGACTTCATAATAAATAGAGTCCTTAATTACTTCGTCGTTTATGACTCTCCGTTCGGTGTGGATCGGCTGACGATTAGGTGGCGGTGTTTTTATAATCGACAGATCTCTAGCAGCCATGAGCGAAAACTGTAAAGTTCTAGGTATCGGAGTAGCCGTGAGTGTTAAGGTATCAACATTTACTTTTATGTTCCTTAATTTTTCTTTAGCTGAAACGCCAAACTTCTGCTCCTCATCAATAATCAGCAATCCTAGATCTTTAAATTTTATTTTCTTATTAAGTATAGCATGTGTACCTATGAGTAATTCTATTTCTCCTGTCTCTAATTTTTTATGTATTTCTGTTTTTTCCTTAGCAGTACGGAATCGATTGATATAATCAATCTTAATATCATACTTACTAAGTCGCTCAGAAAATGTCTTAAAATGCTGCAAAGCAAGAATCGTAGTCGGTACTAGTATCGCTACTTGTTTTCCTCCCTCTATGGCTTTGAAGGCTGCTCTTAAAGCAATCTCCGTTTTCCCAAAACCCACATCTCCACATATCAGTCGATCCATAGGATGCTCTTTTTGCATATCCTCTTTTACCGCTGCTGTGGCGGTTTCCTGATCTGGCGTATCCTCAAACATAAAAGAGGCCTCTAGGTCTGTTTGTAAATATCCATCTTCCTGAAATGCATGGCCTTTACTGGCTTTTCTTTTGGCGTAAAGCTTAATCAGCTCCTTTGCGATGTCTTTTACTTTCTTTTTAGTCTTACGTTTTAAAGTTTTCCAAGCATCCCCTCCGATCCTATTTAACTTAGGAGGTGTCCCATCCTTACCTACGTATTTAGATATTTTATGCAAAGAATGGATACCTACATACAGGATGTCGTTATTATGATAAAGCAACCTTACCGACTCCTGTATATGACCGTTTATATCTATTTTTTCTAACCCAGAATATTTTCCGATACCATGATCGATATGCGTTACATAATCTCCTGGCTGTAGTTCTCTTAGCATTCTCAAACTCATCGCTTGGTCCTTGCTAAAACCCTTACGCAGCTTATACTTATGGAATCGATTAAAAATCTGGTGATCAGTAAAAAGGGATAATTTTAAATCCTTATCTATAAATCCCTCGTGCAACCCCACTTGTACAGGGTTCCACTCTACCTCTTTTCCTAAATCTTCAAAGATGCTATAGAATCGCTCAATCTGTCTTTTGTTCTCTGTAAAGATGTAGTTATCGTAATTGTTTTTAGATTGCTGTTCTAGCTTATCTAAAAGCAATTGGAAGTTTTTATTAAACGCAGGCTGCGGTAAGCTGTTATATTTAATGATAGTAGTAGCATCTACCAGATCTTTTCCTTTTTTGAGCAAAATCACATTATAATCGGCCATCCGGTCTAACACATCTTTAGGAAATACAAAAGCTCGATCATCGATCAAAGACTGCAGCTCATCATCATCCTTACCTTTTATCGTTCCAGAATATTTTTCTACTGCCTCAAAACAGTTTTGCAATTTATCCACCATCGAGGTGAGATCTTTATTCCAGACGATAGTCTCCTTAGGCAATACCTCAAAAAGAGAAACCTTTTGCTCCTTCTTAAATTTGGCATTCATGTTAGGAATTATAGAAACACTCTGTATGGTACTCAGACTTAACTGCGTCGTAGGATTAAATGTCCTAATGGTCTCCACCTCATCATCAAACAACTCTATCCTATAAGGCCACTCGTTTCCATAAGAAAAAATATCTATGATTCCTCCTCTGATAGAAAAGTGTCCCGGCTCATAAACAAATTCCACTCGCTCAAAACCATATTCCACGAGAAGGCTGATCATGGTATCTGTGTCTAGAATCTCACCTTTTTGGAATTGGATTTTCTGGGCATTTAGTAAAGCAGGGTCTACTACTTTTTCAAATAAGGCTTCTGGATAAGTTACGATTATCGGAGCTGCTTTTTTATAACTGCTCAGATAATTTATAGCCTCTGTACGTTGTAAAACGTTGCTGCTATTAAGCTCTTCAAAGATCGTAGGTCGTTTAAAGGAATCAGGCATAAAAAATATGCGACTCCCACTATTTAGATTCTGAAAGGTATTATAATAATAAGCAGCTTGCTCCTTATCGAATGCCACAAAAAGCTGAGGCGTTTTCTGAAGTCTAAAAATTGCGGAAAGGACAAAAGCATCCTGTGCTCCGATGACTCCATCTAATTGAATACGGCCAGGAACAGAAGTAGAAAATGCAGAAATAATTTTCTCGGACCGCTTATCATCACTATATTTCTGAAGCAGTCCCTCCAGATTACTCAAATAAAATTATTTAGATTCGACTAATAGAAAAGATGTTATGATCATTATTCATTTTTAAGGGCACTTACAGGTACCAATGTAAAAATTCAAACATAAAGAAAGATGGTATTGTTTAAATTCCTTTCTTAAGTATAAGCTCTCACTTCCTTATAAAATTACGGAACAGAGGATCGATCTATTACTAGTCGAATGAATTACATCCAGTCTAAAGCCTTAATAAAGGCAGTACCTACAAAAGGTAACATTACCCAAAACCACTCTGGTAAAAAAACCAAAAATGCGGCTGTCAAAATCAATGAAATTACAAACCCAATCCACCACATCGCTGTGTTAGGTTTATCTGTAGTCGTAGTTGCTGTACTGCTCATCGAAATAAAAAATTTTCAGCAAAGCTATAACAATTTTAAAATTCCAAAACATAAAATTGTAATTATGCAATAGTTTATGTCTAGATATCCGTCTAAAATATTGCTTTTTGGAGAATATGCGATCATCCACCGGTCCATGGCCCTTGCTATACCCTATTCTGGCTTTTTTGCTGAATGGAAAACATCACTTAAAAAACAGAGTACTACTGATTTTGCTGACTATCTCGATGATCTAGAGGAAAAGGATATACTCTTTGATAAGCAATTGTATCAGATGGATCAATCACAAGGTCTGAGCCTTATCTCTAATATACCACAAGGATACGGTGTGGGAAGTTCAGGAGCACTAACTGCTGCATTTTTTGAGCGATATATCATAAGAAATAAAGAATTCTCCGTAACAGAGCTACAGGCTGTATTTGCAAAAATGGAATCCTATTTCCACGGTTCTAGTTCTGGTTTTGACCCATTAATCTCTTACTTAAATGCAGGTGTCATTTTAGATTCGGAAAAAAGACCAAAGGTTATAGATCATACCCAGAGAAAAAAATATGTTTTCTACCTTTTAAATTCGCGAAAGCGTAGAGAAACCTCTCCTCTGGTAAAAATATATTTAGAAAATTATAAAAATATTTCTTTTAAAAATAATATCGACCGTTTATCCCTGTTAAACAAAAAAGCCATCAATGCATATATCGATGATCAGTGCGACCTGTTGGATATTTTTAAAGAAATATCTCATTTACAACGAGAAGTCTTTGATGATATGATATTGCCAGAAATGTCAGATCGATTTAAAAACTTAGATTTAAAATTATGCGGTGCTGGTGGTGGAGGTTATTATTTAGGGATTACTGATAGAGCGGATATTCCAAATCTTATCAGTCAGCATGATGTAATTCTATTACACTAAAATTTACTTCAGTACTATTGTGCAAATTTTATGTATTCTAGAAGATCAGGATACTTTCTAAAATATTTAGATAATGATCCTTTTTCTAACTGGACCAGATTCATGTAAGCAATGATTTCTAAATCAGAAACACCACTTTCCTCTAATTCCTGATATACCGTTAAGGCCTCTCCAAAAGTTTTGAACAATCCAATAGTATAGTTATTTTTTTTTCCCTTATTCTCTAACATAAGATCGCTATAGGATTTGATAAACGCTGTATTTATCATTTTAGAATCCTCTTTTACCTTTACTCGATAAGATAGTCCAGAAATCTTATTTTTAAAATCAGTAAATCGAGGATCTCTTAAACCTCTCTCTACTTGCGGCTCCGCTACTTTTATCTCTACAGCACTGTAAGGATCTACTATAGGCAGAATATCTACTCTTCTATTTATGGTGGACGATAATTTAAGCCGCTGACCTTCTGCTTGATCTTTCATCAGAGGATAATTAGAACCTACGCCTATGAGGACAATCTTATCTTTTGATATTCCTTCTTTTTCAAATTCTTTGATCACTTTTTCTCCTCTTTTTCCGGATAAAAAAAGATCAAATTCAGGATAATTTTCTGCCAGAGAATGACTAATAAGCACAATTTTAATATCCTCATCTAATCTACATGCTCTGGCAATCTCTCGTATCGTTTCCTTATTACTATTACTTCTCACATCATCATCGTCATCATAATAGATTGGATTTATTAGAATCACTGTTTTATCTAAAACGGGACTAGAAACACTATTGTCCATCCCTATTTTTCCCACTGATTCCACCTCTAGATTTTGACTGTTAGTCGATTCGTTATAATAATCATTTCCTTGAACACTATTTCTTTCTCTCTCATACTCGACGATGTTCATATAATACTGGTAAAAAGATAGTTCTGCTTTAAGCTTTAATTGATTCTCATCTACCTTATTTAGATAGGCCGTGTAGATATCAAAACCTCCTTCTCCTGTACTTCTATTGGAGCTTAAAAAAACCGTTTTCCCAGACTTGTTTAATCTAAAATTTATATCATCTCTGGGTGAATTTATAGGCAACCCTAAATTAGTTACAGGCTTCCACGACTGTATAGAGCGATCAAAATCCGTTTTAAAAATATCATAACCTCCAAAGCTTTCCTTGCGGTCCGAACTAAAAAATAATCTTATTCCATTACGAGAAACAAATGGACTCGTTTCGTTATAAATAGTATTTACCTGAGATCCAAGGTTGATCGGTTCCGACCAGTAAAAATTCTTATCCAAGCAAGTCAAATACAAATCATAGCCCCCAAAACCGCCTCTACCATTACTCGAAAAAATAAATATCGAATCGGAATAAACAACAACATCCTTATCTCCCATATGTGGAGAAATCGGACTGATAAATTTATTAGGGGCACTGTTTTCAGAAAAAGTATCTACGAGTATCGACATTTTACTCTCTGACATATCGGACATAAAATATAGAACTTTACCGTCCGAGGAGAAATCTAAAATGATCTCATTAGAAGAAGAATTTATATCTGCACCTATACTAATCACATCATTCCACACTCCATCTACTTTAGTCGATCCATAAATATCATTACTGATTTCTGTAATTCCCATATCGTTTCCCGACTGATCATAAGTGGTGGATCTACGCTGAGAAGTAAAATAAAACTTGTTAGAATAATTAGGACTTTCTATCGGTGTGATCTCATCATTACGCGTATTTATAAACGTGCCTACATTATCTACATACCCTAATTCTGGTCTAAATCTCGCGTTACGTGCAAATCCACATTGCTTAATTGCATGGATGACTTCAGCTCTTCTAGGGCTGTCTTTTTCTAATTTATTTAGATATCTCTTGTAAAACAGGGCTGCATTTTCGTACTCTTCGGAGTCGTGCAAAGCCATAGACATATACTTATAATAATCTAAGTCATTATATCCTTGCTGGTGAGCATTACCTAGATCCTTAATACACTTTCGCATATTGTTTTCATAATAATGGCAGATGGCTCTTTTTACGAGAGACTCTTTTCTCTTATCTATCTTATCATAGAGATTATACATTTTGAGAGCTTTGCTATATTCCCCTTGCTCAAAAAACGTATCCGCTTCTTTCTTCTGAGCCGTTAACACAGTAGTGATCCCTAAAAATATAAGGCTAAGAAAAAAGCTACTACAAGTTCTCAAGTTGTACAAATCAGACTTTTTGGTCTTTATCAAATGCTTCTAAATAGTCCCCCACTCTACGTAGATAAGATCCACCTAAAAACCCATCTACTACTCTATGATCGTAAGATAACGATAAAAACATCATCTGTCTTATCGCAATAACATCTCCATCTGGAGTTTCTAAAACGGCTGGTTTTTTTCGTATCGCTCCAGCCGCCATTATAGCTACCTGTGGCTGATTAATTATAGGTGTACCCATTACATTCCCAAAGGTTCCCACATTAGTCATTGTAAAAGTACCACCTTGAATATCCTCAGGTTTTAGTTTATTTGCTCTTGCTCTAGTAGCGAGATCATTTACCTCCATGGCTAGACCATTCATGTTAAAACGATCTGCATTTTTTATAACGGGAACGATTAAATTGCCAGAAGGAAGAGCTGCAGCCATTCCGATATTTATATTCTTTTTTACGATGATATTATCGCCGTCTACAGATACATTTATCATAGGGAAGTCCCTGATTCCTTTTACGATTGCTTCTATGATAATAGGCGTATAGGTTATCTTTTGTCCGTATTTTTTAAGGAATAAATCTTTATTGGCTGTACGCCAATTTACAATATTCGTTACATCAACTTCTATAAAGGACGTGACGTGTGGTGAGGTATGCTTAGACATCACCATGTGATCGGCTATGAGTTTTCTCATACGATCCATTTGTATTACCTCATCAGCTCCACCCATACTTACCATCCCAGATGTGGTAGTGCTTGAACTGTTTGACGGAGTATTTTTAGCTGGAGAAACTGTAACATTATGACTTTCATTAGAAGCACCATTACTAGATCTATTGTCTATATAACTGAGGATATCTCTTTTAGTGACTCTTCCATTGGCCCCCGAGCCTATTAAAGAATCTAATTCTGTTAAAGCGATATTTTCTTTAGCTGCAATATTTTTTACTAATGGCGAATAAAATTTATCGGATTTACCTCTACCCTTTACCGGTAAACTGGTTACACTTCCAGTAGTAGTCGCAGGCTGTGATGCAGGTACATGAGGTACTTCTTCTATTGGGGCAGGAACTGGTGATTCTTTAACAGGTATTTCTTTTCTTTCCTCTGCTGGAGGAGCAGTATCTGCTGATGCTGCACCCGTTTCTATTCTTGCAATAGCCTTTCCTACTGCTACGACATCCCCTTCTTTAAAAAGAATCTCGCTTAATGTTCCTTCCACAGGAGATGGTATTTCTGAGTCCACCTTATCCGTTGCAATCTCCAAAACGGTCTCGTCTAGTTCTACTTTATCACCGACATTTTTACTCCATTTAAGAATGGTAGCCTCTATGATACTTTCTCCCATTTTGGGCATGATCAAATCTACTTTTGCCATAATACGGATGGTTTTTATTATTAGACTGCAAAATTAAAGTTTAACCTGAATAAACTAGTAGGAATTCCTATCGAATAACAGATAGTCCACTTTTAAACAAAATAATG
>CALLXF010000076.1 GCA_938015805.1 uncultured Saprospiraceae bacterium | reverse complement strand
TAATTTAGTTTGTACGTAACCCCCAGTTTTAATAAATGTACATTTCCCAGACCATATTCACCGAAAATTCCAATTTTAGGGGTAATAAAATATCTAGCTCCAGCACTGGCGTAGTAAACGATAGTCGGGATATCAGTATTTAATCCTAATTGGTCAACAGCCACATCTAAAGCTTGCTCGGTCACTGTTTTTCTACGGTTAAAACTATATCCGAGATATGTAGATGCATAGGTATCTAGACCTTCTACAAATGGTTTATGTATACTCAGTTTCCCACCGATGGTAAATACACTTACTCTTTCTTTTACTGTCGTAGCACATGATTCTGGATTTAGAATACACTGAATCTCATTTACTACAGACCCAAAGTCAGTTATATCGATATTGCTTATCTGGTCGGCAAGGGAATTTATGTCAAAATTATTACTAGATTCTACTCGATAAAAACTAGTAAAGCCTGCGATTCTAATATTCTTAAGCAAACCATATTCATAGGACGCATTTATGGATGGACTGGGGTTGCCTTTTCCGTCGGCCTGGAATAGTCCAAAAGTAAAATCGTTCATGTTTAGTAGACCTATACTTACATTTAAGGCTTGATCACCTTGTAGTACATAATAGGTTTCTGTAGGTCGAGGGAGATTCTCTGTTTGGGCAATACAAATGGAAGCTAGGGCTACAACGATGAAAAGTAATAAAAAGAATTTTTTCATCGGGGGTATGTAATTTCGTTCGCTTTTAAGACGACGATATTTCCCAAAGTATCATTATTTTAGGAGTGTTAATGAACCTTTGTATGTAATTTCCTGGTCGTCGATGTATTTTAATTTTGCTAAATAAACAAAGACACCCGCATTTACTTCATCCCCTTTAAAAGTTCCATTCCACCCTACAGTATTAATTTGAGCAGCAGGAAGATCTTCTACTTCATACATTAAGTTGCCCCATCTGTCATAAACACCAAAGTACATAACGGTTTCTACACCATCTCCTATAAATAAAGAATACTCATCATTAAAACCATCTCCGTTAGGACTAAAAGCATTAGGGAAATAGACATTCCTTTTTTGATTTATAATGACTTGTATTTTATCAGAAGCCGTACATCCATCTTCATCCGTAATAATAACCTCGTATTCTTGTGCGGCTGTAGGAAAGATAGAAACGATCTGACAAAGCGGATCTCTACATACGATACCGTCAGTAGGATTCCATTGAATAGTTACGGGAGTTAAAGAAATAATATTTGCTTGTAGAGTGACAGTACTATCACCCAGTTCTATTTCTAAAACATCATCTCCCAGATCAACTGATATCTCAGCAGGTTGGTCGATAGTTATGGTCGTATCTATATTACATCCCGCACTATCGATTACACTAATAGTATAAGTATCTGCAAGAACAGTAACACAACTATCGATCGGAAATGGCAAAGAATTATCAATATTAAATGTATAAACGCTTCCGCTTCCTCCAGAAACATTTCCAATACATATCTCCGTCGTTTCTCCAAAACAATTTGGCGTCAACGGAGTAATTATTTCTGCACTTATCGGTTCAGGTGCAACCAGTTCTTCTTCAAATATTGCAGTACATCCATTGGCATCAGCCACCGTAACTGTGTAAATTCCTGTTCCTAAACTATCTGCTTGATTAGAATTAGAGATATTATTATTCCATGTGTATATATAGTCTGGTGTTCCTCCAGCCACTTCTATACTTATTGCTCCATTAGTGTCTCCTGCACATTTTAAAACTATCGATTCCTGAGGATCCAAGCTTAAAAATGCTATTAAAGAATCGGGTTGCTCTAAAAATATAGAATCATAAACAATGCAACCTGTCGCATCTTCGATAAATAAATAATGATACTCATCACCACATAAATCTGTAATCTGATTAGAGACTAAACCACTAGAGACCCAGCTGTAGGTATATGGCCCAGTACCTCCCGTAGCTTCTACAGTAAGCCCTCCGTCACAAAACCCAAAACAACTAGGTAAGTCCATTAGTGTATTATCAAGATCCACCATAATTTGTTCTGGAACTCCTAAGGTAAAGGGGACAGGAGTGTCTAATGCACATTGACCATCCGATACAATAATCGTATAATCTCCAGAAATTAATCCTGTTATTTCTATACATCCTTGTCCTGCTCCTGTAGTAAATTCGTTTCCGTCCGCATCATAAATCAGATAGTCGTAAAAGTCATTACCCATAAATCCATTAGCTGCTTCTACAAATATGGAGCCTTCTGGTTCTCCAAAACAGCTAGGGTCTACTACATCTTTTATGGTTAATTCCAGGCTAGGTGGATTTAATAATTCTATAGTATCTAATACGGTACAACCTGTATTGTCTGTAATTGCGACAGGATAACTTCCGGCACAGACAGGTCCCAGAACAGATCCAGTAAGACCTGGGAAACCTTCCCATGCAAACGTGATTGGTAATTCTCCTTGAGTAATGATTACACCTATGGTTCCATCACAACCTCCAAAACAGTTAGGAGGATCTAAATTTAAGTCGTAGGTGATTAAATCGATAGGATCAAAACAAGCAGTTGCTTCTGCTGTGCAATTTAAATTATTATCAACAACACAAGCAGTGTAACATCCACTCCCTAGATTAATAAGTTGTGTTCCAAATGCCAATACATTCCCAGATGCGTCTTTCCAAGTTATGGTACAATCTGTACATGGAGAAATAACGTTACAAAATAATGCTCCGATATCACCGCTATTACAAGAAATACCTTGTAATGTGTCTATCTCTATTTGTAAATTTCCTGCAAATGGTAAAGAAAAGTTAACAGAATCTCTACAAAGATTTTCATCAATAACGACGATCTCGTAAGTACCTCCATCTAGATTTTGAATGGGGTTTTCTGTAGTATTAGATCCATTGATCGTATAAATGTGATTACCGGTACCACCTGTAGACATATAAGATATGCTTCCTAAGTTCCCAGCACAATCGGGAGCCACAAAATTACCTGTAATTTCTAACTCAGGAGGGGAGGCAATATTTATAGGATATTGTCGAGTACATCCATCCAGATCTGGTGGATCACTAACACTGATCTCTAAAAGATACTGTCCTGCTGGTAAGTTTTCTATCGATACGATACTACCAGAATCAGTAATCAAAATGGAATTATCCGTTATAATATTTCCAAACTGATCCTTTAAAACACGTGTAAAATTATTGCTATTGCTTATTTCTATTTCTATTAAGTCTAATAGATCGCCATTACAATCTACAAAACCCTCATAAGAATCATTATCCGATGTAAAGCCCGCAGGTAAATTTATACCGACCATATCTATTCCAGGTAAGAAAGGCATAACGAAAGTTTCCTCGACTCTACATACTGCCCATGAGTCATCTTCTACTTCTATCTCTATGGTGCTTCCACCCTCTAGGTCGGTCAGGAAGTGACAGTCTGTAATGACTCCGTTGCCCATAAATTCGTATTCATTACCGTTTATAGGAAAGCCTCCAGTAGCTGTAAGTTTTACTACTCCGTTTTCTCCACCTAAACATCCCGCAGAGTCAATAACTTCATAAAATATTTTTAGTGTATCTAAGTTTAGCTCAAACTGATCTGTGTCTGAGCATCCAGTCCCGATATCTGTAACAGTAACAGTATAGATTCCATTAGAGAGAAAATTAATGCTGTCTTTTCCAAATTCGTTATTACTCCAGCTAAAATTCGCTGTAGTGGCATCGAATCCTGAAGAGTTAGTATAGTCCACTCGTACACGTCCATTCTCTCTATCAAAACAGGAAGGATTTAAACCATCTAAAACAACATCTATTCCCGTTCCTTCAGTTATAAAGATAACCTCAGATGTACTAACGCCTGTTGCATCCGTAACAGTGACTGTATAAAAATCGATCTCTAGATTAGGGACAAAAACTTCCTGGCTATCTAAAATTCCTGCTCCGGCATCTACAAGCCCTTCTGATGCTCCGATAACATCATAAACATAAGGTGCGGTACCACCGCAAAAAACAAAGTACAGTGACCCGTTACTTTGTCCTATCTGTCCATTACATTGTCCATAAACGATAGATAGGTCAGGACAATCCACCGAGGTGTTAGTAGTATTTACCGTTACACTATCGATCTCACCGCATGTAAATGTTGACGAAAAATCAAGTCCATAAGCTACTTCTTCGACATCATTTATGTTTAAATAAACCCCGTCTAAAGGTTGGCCTATTACCGTAAAACATAGTTCAAATAGGGTAGAGCCATCCATACAACAATTACCCTCTGCTAGTACGTCGGTCCATAATAGTCTAATGTTACCGTCTGTAGGATTAAATAACATTGCGTTATTATTATCAGTTGAAAGACAGTTGCCAGGAATGATATCTCCAGGATCATTATTAAACTGGATCACAGAAGGGTCGTATTGGATATTAAATTGTAGAGCAAGGATGTATTCAAACGTTTCTACAGAGAAAGCTGCACAGAATTGTTGTCCTACACTGACAGTGGCAGGCATCGTAATATTTATAACTAGGTTAGTATCGATCTCACTACAATCGATATTAAAATCACATGGAATATTCTGAGCTTCTATTCGCGTAAGCGAAAAGAAACAAATAATCAACATCACAATCTTACTAGACAGTCTATTCATGAAACATATTAAAAAGAAATAAATCTAAAACACTCTGATAATCAGCAACAAATATACAAATTTGCGATTTAGATTTGCGTTTGAATACATCAGTAATGTAATAAAACGTAAATCTCTCCTTGGAATTTTATGAGCTTATTAAAAAGATGCTGCAAATGTCTATTATGTTGCCCGAGAAGACAAGAAAAAAGAAAGGAAATTTTGGAAATAGGTAAAAAAAAAGTCCTTCAAATTAATGAAAGACTTTTTAATATTTTTAGTGTGGTAAATTAAACTCCAGCCTTTGAAGACTTTTTACCTGTACATTTTTTTGCACACTCTTTTTTGCTCATTTTAGAACAAGCCTCTTTGCTTACTCCAGCACAACATGCTTTAGCACAATCAGCAGAACATCCTTTAGCTTCACCACCTGCTGTTTTGATAGCAGAGGCAGACATTACTTTAGTTCCGTCTTTAGGAGATACATTTACAAATTTCTTAGAGTCAGTACAATACTTTACCTCTGTTTGAGAAATTTTACCAGACTTAGAACAAACTGATTTTTCAAAGTAAGAAACCTTACCAGATTTTGCACAAACTCTTTTTTCGATCATCTCATTTGTTTCTGCTATTGCATCAGCTTCCATGTAAGCTGCAGCAACTGCTGTGCCTTCTGTTTTTAAATCAGTAGAGGCAGTTTTTGCTTTAGATGTACATTTTTTTGCACATGTTTTAGAACAAGATTTCGATTGTGCCTGAGCCGAGATACCTACTGCTAGGAAAAACGACATTGCGAATAATATTTTTTTCATTTCTATGATTTTTACAATTAATGTTATAAAGTTAATCAATTTCTAGATTAAAAGATTCCAGATTATACAAGTAATAAAGTTAATTTATTATTAATATCAGCTAGATCTCACTACTTTAAACGAGAGGTAAAGTCTTAAAGTTGTGATCATTACGAAATTCTTTACTTTATATTTACAGTATATATACCTATTTATGAAATATGTTTTTCCTTTTTTAGCTATCATAACCACAATCTTCTTAATGTATTCCTGCAAGAGCAATGAAAAAATTGTTCTAGAAACCTACCAGGGACCAAAACTTGTTTTTGGATCGGGAGGTGGATTTGCAGGTACAAGTTCGGAGCGGATCTTACTTCCTAACGGACAAGTATTCTTAAAAGCAAACCGGAATAAACAGTTTAGTGTATGCGAGCCGATAGATAAAAATCAAGCTAGGCAAATGTTTAATAACTTTGAATCGCTAGGCTTGGATAAAATAAAACTCGATGATCCAGGTAATATGACTTACTTTATTGCCATGGAAAATAAAGGTAAGGTGCATAGAATAACATGGGGTGGTGGAAATAGTCCATTAGATCCTAATCTTAAAAAATATTTTAATACACTCGGACAGCTTACCCATAAAAAACAAGCCATTAAATAATCTAATTTCTTAAACACCCAGTCATGCGTTTATTATTCAGCATATTTTTAATGACTCTCTGTTTTACTTCTTTTTCCCAATTTAAAGAAGTTCAGACTGATAACATACCTGCTCCCCACAAGGATCAAATAGAAGTTAATCCTGTGAAGCGATCTAATATTATAGAGGAGTTACCATCTGTAAATTACGAATTCCTTAATGAGTATAACCTCAGGTCTTTAACAGCTGATCAGTTTACGATAAAGGCATGGAATAAAGATCGACCTATTTTTATAGAAGGAATTCTATCTGATGTAGATCATCAGGGTGGAATTAAACTGCAAGCCGAGCAATACCTCAAAGAAATAGCTCCACTATTAAAAATAGATGATACCCAATCCGAGTTTATTTTACAACGATATAATACGGATGACATAGGTATGGATCATCTTAGATACACTCAGCATTATAAAGGGATAAAAGTACTGGGTGGTGAGCTCATATTACATGCAGAAAATGGAGTTATTAATTTTGCGAACGGATATACCTATGCGACTTGCAATATTGATAATGTTATCCCGACATTATCAGCAGAAGAGATAAAGTCGATAATAGAAAAAAATACACCATCGCAAGTATTAACAGAGAATCAGAAAAAATTTGCGGGAGAGAAGTGGGATTTAGAATTAGTTATTTATCACGACGATAAAAATAAAGAAGCTCTTTTGGCCTATCAGGTAGTCTATCGTCCTAATTTATTAGATAGATATATTTATACCTTAGACGCACATACCGGAAAAGAAATTTCTAAGCACAACGCAATCTGTAAATTTCATAATCATGGTGATAAGAAATCCTGTAATCATACAAGTGTAGATTTTAAAAGTAATAATTCTAAATTAAACCCTTTGCTTCTTGAAAATGATGAGACATTTCATTCTTACTCATCGTTTTTAGGTGCGGAAACGGCAACGGCCACAGATTTATTAGGTGTAAATCGGCTGATCAATACGTATGAGCAAAGTGGTACTTATTATATGATAGATGCAAGTAGAGATATGTATCAAGCATCATCAGATATTTTTAATTCAAATGGGATTATCATTACGTTAGATGCTTTAGGAACCTCTCCGGAAAATAATAATTTTGATTATGTCGAGGTACAGTCTACTAATAACTCGTGGAACGATAGAACCTCAGTGTCTGCACATTATAATGCTGGACGAGCATTTGAATATTTTAAGGATACACACAATAGAAATTCGATAGATGGTAATGGCGGTAATGTATTTTCGCTAATACATGTATCCGATGAAAATGGTAACGGTTTAGATAATGCATTTTGGAATGGTCAGGCTATGTGGTATGGTGATGGTAATCAAGCGTTTAAACCTTTAGCAAGAGGACTGGATGTGGCAGGCCATGAGATCTCTCATGGGGTAGTACAATCTACTGCAAACCTAACCTATCAAGGAGAGTCTGGAGCTCTTAACGAATCCTTTGCTGATGTTTTTGGAGCAATGATAGATCGTGATGACTGGCAAATGGGAGAGGATGTTGTAGAGTCTCAGTTTTTTCCTTCTGGTGCATTACGAGATTTACAAGACCCTCATAATGGTGCAACCAGTGGTGATTATCAAGGTGGCTTTCAACCGAAACATGTAAATGAGCAATTTACAGGAAACGAAGATAATGGAGGTGTACATATCAATAGTGGAATTCCTAATCATGCATTTTATCTATTTGCAAATGCTATCGGTAAAGATAAGGCTGAGAAAGTATGGTATAGAGCATTAACTAACTATCTAACAGCCTCTTCTCAATTTATAGATCTACGTATTGCTACGATCCGAGCGACGGAAGATCTTTACGGAAATACAGAAGTAAATGCTTTGAAATCTGCCATGGACAATGTGGGGATTTTAGATGGAGAAGGAGGAAGTTATCAAAATGATGTTAACCTAAATAGTGGTGAGGATTTTTTAGTCTTAACGGATATCGAAAATCAAGATGTTTTTATTGCTAACCTAAATGACTCTCAGGTCGTAAAAATATCAGATAAAAATCCGATCAGTAAACCGAGTATTACCGATGATGGCGGAGAGATCGTTTTTATAGCTGACGATAAAAAAATGCATTATATCAGACTTACGTGGAATGGAGATGTTTTAGAAAATACAGAAGAATTTGTTTTACAGGACGAGGCTGTCTGGAGAAACGTGATTATCTCCAGAGATGGAAATCGTATAGCGGCATTATTTGACGATCTTGCTCCACGGATATGGGTATATGACTTTACTATAGAAGGGTCTAATGAGTATGATCTATATAACCCTACAACCTCATCAGGAGGTAATACTACAGGCGATGTAAATTTTGCTGATGCTATGGAATTTGATTTTACGGGAGAGTGGATTATGTACGATGCTCAGAACGAGATCCAAGGCTCAGGTGCTACTAACATACAATACTGGGACATCGGATTTGTGAGGGTATGGAATAACGCCATTAACTCGTGGAGTCTAGGTGATATCAGTAAATTATTTTCCGCATTACCAGATGATGTAAGTGTAGGTAATCCTACGTTTAGTAAAAACTCGCCTTATATCATTGCCTTTGATTACATCGAGTCTGGAAATTTAGCTGTTTTAGGTTATAACTTGGAAACCTCGGAAGATGGACTTATTAGAGCTCAGCAAGGTCTCGGTTATCCATCTTTTAGTAGAGTAGATGATGCTGTCGTTTATGATGATACGGCTAATGGAACTCTCGGAGGTGTAGGTATTTCTGATATTGATGAAACTAAAATCTTAGGAAGTAATCCAGGTAGTTTATCTACTGCATTTAGATGGCCAGTTTGGTTTGGGAATGGAGATAGGCTAAGTAATTTGGAAGATTTAAAAGATGATATTAGTGGTTTGAGTCTTTATCCTAATCCTAGTACAGGAGTTGTTAATTTATCTTTTACAGATGCTGAGAAGGGTTCCCTATCTATAGAAGTATTTACGCTGCTTGGAAATAAAGTGTATGGTGATGTAGCTTCTGTTAAAGGAGGTAAACAGCAGATCAGTATAACTTTTCCAGAGGAATTACCTGCAGGAACTTATGTTGTTAAGTTAAGCACAAAAGAAAGAACGGGTAGTAGTACTGTACAGTTGATCAGATAGTATTGAACAAAGAAATAACCAAAGTATTAATCCTAAGATTTAGTTCTATCGGCGACATTGTTTTGTGTACGCCTGTAATCCGTAATGTAAAAAAGCAGCTCGGCTGTGAGGTTCATTTTTTAACTAAGAACAGATTTACATCTTTAGTATCTAGTAATCCTTACATCGATAAATTATGGTCCTTTAATTCTGAGGTCGATGAAGTTGTGGATAGTTTAAAAAAAGAGTCATATGATCTGGTGATAGACTTGCATAAAAATTTACGTTCTCTTAGACTAAAAAAATCACTAGGTGTAAAATCTATTAGCTTCGATAAAATAAATATTGAGAAGTTTTTGATGGTTCATTTTAAAATAAATAGACTTCCTGATAAACACCTGATCGACCGATATATGGAAAGTATCGATGAGGAGTTAGGGGTAAAAGATGATGGAGATGGGATGGATTTTTTTTACAATTCTTCTGTTTTAAAGTCTGTTTCTACATTGGGTTTAACCCAAAATTACATCGTACTTGTTTTAGGAGCCACGTACTATACAAAGCGAGTTCCATTGCATCTAATGGAGCAAATTATAGAAGATTATGGAGATAAGCAGATTGTGCTTTTAGGAGGTGCGGATGTATCCGAATTAGGAATCACCTTATCTAAGAAATACAAGAATACCTTAAATCTTACGGCAAAATTATCTCTACAAGAATCTGCTGCAGTCATAGATCAGTCTCGGCTCGTGCTATCTGGGGATACCGGTATGATGCATATTGCGGCAGCTTTAAAAAAACCGATTGTAAGTATATGGGGAAGTACATTTTTAGGTTTTGGGATGTATCCATATTATGGAAAAAAACATAGCGATAAAAACATATCAATAGGAATGGAAGAACTTAAATGTAGACCTTGTTCTAAAATAGGAAAGCATAAATGTCCACGATCCCACTTTGATTGTATGATGCAAATAGAATATTCTCGACTAAAAGTAGCAATCGATCGACAATTAAAACTTTATTAGAAAACTTTACCTCCCTATATTACTGTTGTACTTATATTACAGACAATTAACTAAACGAATTAATATCTATAACTTATGTCACTTAATCAAAATAGACCACAGATAAACCTTCCCAGTTTTAATGTTGGAAAATGGATTGTTTTTGGGTTTATATTTTTTATCCTATTTACCATTCTATCGAGTACTACATTCAAAACAATAGACCCAGGTGTAGAAGGGGTAATTTTTAGAAGATTTTCTGGGGGTATCGACAAAGAAAAAATTTATAAACCTGGTTTCCATATTATCGCTCCATGGAATAAATTGTACGAGTACGATGTACGTACTAAGGAAGGGGATGAAACGATGAAGGTTTTATCTAAAAACGGACTTACGATCAGCGTAGATCTGTCTTATAGATACATGCCTCAGTCAGGTCAGATCGGATATCTACATGATGAGATCGGACCTAATTATTTAAAGCGGATTATCGTACCAGAAATCAGATCTGCAACCAGAGAAGTAATCGGTAAGTATCTCCCGGAGGAATTATATTCTACTAAGAGAGAGGCCATTCAAGATGAGATCGAGCAGCTTACTATTAAATCGTGTGCGGATAAATATCTGATATTAGATGCAATCCTAATTAGAGAGGTAGAATTACCAGAAAATTTAAAAGCATCGATAGAGCAAAAATTACAGGAAGAACAACTCGCTTTTCAATACGAATTTAAACTCGATAGAGAGCGTAAAGAAGCGGAGAGAAAAATCATAGAGGCTGAGGCAAAAGCGGCGGCAAATAGAATCCTAAATGCCAGTCTAACGGATAAGATTTTAAAGGATAAAGGGATCGAAGCAACATTAACTCTTGCTGAGTCTCCTAATTCTAAAATCATCATTATAGGTGGTGGAGAGGAAGGATTACCTATTATTTTAAATAATTAGTATTTCCAATACACTTTGCTTAGCTAAGCAGTTAGTAATTAACCAAAATAAAAAAAGCCCTGGGTCGCATAGACTCAGGGCTTTTTTATGTCGTAGAACTGTAGATTAATGACAACCTACTTCCTCTGTATCTACTAGTATTTTTCCACTACATCCTAAATTACTCGCGTAATTTATATACTGTATCTTTTTATGTTGGTCTTCTATTTCTACTGATCCGGCTAAAGGACATTTACATAGGAAATCAAAAGAAATATGATTTCTAACGATCACATTTAATAATTCATTTTTGTGATTTAAAAACTGCATATGATCAAAGTTGATAATAGCTCGATCATCTAAATAAGCCGCGACGCCACTTCCAGGTTCGTCGTTATCTTTATTAACATCATCAAAACCTATGGTCGCACCTTCTAGATGTTTTAAAGTAGCTGCCTTACCGTGGTCATTAATAACCTCTAGTCCGGAAATATGTAAATCATATACATCAGCTAAATTAGTATCATCTTTAAAAGTAGCCATAAAGATTGCGTTAGGTAAATCTTTTAGATTTGCTGAGTGACCATCTTTAGAAAAATTATCTAACGGATTTACTATAATCGTCATTCCAGGAGTTCCTAATTTATCGGAAACAGTGATTTCCACTACACCAGTCATGTCAGATTGACCATCCGAGTGGCAAGTTTCATCACCATAATCATATCTAAGTGTTTTTGGAAATGAGTTTGGATTTAGATCCGTTTCTGTTGGACAATCAGTACGGTTTGTTACTTCGCTATCATCAAAATCGGATAGTTCAGGATTCTGATAAGCGGCGATTAAAACTTCTTGGACAATACCTTTAGCAGTAAGCATCAATTGGTTAAAATCTTCATATCCATCTTCTACTGCAATTTCGTGATTATTTACATCTGTAAACTGAGGTTCTGTACATGAGAATACCACGAACGCAAGTAGGGACAGAATTGTTAAATTCTTGGTTCTTTTCATAGGGTGACAAGTATTAAAATAAAAATAGGGTGTTAAAACATAATAATACGGGTAAATGTAGGAAGCATATAATGAAGTAGGTCCAAGATAACTCATTTATGCAAGAGATCAGACAAAACTTTTTCATTTTTTGGATAGGGTAGAGCAATAGAATGAAGTCCCTTTACACATTTAGATATTAATTCATACATATAGTATTGATCAGTAGCTGATTAATGGATATCTGAGTTTATTGGCTTTCAAACCATTTAAACAAGCATTTTCAAGCAATGCGATCAGTAAAAGAAAAATAAGTGCCCTGGAAAAATGCCTATTCTACTTAAAATGGTTAGGTCTAAATTCGTTTTTACATCTAGGTTTTCATTGGGTTTAACCCAAAGCAAATAAACATTCTTAATTTCTTTATCATCTTGTATAAACAACGAAGACAAAAAAAGAGCGTATAATTTTTATGCATTACACGCTCTTTAGAGTTATCCTAAGAATTATTTTTTACAATTATCTAAGACTATAGGCCTCTTATATTTTAGTAAGTGTAATCGGGCATTCGCTTGTACCACCGAGCACAGATAGAGTTAAATCCATATCTATCTCTGTATCAGAAGTTAGTACTCCCATCCCGGATATCGTTAAGTCTACAGGTATTCCCATGGCATCTATAGGAGTGGTAACAGGAGCAAGCATTATCGTCTTATCAGATATAGTTGCTGATCCATCATTCATATCAAAACTCACAATGACCATAGTATCATCATTTCCATCCAAAGAGAAGGACATAGAAACTGGAAAATCAGGAACATCGAAAGCCCCTATGAAGGGAATATCGATAGAACAACCGGATAAAGTACCTTCCCATGTTCCTATAAATTGTTCACGTGGATCAGTATCTCCACAAGAACAAAAACCAACAATTAAGACTAAACTTAAGATTTTAAATAGCGAACTCATTTTCATAACTGGTGTTTTTTTCTACAATATAATAGATTAAAAATAAAAGGGTTACAGTTCTAAATATGATTAGAACAATAACCCTTTTAAATCTCCTTTTAAGGAGGAATTTTTATTCTATTTATTTAGTAAGACTAAGAGCACACTGAGAAGTACCACCGAGTGCATCTACTTTAGCATCCATGTCTATACTAGTTCCAGACAGGGTCGCAGGTCCTGCTAATGTCATCTCGATCGTATTGTTAGGTCCAGCATTTAACTCTACCGTAAAAGGGTCGATCGTCATTACATTATCATTTACTGTTCCTGTAGCATTAGTATCTGCAAAAAAGGCAGAACTTACAACTATGGAAACTGCATTATCCGCTGTTCCTGCTGTAAACGCCATGGTCATAGGTAAATCAGGTATGTTATAAGTCTGTGCCTGACCCATAAAATCTATGTCTATGTCACAACCAGATAAAGTACCATTCCAGGTACCTAAAAACGCATCTCTGTTTTCTGCATCATCATCTCCACAAGAAACAAATCCGAGAATTAAAGCAAAACTTAAAATTTTCCAAACTGCATTAAATTTCATACAACTACTTTTTTTTAGTTAATTTTTTATTTAAAAAGTTGCCGCAAAAGTACATCAATATCGCAGTCGCTGTTTAGGATTATAGATCGGTAGTATCATAGAAATGTCATAATAATCATGGTAATGTCATAATAGCTTTGAATGACATAGTTAGCGTCATTTCTTCCTTTATAATTTAAACTTAACACCCTACGATACTGTATTTTCATTGTAATATTTAATGAATTCTTTTAGTGATTTCTTTATGATTAAAAAGCTCAGTATATTTTCTTTCCTATTTTTATCTATCTCGGGTTTGATTGCTCAGGAATATGACCAGATATCTATCGGTGCAGAATATGTAGATCAGACTTATTATTCTATTAAACAAGGGACTATACAGAGTAACGATTACCGAGTGTGGGACATATCTTTTTCTACTCAGGGATTGCAGGATGGAGGGATTTTTATAAACGAGGCTGCTCACCTAAATGCTGATTCTCAGTTAGAGTTATTCCATGTACCTAACGGTGATTACAATCAAAATGTAATTATAGACTTAGAGGCTTGGACACAATTATACAATCCAGATCAGAACTGGCAAACAGGAGCATTTAATACTATTGCAGATGAAAATAATCCTCTCGATTACGGATGGGGTATTTATGATCCGTCATCTTCGGTAGTATCAGGAAGGAGCTTGTATGTTATAAAACTGAGGAGTAATACTTATAAAAAGATATTTATAGAGTCATTAGATTCTGAGTATAACTTTAAGTACGCAAATCTAGATGGATCTGGTGAGCAATTTATATCGATTAGTAAATCTGATTTTGTTGGAAAAACGGTTGCTCATTATTCTTTAGAAAATGATCAATTGGTAAATATCGAACCAGAATCATGGGATTTATTATTTACAAGATATATGGACTATGTGGGAGATGGTAACGGAACATTTCTAGATTACTCTCTTACAGGTGTTTTATCCGGAGTAAATGTACAAGTAGCCCAGGCAGATGGCGTAAATCCTAGTGATGCCATGGAAAGTGATTATATCGATTTATATACATCTCAGGTGGATGAGATCGGTTACGACTGGAAGTCATTCAATATCGGTATGCTACAGTGGTCTATCGCAGAGGATCGAGTATACTTTGTAAAGAATACGGATAATAATATTTGCAAAATTGCATTTGTAGATTTTGAGGGCTCGATGACAGGAGTGACGACCATCACTAAGGAATGTAATATAGTAGCGGATGTAACAGATGTTGCTAATTCTAGTTTGACTTCCGTCAATGTTTTTCCTAATCCTGCAAGTAACTATGTCGATTTAGCTTTAGATTTTAAATCAAAAACAGCAGGACAAATTTCTATTTTAGATATCACTGGAAAGGCACATGTTTCATTGCCCTATGTTTTTAATAGCGGATTCCAAAGCACTAGAATTGACCTGAATATGCCGACCGGAAACTATATCATATTGTTAGAGACTGCTGATAGTGTTAGGCACTTACCCTTAATCATTACTAGATAAGCGATGAGAGGAGAAAGTAATAAAACGATTAAGGTGATCCTATTGCTTTTGACAATAGTCCTTATGAGTTTTCTTAATCTTCAAGCTCAAAATAATGGAACGATAGATTCCGATACCATTGCTTACTCTATACATATAGAAGATCTAATCGTTACAGGAACATCAGTACCCACTGATGCTAAGAAAGTACTCTATCAAGTCAAAACTATAGACGCGGCTAGCATACAACAAAAAGGACAGACTCAGCTGACAGAAGTACTTGCATCTATTCCTACTATCCGCGTAAATTACGATCCTATCCTTGGTGCGAGTATAAAAATGAGAGGAGTAAGTGCTGACAATGTGAGTATACTAGTGGATGGAGTACCTGTAGTCGGACGTTTAGATGGAGCTATAGATATCTCTCAGATCAATATACAAGACATAAAAAAAATAGAGATTATAGAAGGACCGTTATCCACCATTTATGGCAATAATGCTGCAGGAGGTGTTATAAATATTATCACACGTAGATCTCAGGTGCAACAGTGGAGACTACTCTTAGATAGTCAATATGAATATCCAGGAATACAAAATCACTCTGCTAAAATCGGATTTCAACATTCCGATTTTTTTATTTCAGCTGGGGCCAATTTTTTTAAACACCAACTCTATCCATTAGACTCTACTCGAGTTTTTAATTCTTACAAGGATTTGGAGGGAAATACTTTTTCTTTTAAAAAATATCCATGGAATCCTAAAGAAAGGATTTCTTTAAATGGAATGCTGAGATATAGTTTATCAGACGTAGCATACATCACTTACAAATATGATCAGAGTACAGAAGATGTATTAGATCTAGGAGCCATTAATAGACCTCAGTTTAAACCTTACGCTTGGGATAGATCATATAATACTCAGCGTAAAGATCATGCCTTAACTATCCATGACGAACGAGGTGGTTTATTTTTTGATGGTGTGCTGGCATATAACCGATTTAATAGATTATTTACAACGGATCGTTTTGACTTTGAGGAAAATAGAAAGGTGGCGGAATTACAAAGTATAGATACGACTATTGTGGAATCTATTTTTGGAAAGTATACCGTGGCCTCTAATTTTGAGTATCCTGTAAATTTTGTAGCGGGTGTAAATTATAATAGAGAAATAGGAGGTGGAGAGAGAATACAAGTTTCCATTGCTGATAATCCTGCCCGAGCAGAAAATACAGATCTTGCATTTTTTGGGAATATAAATTACAGTCCGTTAGAAAAGTGGGATATAGCCACTACAGCTCGATATAGTATAAATGAGCTTTACGGAAATAATTTTAATCCTGGAATACAACTAAAATGGAATCCTACCCAGAGGTGGTCGATCAGAGCAGGGTGGGCAACCGGTTTTAGAGCTCCTTCTCTAAAGGAGCGATTTATAAATTTTATAGATGTAAATCATTATATAGTGGGTAATCCAGATATCCTTCCGGAATCATCTGTTGACTACACACTAAGTGCTGGATTTAATCGTGCGATTAACAACCATGAGCTACAGATTAATGTAAACACGTATTTTAATAGGATTACTGATAAGATTATCTTGAGCCAGTATGAGGTTGGAAAATTTAATTATCAGAATTTAGAGACTTTTAGCTCTTATGGTATAGGGACTGATGTACAGTTTGGAAATGATAGATGGCAGGTAAGATCTGCTATAAACTTAGGATTCTGGAACAGTGGATTATCTCCTGATGGATCTGCGACGCCAGTTTTTGATTTTGTAAATGGAATCAGCTATACTCTACCTTATGACATAAAAACAGATTTGCAATATAGATATGTAGGAGCAGATCCTAACTTTACGGAGTCTAATGGCGAAATTTTAGAAAGTAGTATAAATCCATATGTCTTGATGGATTATAATCTTTCCAAAAAATGTTTTAATGATAAACTGACATTAGGGGCAGGTGTAAAAAATATTTTCAATATCACACAGACTAATATTTCTGGTTCGGCAGCTTCCGGTCCGCATACTTCTGGACTCCCATCTTTAAATGTAAATCAGGGAAGAACGTTTTTTATACGACTATCTTATCTATTAGGAAAATAATCTTTATTCATATTAATAAATTGATTCTATAATTTTTAATTCAATTTTCCATTAGTAGAAATACCTTGAAGATGGAACATTCACTTTCTGATAATGTGGTATACTAAGCCCTTAAGAACTTTAAGTTTTTAAGATTAGGTATTCCTGATAATTGAATACTAATTAGACGATTTTTTATTTTGTTCTTTCCATCTAGGTGTCGTATGCTCTTCCGCTATACCTAAAGGCCATCCTTCTCTTTGCTTAGAACGATCACCATCTGAGGATTCCGTCTGATCATGTAAGAGGTGAACGTAAGTATCATATGGCATATCTATGGCAGCTTGATCACAAGCTTCTTTAACTGCTTTGATCACTTTGCTATGGACTTTTACCACAGTAGCTCTATCGCTCTTTGTCCACCATCTAGCTCGTAAGGTTACCCAGCTAGCATCTAAACCCCACGGAAGCACTTCTATTTCTTTACTGCTGTCTACACCCTCGATTTCTGTTATTGCATTTTTAATTACATCCATAGACTTATCGATATCATCACCGTAACCTATTCCGATATCGTACTGGGATCTGATTAATTTATTGGCTGTATTTACGTTGAGAGCATTAGTGTAGATGTCACTATTAGGAACTACTATTTTTACACCTGTATAGGTGGTTATGATAGTTGCTCTAGTTTCGATTTTATTTACTGTTCCCTCATGACCATTTACCACAATCTGATCTCCTATCTCAAAAGGCTGGCGTATTAAGATTAAGAGCCCTGCTAACCAGTTTTGTAAAATATCTTTAAAAGCAAAACCTATGGCAACAGAAGAAACTCCTAAACCTGCGATCAAATCTCCCGGAGAAAGACTAGGTAATATTATAGTAGCAGCTAGGGCAAAAACTAAAATAAATATAGCCCATTTAACTAAGCCTCCGAGCATGTCTCCTAGGTTGTTTCTATTTCTAGAAGACACTAATTTATTAACTACTTTACCTGACCACTTAGCTATAAAGTATCCTATAATAGAAAAAATAATTGCAGCCGTTAGATTTGGAAGTAAAACCAAAAATCCATCTAACCAAGCATCTAGTTTTTCCATAATCACATTTGGATTAAAATCTACCTTGCCAGTTACGTCTTTGTTTTGAAAAAATAAAGGGATCATAATTAAATTGAAATGGGTAAAAAAATGATGTTGTTAAAATTTTTAGTTCTTATTATAAGTGTCGGCAAAAAAATGATGTATTCTTAATCATTAAATCGATAAGGCTATTGGTATAAGAAAAATGCCGTTTTGGTTAGTTCAGACTAACTTAGGATAAATGTGATTTTGGTAAAAATCAGAGCATCATCATAATGTTTTTAAAATCTAAAATTATCCTAACAAAGATTCACTGATAAATTTACTTGTCGCTCATATCAGGAGACTTATGCTCAACTTGATTTAAAAATGCTGTTAACTCGACATCCGCATTTACTCCATAAGGCATTACTAAAGTTCCTTTACGACCATCATTTGTACTTAAAATATATAAGATCGATTGGTCATCTGGATTGCTCATGCCTTCATATCTAAAACGGTCATGTATCGTTACATCATTAGGGCTAAATAATTTTTCTGTTTTTAGGTCTTTTAGTTTTCCTTGCTCTAATTGATAGCTAGCCGTATATCCTTTTTCTATGTAAGCATCTACTTTTGTCTTTTCGTGTTTTATATGTTGAAATGTCATTTTATTATTTTTAAAGATTAAAAAAGAGGAGGTACATATTACCTCCTTATTGGTTCTGTATACACCTTGTGATTGGGTTTTTACAGAAATAGATTTATCTTAATTAGGTGGCTTTATTTAGTAATTTCATCACTAAGGAAATACCAAATAAAACGATGAATATGTAGAAAATTATTTTTGCTATACCTGCAGCTGCTCCGGCTATTCCTCCAAATCCTAAAACTCCAGCTACTAGTGCGATGATTATAAAACTTAAAACCCAACGTATCATAATTTAATTTTTTAAGGAGCAGTTTGTAAAATCTTACAGTCTACTCGGTTATGTAATTTGCTATCATCTTATTTACTCTGATGGAGAAGTCTTTGTTCGGTTTAGAGTATCACTTTTGTAGTATTTCTTTTTGTTATATTTTCTTTACAACGATGTCCTAATATTTTCATAACAAAATAAGAGAGCAGAAATCTATTTTATGAACCTAGCAAGGGCTCTGCGAGACATGAGCTTGTGTTTTGAACTATTGAAAGTTACCATTGTAGAAATATAAGATTCAGCAAAACATTGTAGTGTTTTAGTGAAGTAGGTTTATACGATCAATACATATTGCCGTTGGATAGGCTTTGTCCTAAATTAAAAAAGCGAAAGCCCCGACAAGGACTTTCGCATCACTACTCGATGAATAGCAATTCACATTAATTCATATTGGAAACTCGTTCCGTTATTTTATCATAATCTTTCTTTTCATTTCTTAGTTTTTCTTTTTCCTTTTTGATGAGGGACTCGTTAGATTTAATATCTTTTTCTAGCTCATCGATTTCATTTTTTAGTTTGACAATATCTTTTTCTTTATTCAAGATATCTTCCCTAAATTCTATATTTTGATCAGTAAGATCCTTTAACTGGTCTTGAGTTTTCTGAATTTTATCATAATAATATTCTGGTAAGTACTCACCTACAAAATCATAAACTATCCCTCTAAGGGATCGATAGGCTTGTGGATGGTCCTCAGGGGTAATCCAGTTATTATAGCCATAAGATGCAAAAACATGCAACTGCGTATTTCCGTTTTTAGATTCATTTACTTTTACTTTGAGATCTATTTGTCGTTGGCTTATTTTGGGAATGATCACTCCATTTGCAGTCATAAATTCTTTATCAAAAAACAATAGTTTTTTTCCGTCTAAATTAACATTATAGTGATCACTCATCCAACTTTCAAATTTGTCTTTAATGGTTTCCACCTTTGGAGAAAGTGTAACATTTATGGTTTGTAATTCTTCATCTTGATACATAATTTTACCATCATTATATTTGACTATTTGGGCAGTTGTATCTGAGGTGAGGATTAATAAGCTAAGAGTAAGTAATAAATATTTCATAAGAGGTTGTATAATTCTTTGTTCGTTTGATATACTCTATCATGGTATTATTTGTTCGGTCGATGTATTTCGATTTTTTTTATTGAACAATTAAAGATGTAGGTTACTTATATTTAAATAGGAATGGTGTAACATATAGAAATCTCACACCCTTAAAGCGTTAATATGATCGGGAGTATAAAGAATAAACTAATCACTATATATCAAAAGATAGTATCCAGTATTGCCTTTTTTCCAAGTCTAATTTTAATAGGATTTGTCATTCTAGCTGCAATCATGCTCTCGATAGAAGATCAGGAAATGACGAAGTTTCTTTTAGAAAAAGCTCCATTTTTAGTTATTAATAATGCAGACACAGCTAGGTCATTACTAGCCACTCTGATCGGTGGTCTTTTATCTTTGATGGTTTTTAGTTTTTCCATGGTTATGATGATTTTAAATCAGGCAAGTACTAATTTTTCTCCACGTCTTTTACCTAATTTAATTTCGGATAAACGTAACCAGATAGTATTAGGAGCATATCTAGGAACAATAGTTTATAACATACTTATCCTTATGAGTATACTTCCTGACGGGAATAAGTACACGCTAAATGGATTATCGATTTTATTAGGTATAGTCTTAGCTATGATTTGCCTAGTATTATTTATTTATTTTATACACACTATTAGTAATGGGATACAGATAAATAACATACTTAATAAAATTTTTGATCAGACAAAAAATAGAATTCTTTTTCTAATAGAAAAGGAAAGACAGGAAACGGATGCTCCACTTATTAATGATGATCAATGGCACTATGTTAAATCAGATAAAGCTGGTTTTTATCAAGGCATTAATTTAAAAGGCCTATTAGAGTATTGTGAAAATCATAAAGTCCACCTAAAAATTATTCCATACAAAGGGGACTATCAGCTTCCTATGGTAGATGTTTTTGCGATCACTACTCGCGTTTCTGAGGAGGAGGCTTCTCGCTTACGCGAATATATTATTTATGACAGTAGTCATGATGTTTCTGATAATCACGTCTTAGGAATAAAGCAAATTACGGAGGTCGGGGTAAAAGCGATGTCCCCTGGTATCAATGATCCAGGAACGGCTGCCATTACGATTGATTACATGACAGAGCTCATTGCCTTACGGATGAAACTACGAGAAAAAGAGATTTACAAAAAAGAAGGAGGTGAATACACGGTTCAATTGAGATCAGTTCCTTTTAAAAAACTTATGCATAATATGCTGGGGGCTTATCGCCAATACTGTAAACACGATATTATCCTTATGGAAAAAATGATATACATGCTTCAGTATTTGTTGCGTCAGGAGACACAATCAAATGAATACTACTCTGTTTTAAAAAATGAACTGCAGATCGTAAAAGAAGATATTGAAAAAAACATCAATAACTCTGCCGATAAAAAAATTCTAATAGATTCTATAGATGCAGATTTTCTTTTCACTAACACCGAACAATCATAATCAACCTGAAGTCTCTTCTGTAAATAAATGTATTGAATTATGGAAATCGATAAAAATTTTACAGACGATAGATTTGATAAGTATAACAATCTAGTAGACGAGTTGCGAGAAATGATTGCAGGTCGAGGAAAAGGTTTTAAAGTATCTCAGATTATGAATGATCAGTTCTGGGAAAATTTAGGAACCCACCGAGAGAGGATGATAGAGCAAATTGGAAAAATGCAAAAATCTCCATCTGACGAGGCACTTGCACAAGAGATACGCAATGCAGATAGTATTTATGAAGCTACTCGATCTTATCTTTCTAAGTATTAGTTGGTGGCATAAAGCAATTAGATTTAGTAAAGATTTGTCATACTCTTTTTTCTTAAAGAATACATGATCTTATTTCATTCGCGTAAGCACAAAAAACCAATAAGTTTAAGTAAGATATTTAACGACTGTTAGAAGTTAGGGATGACGTAATTATAAGTTGATAAATTTTGTCCGTATAATGATGATTAGCATTAACTCGCACTTTAAAATTGGTATTTTTAGAAGTAAATCATTTTGGGAATATTTAGTAATGAGTTCTACTAAAGAGTGACTACAAAGCGTAGAAATTTCGTTTGAAAAATATTATTAAAAACTAATTTTCTTATGCACTATGCTTACTCATGACCTCTTGTGTTATTAGTGTATGTGAGTTAACTAATGTAAATTGTGTAATTCAAGAAATTTATGATACTGCTTTATATTTTTTCTTTGCTCGCGATCGTAGGAACCTTACTTCCACTATCTGATCGTAAGCATTGGATCATAAGAGGGCAAAGTTATTTTAGATTCTGGTATGCACTTTTGCATATTATACTGATCGTTAGTTTTATATTTTTTACTCCCTTTGTTTTAGTGCATATGGTAATTCTACCGGTGCAAATCTGTCTTTTGATTTTATGCTTGAGAGATATCATTCCATTTACAAAGTTTTACCCTAAAGAAATTAAATCTACTCCTTTAGGAAAAATTGCAGATCTACACATTATGGTGTTTAATGTATATCAGAATAATAATCAATACCAAAAATTAATAGATCTAGCTCTAAAAGAGGATCCTGATTTTCTCTTGCTTTTGGAAACAGATCATAACTGGGATCAAGCTTTACAACCGATTCATGATCATTTTGGCCATAGTGTAAAAGAGATAAAATCTAATACTTACGGTATGATTTTATTTAGTAAACTCCCCATACTTAAAGAAAAAGTTGCATATCGAACAGATGATGATATTCCGTCTATCAGCATATTGACAGAGTATAAAAATCGATCACTGAGAATTATAGGCTTACATCCATTAGCTCCAATACCAGGAGAGTCTCTGAGTACAAAACAAAAAGATAAAGAATTTAAAAATGTGGCTAAGGATATTGCAAAAAAGGAATCAGAAGAAGTTGTAATAGTCATAGGGGATTTAAATGATGTCGTCTGGAGTAAGGCCTCTAAAGCTTTTAAAAAGACCAGTGGTTTAAAAGATCCTCGAATAGGGAGAGGAACTTACAGCACATTTCCTACTTATTTTCCCATTAGATTTCCATTAGATCATATTTTTTGTTCGGAAGAATTACAGCTCAGTGAGATAAGACGGTTGCCTAATATCGGCTCTGATCATTATCCTATTACATTTACATTTTACCTGCCATCGATCGAACAATAATTCTTTACCAAGAGTATTACTTATAGAATCAAAAAATATCACGATGAGAAAAAAATCGATGAATATGTTTTCCGTATATATATCCAATAATAAGATCATCAGGCGATTTAGGAAGATGTCAGATCGCTTGCTTCATAGATCAAATAAAAAAGGAAAGCCGCAGTTCATAAAACCTAAGAAGGAAGATATACTATTTATATAAGTATAATCATGCTTATCTAAATGTTTAAGAAAGCATACTAAATTTTATTCTCCTAATATACCCAGAGCCCGTTATGAAGTTAACGGGCTCTTTTTTTTATTAACGTTGAGTGTTATTTACTTTGAAATTTGTAGACTGTAAAGTTGCCTTGGATGATATTGTCAGAATGACAATTAATAAAAAAAATTATTGTATTAATATAAATCATTTTTATACTCAAATATAGAAGTACATTATTTTAGAAAATTTCACAGATTATAAAATAAATTAGTGTGGAGTACAATGTCGAATAAAATTCTAAATATCACAGCCATATAAATTTCTTGAAATTTTTAAACACCGCTTTCGTAAGTGGAGTATCTATTATGATTAATTAATTGTTTTAAAACTAGAACTCATTTCTATGATTTATCTGCTCTTTACAATCTGCATTATTTCACAAAAAAATGAATCTTTATTTACTGTGTTATAAAATTACTTATTAACCCGCTGGTGATACTTACGATCGCTGCAAGAAGTAATGCCCACCAGAAATTTCTTACTTTAAACCCTGATAAAAACCAGTCCGCCACCTGAATTAAAATTGCATTAAGTAACCAAGTAAAAATACTAAGTGATAAAATTCCTAGTGTTATTATTTTGAGAAATGTGCCTAAGGTAATATCTAGTATTCCTACCACGACGGCCACTATAATACACGAAAAAAACTTTTCATTTCTACTCCTCGTAGAAGTATCCCACCGATGTAAAAGGCTATTCCTGCCACTAGTATATTTATAAGATATTCCATATTTTATTTGTTTTTTATAATCTAAAGGAAACAGCCAAAGCTTCACTAGTTACCCGTAATCGCTGCTACTGCTTGAGATCCTAACTTGTCGATAGATAACCGATCCGAGTTTATTTGATCCTTTAAGTAATCTAAGAAACCTTCTACGGAAATGTCTTCAAAAGAACCATTATTTTTAAAATGGTTATCGTAAACTTCTCCAGTAATCGTGGTCACAAATCCAGCGATACTGGCTTTTACAAGAGATTCTCCGAGCATTTTATCCAGATTAGTTGCATTTACGGCAGAGCTTACTCCTATACTGATAAGTTTTCCGAGTAGAGCAGTGATAACTGATGAGATGAGTATGCTACTTTTATCATCGGTAGAAACACCGTATTTTTTCCCTATTTTTTTTACCATTTGTAATTGTACAAAACTCACTCCTGCGATATCTACTAAAGGAATGGGCAATGCAGCTATGGCAGAAGCCTTTGCTGAGGATTTAGTTATTATTTTTAAAATTTCATCACTTGATGGAGAAGGTAAAGTTTCGTTTATATTAGTTTTTAATTCTGTGGTCTCTATCATTTTGCTTTTTTAATAGTAATTAAATAATTCGTTTGGGCATTTACGTTTAAGAGTCATCATCATCACCTCTTAAATCTTTAATCGCGAAGTCGACATCCATCGATGGGATACAGGCGATAGGATTGTAGGTAATTATTTGTATTTCCGTTCTCCTGTTTTTTTGGTGTTGTTTTTCTGAACAGTTTACACCATCTTTACACTGGTTTACTAACCTATTTTCACCGTACCCGACAGGCGTTATTCTGGTACCTGCTATTCCTTTTGAGACTAGATAATCGTAGCAGGATTGTGCTCGTTCCTGACTCAATTCTTTATTATATTTATTATCGGCTCTACTATCCGTGTGACTGCTCAGCTCTATTGTGATAGATTTATTACGATGCATGATCGAGGCTAGTTCGTCCAGTTCTTTTTTTGCACTCGGTCTTAAGTTTGCTTTATCAAGGTCATAATAAACGTTTTGTAATTCATAAATAGAGCCTATATTCATGGGGCTTAAAGCCAATGTTGCTTTTAGGATCGCATTAGGTTTGTCTGCTCCGCCTCCGGCGGCAAACGTGTAATCTGTTGCTCCAAACGTGCAAAGGATCTCGTTCCCTTCATTACATTCATAAATGCTGATACCATTTTTAAAATAATCAGGATTGCATGTGCGGATCTCATACTCTGTGTATGGATCTATCTGGAAGGATACTATTCCATTTTCTGTAGTTTTTGAATTTAGTAGCCCATCGGTTTTAGTAGCGTAAAGAGATACTAACGTTCCATCTAAGGCGATATTAGTATTTATATCTACTGTTTTTATGAGTAGTGTAAACTGCTCATTACCTCTGATAATATCTGGTGTACCTTCTGTTTGAGCTGTTAAAGAAAAAGTGTAGAATACTGTAAATAGTAAAGTAAGAAATCTCATTGTTTATTTTATTTTCTTACTCTACTGAAAGCATGATTGTTCGGTCGGTAAATTATTATATCGTTGGTATAAAATAAATAGAGTCTTTAAAGAGTGTGTCTAGAATCAAATTTACGGGTCAGTATAGGACATCTGGGTAAACCCAATATTTTGACAGGTTTAAAACCAAAATATTTCCATGGGATCTTGTTATGTTTTTCAAAACTTACGAGATAAATTTTCAAAGCTTAGAATGAGTCTTGAAATTTTATTTAATATATACTGTTTTTATATTTACAAATTCTCTAATTCCATTAGAGCTTAATTCTCGGCCGTACCCACTGGTTTTTATTCCTCCAAAAGGGAGTCTAGGATCTGATTTTACAGCGTGGTTTACAAAGCAAGATCCTGCCTCTATTTCCTCAGTTGCAATCCGTTCACCTCTTTGGATATCTCGAGTAAAAACACATGCTCCTAATCCAAAGCGAGTATCATTAGCTACTTGTATGGCTTCTTTCTCATCTTTCACTTTTATTACTGCTGCTACTGGCCCAAAAATCTCGTCATCATATGCAGGCATCCCTGGCTTTACATCTTCTAAGATAGTGGGAGGGTAGTACGCACCACTACTTTCTGGGATATGACCTCCTAGGCTTAGGGTTGCTCCAGCTTTTATACTATCTAGGACTTGCCCATGTACTTCGTCTCTTAGATCCTTCCTTGCCATGGGTCCTAGATCTACTGCTTGCATCGGATCACCGACTATTGCTGATTCCATTTCTTGCTTAAATTTTTCCATAAAGGAATCATACACCTTTTCGAGGACTATAAATCTTTTTGCTCCGATACAACTTTGTCCAGCGTTTTTTAATCTCGAATTTGCACACTCTTTTGCAGCTAGATCAAGATCAGCATCTTCTAAAATAATATAGGGGTCACTACCTCCTAATTCTAAAACTGTTTTCTTTATTTTCTTTCCTGCTTGAGCAGAAACGATTCCTCCTGCTTTTTCACTACCTGTCAGTGTGGCGGCTTTTATAATAGGGTTATTAATTACGCCTTCTACTTGCTCTGTTTTTATAAGTAAGGTGATAAAAGCATATTCAGGGAAACCCGCATCTCTAAAAACTTTCTCTATTTGCAGAGCAGATTCTGGTACATTAGAAGCATGTTTTAATACTGCAACATTACCGGCCATAAGTGCTGGTGCTGCAAATCTAAACACCTGCCAAAGAGGATAATTCCACGGCATTACTGCTAAAATAGCTCCGAGAGGTTGATAACTGATAAAACTTTTTTGAGCATCTGTTTTGACTATTTCATTTTTTAAAAACTCAGAAGCATGACTAGCATAATACCTACAAACCCACGCACATTTTTCTACTTCCGATTGAGCCGAAGCAAAAGTCTTCCCCATTTCATGAGTCATTATTTCCGCAAGTTGGTTTTTACGATTTTCTAATAACTCCGCTACTTTTTCCATAAGAGATGCCCGCTCTGAGTAAGTAGTATGCTTAAAAGTTTGGTATGTGCTATTGGCTTTAGCCAAAAGATTTTCTACCTCCGCGTCAGTGTGTAATGTATATGTTTTTAAGTCTTTATTAGTCGCAGGATTTTTACTAGTTATCTTAGACATCTGTGTTGTTTTTAAAATATTCGGATAATGTATTTATAAGTTGGTCATTTACTTTAGCTTCTATTGGGATTTCCAGAACCATAAGTTTTTTATGGGTTAGTGCGTCTTTAAGAAGTTCCTTAAGATTTTTTATATCAGACGGTATGTGAGCTTCTATATTAAAACTTTCTGCGAGAGCCTTAAAGTTAGGGTTGCCTAGTTTAGTCCCAAAGGATTTACCTTCATTCATTTCTTGCTTCCATTCGATGAGACCATAATTGTTATCATTTAGGATAATATAAACTCCCTTTATTCCCAGTCTTACCGCAGTTTCTAACTCTTGTATATTCATCATAGCTCCACCGTCTCCCATTATTGCCACTACGGGTCGATCCTTATCTACTAGATCCGCAGCGATAAGCCCTGGTAACGCGATACCCATACTAGCTAATCCGTTGCTTATGATACAACCGTTAGGAATATGCGTAGGATAATTTCTAGCAATCCACATTTTATGGCTACCTACGTCACTTATGAGTAAAGAGTTACTGGGTAAAACTTCTCTTACGCTACTGATAACATTAGGAGCGTTAAAAGTGCTTACGTGATTTTCTGAGGTAAAAGAAGTGATAGATTGTAAAATACGATGTCTGATATCATCATACCATGAGGGATAGACTGCATTATTTAAAGCTTTATCTATCGTTTCTATTGCACTAGCTAGGTCACCAATTACCTCCACTTCTGGAATGTAAGATTTATAAACCTCTGCAGGATCAAAATCTATATGGATGATTTTTTTTCCTTTCTTCTTATTCCAGCTACTCGGAGCATATTCAGCGACATCATATCCGATACAAAGGACGACATCGGCCTTATAAAAAGCCTCGATCACATAATCTTCAAAACCGAGACCCACAGCTCCTAAGCTCTGATCAAGGTCGTCAGATAAAGCTCCTTTGCCCATGAATGTGGAGGCTACTGGAATATTTCTTTGAGTAGATAAAGAGGTAATAGCTTTGCTTGCTCTCGTTCGTATTGCTCCATTTCCTGCTAGTATTAGCGGACGTTTTGCAGATTTTAAAATTGGAATAACCTTAGCGATTGCCTGTTGATCAGGAACAGCTCTATAAATTTTATTATTGATGATCGGTTCTTCCTGATCTGATACTTCCAGGGCTGCGATGTTTTCAGGTAATTCTAAATGGGTTGCTCCAGGTTTTTCCATTTGTGCCATTTTAAAGGCTTTATGAACCATCTCGCTGACGACCTCTCCACTATTTATACTACCGTTCCACTTAGTTATCGGTTCCATCATTTTAATAATATCTATTACTTGATGACTTTCGTGATGTAACCTCTCTGAGCTACCTTGTCCAGTAATAGCCACAAGTGGAGCCTTATCTAGTTGAGCGTCTGCTACAGCTGTCATGAGATTTGTTGCTCCTGGTCCTAGAGTAGCTAAACAGACTCCAGCTTTTCCAGTTAGTCTTCCCCATACATCCGCCATAAAAGCTCCTCCTTGTTCGTGTCGCACGGGAACAAAAGAGATGGTACTATCTTCTAAAGCAAAAAGAAAATCTTCGTTTTCTTCTCCTGGCACTCCAAAAATATATTTAACTCCTTCGACCTCTAAGCACTTTATCATTAACTGGGCAACGTTCATATTTTATTGATTTTTCATTTTTAATTCAGAGTCATAGTTTTTTAACTCTATGATATCTGCAGGCATACTTATGTCTGCTTGTGAGAGTGCATTTATAGTCTTACTCTGAGCCATAGACTTTAGTTCGAGACTAGAATATTTAGAATCAAAGGTATTTATCCAGAAGTGACATTCTATATCTACAGTACTGGTGTTTAGATTTTTTACGTGTGTCCGAGGAACTTTATCTTCTTGTAAAATGCCCGGTATATTTTTTAAAGAATCGAGGATTATAGATCTGACCTGATCTATATCTGTATTATAATCTACACCTACTGTAAACTGGTGTCTGATAAAACCATCCATCGTATAGTTATATAATGGATTTTTAATGATTTGTCCATTAGGTACAAATACATCTTTGCCATCAAAAGTTTTTACATGAGTATCTCTCAAACTCATTTTTTTTATGACTCCCTCGACGTCATTTGTTTTAATGGTATCTCCTAAACTAAAAGGTCGATCAAAAGCCATAATCACTCCTGCTAAGAAATTTTCTCCTATATCCTTTAAGGCAAACCCGATGACAAATGCAGAGATACCTGCAGCTCCTAGTATGGATCCAGCTATGTTTCCAAAACCTATAATAAACATGTATAATAGGAAGAGTAGAACGAGGTTAAAAAATCGTAAAAAGCTATTAGCAAAATCCAAAAGTAATTTATCATCTGCTTTTTCTTGCATGTAAGAAATAATTCTATGACGTAATGTTCTTAGAATAAAGTGTAAAATAAAAATGATAAAAAGACCTATGATAATAGCTGGTCCCTTTTCGATAATGTGATCCAGATATATTTTAAATTGATCTAACAATCGTGTAATTACTTCCATGAAAATTGTTTTGTTTTAAAACTAAGTTTTTGAATCAGGACTGGGGTAATCCATGAGAAAGATAGAAAAAAAAAGAGCCGCCACTTGACGTGGCCGGCTCTCCAAAAAATTTATTTTTATACTATACACTTACGGTATTAAACTCTTCTTTAAGATCTAAAAGAGATTGCAATTCTGCTTCTATTTGTGCTTTCTGGCTGACCAGAGTAATTACGTAGCCAGCTGGCATTTCTACATCTGATAATACTTTTTCGTAATCACTAATCAGTGTAGAAGATCCTCTCTCTATCTCCGTTACTACAGCATCAAACTCGTTTTCATAACTTGTATTATTTATTTTGATATCGATGAAAATTCTATGTAAATCTCCTAAAAATGTAGTATTTACTTCAGCATTTCCACCCAACTTTGCGACTAAACCTTCTAAGGTACGGTGCATCTGGTGTCTTTCTTTAGCATAACGCTCAAGCCATTTTTTTAGTGGTGCATTAGATGCTGCTAGTTTTATTTCTGTAAAGCCTTTCTCTGCATCTTGTAATCGGTAGATTAAATCTTGTAAAGCAGATTTTATTTTTGAATTATCCATATTGATTTTTTTTAGGTTAGTAATATTGTTGACATCTCTTATACTGCGATACGAGAGGGTTTGTTCGTTCGAGTAAGGGATAAAATAAAAACCTTCGTAAATTTCTGTTGGCACAGTAAGGATGGATGGGCTTACGCCAATGTTGCTTTCGAATTAAAAAAAAACTATAGTAAAAAGATTTTTTTGTTGTATTAGCGGAGATAGAAAACAGGGTTCTATTTTTATTTATAATCCAGGGCGTTAGGAGTATATGAATAAAGTGTAAGGTTTTTTATTACTACGGAGATCGATAAAGCGGAGTTTCTAATTTACTGTTCTTGATCTTCGCCTGGAAAGACACTTTGTATTAATTTCCAGTTAGCGTCGATTAGTTTTTGTAAGATGTCTAGGAGATCATCCAACATAGAATAGAGTTGACCCGTTTCTCCGTTGACCTCTTCTTTTTTTAAATCTAGAAGAGTGGAATACCCTTCATAGATTTTGGTCATCTCATTTGTCTGTTGGGTAAAATTAGTCAACTGATCTTGGAGATAGTTATCTAAAGGATCATTGGTGGATGCAGGAGGATTTATGATATCTATAGGATTTTCTGATAATATTTGACTGAGTAAATCCTGACTAGAGACTTCAAAATATCGGCTTATTTTAAGAAAGGTTCCAGAATTTGGTTCTACCATACCGGATTCATAAGACGCAATTTTACTTCTATTTAATTCTAAGTTTTTTGCGAGTTCCGTTTGACTCAGCCCTTTTAGACGTCTTAGGAATTTTAAATTCTTCCCAAAATGGGTTGGTTTAGGAATATTCTTGGTCTTTTTTACGGGAGAATCCATATACGCTCTTTGATTTATTTGATTATTTTATTAACATTGTATAATGGTTCATGCAATTTGTGGGTATAACGAACATTATAAGACCAACTTGGGTATTAGTGCCACAACATCTTCCTTTAATAATATAAATATAATATGGCAGCATTAAATACTACATTATCTAATAATATAAAATTTTTGCGGAAGAACCTTAAACTGAGTCAGGATGGTCTAGCTCAGGTCCTGGATATAAAAAGATCTAATATAGCTGCTTATGAGAGTAAAAATGTAGAGCCTCGTCTACGATTAATCCTAGAGATGGCTAAATTTTTTGATATTAATATAAAGGATTTTATTGAATTACAGCTAAATGAAGGGGTGGAGTATCGCTCGTTTAATCACCAAAATTTTGCCCCGACAAGCCATGAGCGTGAAATAAATGTTACTGATAATCAGGATGTTACGGATTTTGTTGGTAAATCGATGAAAATCAGGAAAGTGCTCGAAGGCTTTAAAGCATTTTACTCATTTAAAAAGTCCAGTATTAAAGATTCTACTCAAAGTTGGGAGAAAGTGTCTTATGATATAGATAGTTTTATTCAGCTGATGGAACACCTATTAGCATATAACGAGGCCATAATACAAGCTTTGCAAAACAAAAAAATTGCGGAATAGATTTTACTCTTAATTTTGTATTGAAGATACGCTCCCTCTTGCCTTGTTCTTTATTTTCACTTTATTTGATTAATATATTCATCTATTGGGTCCTGATGTAATGATGTTGTAATGGTTCTATGGTTTCCTATCATATTATCATTCGCATAAAGCGTATATATTAAACATCACTTTAAAATAAAATGAGTTTTAATAACTCTTTCTGTGCGTTTAATAAACTCAAATTGATACTTGTTTAAGACTATTTGTCTAACAAAACTAAAATTGGCGTCAAAATGTGATAAAAAAGTACAACCCTAAACAATTGTATGTCAGTGATTTATGTTAAACATTGTTATTTTAAACTACATTTTAATGTGTTTTATTTGCACAATGTCAAATTATGTTCTATCTTTATGTTGTAATTAGTAACAATAACTATAAAATTCACATTATGACACAGCTACAGTTCACACAGTTTTATTTAGAGCATTTTAACTCTTTAAAGAACTTTGCAAGAAGTTTGACGAGAGATGAAGTGTCTGCTAAAGATTTAGTTCAGGAAAGTATGATTAGAGCTTTCAAAGGGAAGCATACTTTTAAATCAGGTTCGAGTTTCAAAAACTGGGCCCTAACCATTATCAAGAATACATTTATCACCAATTTCAATAAAACAAAAAAACGAAGAGTTGTAAATGCTCCTATTGATGATTTCGTTTTTGCCTTAGAAAGCAAGCATGCAATCGATAATAATGCTTTGTCCAAAATGCGAATCAAAGAAATTAAAAATTGCATTAAGAAATTAAGTCCTAAATCTAAAGCTCCTTTTTGCTTACACGTAGAAGGATATCAATACGACGAAATTTCTAAGCAATTACAGATTCCAATCGGAACAGTAAAGAGTAGAATCAACTTTGCACGAACAAAGCTTAAATCAATGCTACTAAGAAAAGAAATGGTTGCGGCATAGATTTTAATGCTAAAACCGAACAAATATCAAGCTTTATTGGTAAATAGAATAACAACAATATTTTTTAATCTAAAAATGATAAAATGAATAATAAGAGAAAAAATAAAAACAAAAGTGGAAATGCATTATTGCTTTTAGGTGGTGCCTTAGCAGGTGCGGCAGCCACTTATTACTTAACGACTCCAAAAGGTAAGCAATTCATAAAGAAAATCTCTGAAGGATCGTCTGAACTCCAGGAAGCTATCGTAGATAAGGCGTCGACGATTGCTCAAGAGGTAAAGAACAAGTCTCAATCAGCAATGGACGTAGCCAACGAAAAAATCACACATTTTAAAGAATCAGCAATTGATCAAATCGATTCCGTAAAGAAAACATTAGCCTCTAGTACCAGCGAAATAGAAGATGTCATTAATGATGAGCTTGGTGATTTAGAAAAAGGGATCAATAAGGCTAAAAGAAAAATGGAGTACACACAGTCCTCCAATTAGTAGAAGGTAAATAATTAATGTCAAAACTAACGCAAAGAGCGAGTTATTATATTTTTAATCAAACCAAATGTTATGAATCAGAATTTTCTAATGGACGTAGGCGAAAATCTAGAATACGCAAAGACGATCATTAAAAATGAGGTGAAATTGCAAAAACTCGATCTAATAGAATCATCAGCGGGTATAGTAGGGAAAGTCGTAGCTGGGTTAACTGTCGCTATAATAAGCATGTTAGTTTTTAGCCTAGTGTTAGGAATAGGGATTGTTTACTTATCGGAGGTCTTAGGATCTCTAATATTGGCCTTAGGTATAGTTGCCGGATTTTTTCTGCTCCTAGGTTTATTAATATATCTTTTTAGAAAACAGATTATTGTTAAACCGATGATCAATATATTTTATCAATTATTTAATGACTAACCATGGATCATAACACGTTAAAAGAGGAAAGACAGTCTTTAAAGGATGAAATCGAAAAAGCAAAACGACTTTTAAAGATTAACGCTAATCAATTAAAAATATCTAGCTACATTTTGCCTAAGAGCAAGCTGCTAGAAAGGCTTTCTTCGTTTTTTTAATCAGCTGGAGTTATATCTCTAATATTTATTACAAATACAGGAAGCATTTTTAGTATTAATTCTAAAGCCGAGATAATAGTGACCTTAAAAAAAGGGAATTATCAAGTGGGCAGTTAGAAATACATTCAAAGAACTAAGTTTTTTATTACTCGATCCTAAACGATCATTATGTCTCATAGTGGTGGTAGGGAGTGATTCTTCTCTGAAGATTAAACATTATTTATTAACATTTTAAAAACTAAAATTATGAGTTCATTACAAGATAAGTTAAAAGGAAATTGGAATATTCTAAAAGGCAAAATACAACAAGAATATGCAATCCTAACCGAGGATGACCTAGCATATGAAGAAGGGAAGGAAGATGAGTTATTAGGTAAAATCCAGCAAAAAATAGGAAAGACAAAGGAAGAAGTAAAAGACTGGATTGATGGATTATAAATCGCTTTACTAATGCTGATAACATTTTTTAGAATTAAAAATTACGAACATGAATTATTTAGGATTAAAAACAGACCAACTTACAGAGACCGGAAATCAGTTAAACCAATTATTATGTAATTATCAGGTGTACTATCAGAACTTACGTAATTATCACTGGAATATTTCTGGGCAACACTTTTTTGATTTGCACGAAAAATTTGAAGAATTATACAACGAGGCAAAAATAAATATCGATGAGATCGCGGAGAGAGTCCTTACGTTACAACTTAAGCCTATATCCACTTTGTCAGAATATCTTGCTAACGCAGATGTAAAAGAATT
>CALLXF010000075.1 GCA_938015805.1 uncultured Saprospiraceae bacterium | reverse complement strand
TCAATCACTTATGATTGCAGTTTCATAACCTTAACAGCAGTTTCACTAGTCTCTCATCTCAAATACAGCATTGTTTACTTATTATTAAACCAAAATCTTTATCTTGGTATCGTACCCAGTAAACATTCAGGGCACACAACCTGTGGTAACAACACCAGCTATGATCATTAAAATCAACCATGCTGTGACACAACCGTGTCTATCTTTATCCTCTGGATTTAGATAGGAAACATCATCGATCAGTTCATCAGATAGATCACTCATATTATTAAATATTTACTTAATTAATTTTCTTGCCCGCACATAAGAGTCCCATACAGCATCGACTGGCATAAACGCTTCATCTTCATTTTTAGACTCTTTCACCACCCTACTCATCAGTGACCAATGTTGTCGTACGTCTTTGATTTTCTGACCCCACGGAATCTTTTTATCATATATATGTAATGGTTCGCCTTTTGCACCGTTTATCTCGATTATTTTAAAATTTCCAGCCTTTATTGAGGATATATCATTGGACTTTAAGTCCAATCTAAAAAAATAAATTCCTTCTACTTGGAGCCTAAGCTTATTTATAGCAATGACTAGTTCATCATCGATCTGATAATTTAAAGAAACAAATTTTGCACCTCTAGAATAATTTCCGATCCTCCCTATTACATATTTCTCACCTGGAGGAAGAACTCGAGACAAGCATTTTCTATTATTTCTCTTACTTGATTTTTTATCCAGATAAGGGTTTTTATATCTATCTATCAACGTATCAATAGTAGAAATGCCATCACCTATAACATGCGGAAAAGTCTTCTCTACAAAGGAACTGATACCGATTTTACCAGATTGCGGAAGACAATAAAAAAGTATAGCGTACTCCTTTTCTAAGTCGATGTATTCCTGTAAGATAGACTCAGAGGAATCATGGGTAGATAAATAATGACTCAATTCTTTCTGATTTTTTATCAGGGAGACATTCAAGCCTTTAAAACCGATATTGGGTTTTGCTATAATTGGAAAGCTAAGCTTTGATAGATCAGTTTTATCCTTATCATACAAGATGGTTTTAGGTAAAAATCTGTCAGGAACAAGGTCATAAATATCTGTCTTTCGTTCATCGAGCATACCTCCTAATTTTATTCGAGGATTAGCCAAAGTAAAGAAAGTAAAACTTCTAAATTTTAGAGATAACCAGTAGTAATTTAATATCGATTGATAATAAAATAGATTAGAAGCCCAGAAACCATGATCTCTAATTTTCAAAATAGATCGATTTATTAGGTCGTAAGATAAAAAAGAAAAACTAATATTTTTTAATCCTCTACGTAAGCTTCTAATGGTGGACAAGTACAAATGAGATTACGATCTCCATAAGCATTATCGACTCTGCCGATACTCGGCCAAAATTTATTCTTATCTCTAAGATAGGATAACGGGTACGCTGCCTTAGACCTAGAGTATTCATAAGGAAACTCATCAGCAGTAATCACTTTTAGGGTATGAGGAGCATTAGATAAAACATTGGATTCTGGATTCATGTCCCCTCTAGCTACCTCGTCTATTTCTTTTTTAATTGCCAGCATTGCATCACAAAATCTATCCAATTCCTGTAAATCCTCGCTCTCTGTAGGTTCGATCATAATCGTCCCGGGAACTGGAAACGATAAGGTCGGTGCGTGGAATCCATAATCGATAAGTCGCTTAGCGATATCTTCCGCAGATACCCCGATGGACTTATAATCTCTCAGATCAATTATAAACTCATGTGCAGATCTTCCTTTTGTCCCAGAATATAAAATAGGATACTCCGCCTCCAATCTCGCCTTAATATAATTTGCATTTAAGATGGCATATTTAGTAGCATCGACTACTCCTTGCTTTCCTAACAGTCTTATGTATGCGTAGGAAATCAATAATATACTCGCACTGCCCCATGGAGCCGCTGAGATCGGATCGATGCCTTTTTCTCCTCCTGTTTTTGCAAGTGGATGACCAGGCAGATACGGAGCAAGTTTATCATTACAACAGATCGGACCCATACCTGGACCTCCTCCTCCATGAGGAATTGCAAAGGTTTTATGTAAATTTAAATGGCATACATCTGCTCCTATTTCTGCTGGGCTAGTGAGTCCTACCTGCGCATTCATATTTGCTCCATCCATATATACCATCCCTCCATTATCGTGGATAATCTGACAAATCTCCTTTATCGACTCCTCAAAAACACCATGAGTAGAAGGATAAGTTACCATAAGCGAAGATAGATTTTCCTTATGTTCGTTTGCTTTAGCACGGAGATCATCTAACTCTATATTTCCTTTTTCGTCACAAGCTACGATCACTACTTTCATTCCGGCCATCACCGCAGAAGCAGGATTAGTTCCATGTGCAGAAGACGGAATAATAGCCACATTACGATTTGCATGACCATTATTTAAATGGTATGCTCTGATCACCATAAGACCCGCAAATTCTCCCTGAGCTCCAGAATTAGGTTGAAGTGAACAGGCAGTAAATCCAGTACATGCATTCAGGTATTGTTCTAGTTCCGTAAAGATCTGTAAATATCCTACAGTTTGGTGTGCAGGAGCAAATGGATGTATATTTGCAAATTCTGGCCAGCTTACGGGCATCAGTTCTGTGGCGGCATTTAATTTCATCGTACACGAACCGAGAGGAATCATCGCATGCATCAGGGATAAATCTTTATTTTCCAAACTCTTAATGTATCGCATCATGCTCGTCTCTGATCGGAACGAATTAAATATCTGATGCTCTAAATATGGCGTATTTCTACTTAGGTTTTCGTCTAGATGGAATTCAGTTAGACTTTCGTCGAATGAATTTGTCTTTATAAATGTATCACAGAGGAAATTAAATAATGTTTCTATATCTTTTAAACTTTTAGTCTCATCGATACTTATGGTTATAAAATCAAACCCAAAATAAAAGTTATAGTGAGCGGCATCAGCTTTTGATTTTAATCTCGTAACATCTTCTGCTGACAGCACTAATTTAAATGTATCAAAATGATTTTTATTAGATATCGAGAATCCTACACTTTTTAAATTATTACACAAGAGACTCGTTTTGTTTCTAATATCTAGGGCTATATTTTTTATACCCTCTGGGCCATGATAGACCGCATACATTCCGGCCATGATCGCAAGTAATGCCTGAGCCGTACAAATATTAGATGTGGCTTTTTCTCTTTTTATATGTTGTTCTCTGGTTTGCAAAGCCATGCGTAATGCTTTATTTCCTTGAGCATCCACAGAGACTCCTATAATCCTACCAGGTATTTGTCTTTTATAAGTTTCCTTTGTTGCAAAGTAAGCTGCATGTGGACCTCCGTATCCCATCGGTACTCCAAACCGTTGTGTATTACCTACGACTACGTCCGCTCCCCATTCGCCTGGAGCTTTTAATAAGCTTAAACTTAATAAATCAGCAGCTACACAGACAAGTGCATTAGAATCGTGCATTTTATTGGCTATAGCCGAATAATCTTTTATCGTTCCATCCGCACCTGGATACTGTAATAACACACCGCAATATTCGTCCGTAATTTCTGTTTGCTCCACATCAGCTATAATCAATTCTATTTCCAAGGGAATCGCTCGACTGATCAATACTGCTTTAGTCTGATCAAAAATATTATGATCTACTAAAAATTTACGAGCAGGATTATCTTTTCTTTTCTTATTTACTAGAGCGTAAAACATAGCCATCGCTTCTGCAGCTGCCGTACCCTCATCTAGTAATGAGGCATTTGCTAGTGGCATTCCCGTAAGGTCAGAAACCATAGTTTGGAAATTTAGCAATGCTTCTAATCTTCCTTGTGATATTTCTGCCTGATACGGGGTGTACTGAGTATACCATCCCGGATTTTGAAAAATATTCCTGAGGATAACAGATGGTGTTATGGTTCCGTAATATCCATGACCGATATAATTGTGAGCGATAATATTTTTATCTGCTATCTCCTTTAATTGATTTAAAAACTCAAATTCCGATACAGCCTCTGGAATATTTAAATCATTAGATATTCTGATTTGAGCGGGAATAGTTTCTTCGATTAATCTATCAATAGATTCTACTCCTATAGTAGACAGCATCGATTTTAAATCTTTGGTATTTATACCGATATGTCTATTTGAAAATCCTTGTAAGTTAGTAGTCATGAGTGTGCTTTTCTCAGGTTGTTTATCTTCAGCGAAAATAATAATATTATGACATGTTAGTGCGGGATAAGTTCAAAGTAATTTACGCTTTCTTTAAAAAATAATGGCTTAAGAAAACGAGTTCTTAAGCCATTATTATATAATCTTATCTAAACCACATTTTATAGCTTAAATGCCTTTTTTACTTTAGGTACAAAGTCTAACTTTTCCCATGTAAATGTTTCTACTTTTAGCGTTTTTACTTTACCAGAGCCATCTGTAAAACTTACTGTTTTTTTCTCTGGTGTTCTACCCATATGTCCATAAGCTGCTGTCTCGCTATAGATAGGTGTTCTCAATTTTAATCTTTTTTCGATCGCATAAGGCCTCATGTCAAAAACATCATAAATAATATCAGCTATTTTACTATCAGTCATATCTACCTTAGATGTTCCGTAAGTATTGATATAAATATTAGTAGGCTTTGCCACACCGATCGCATAAGATACTTGCACTAACACCTCATTACATACTCCTGCAGCCACCATATTCTTTGCAATATGTCTCGTAGCATATGCAGCTGATCGATCCACTTTAGAAGGATCCTTACCAGAGAATGCTCCACCTCCATGTGCTCCTTTTCCACCGTAGGTGTCTACGATTATTTTTCTTCCCGTCAGTCCAGTATCTCCGTGTGGTCCACCGATTACAAACTTCCCTGTAGGATTAACATGATAAGTAATTTTTCCTTTAAATAGTTTTTTTGTTGCCGCGTTTACTTTTTTTACTACTCTCGGAATTACAATGCCGATGACATCTTTTTTAATCTGGGCGAGCATTTTTTTATCCGCTGCAAAATCATCGTGTTGTGTACTAACTACTATAGAATCAATACGCTGAGGTTTTCCATTATCAGCATATTCTATGGTTACTTGAGATTTAGAATCAGGTCTGAGGTAGGTCATTTTCTTGCCTTCCTTTCTGATCGCCGCTAATTCTTCTAGAATCTTATGAGATAAATCTAAAGCAAGTGGCATATAGTTACTCGTCTCGTTAGTCGCATATCCGAACATCATTCCTTGATCTCCTGCACCTTGATCTTCCTTCTTTTTTCTCTCAACTCCTTGATTAATATCTGGAGACTGCTCATGTATAGAAGAGAATACTCCACAAGAGTTCCCATCAAACATGTACTCAGACTTAGTATAACCGATTTTATTAATTACGTCCCTAGCGATCTTTTGAACATCTAAATACGATTTTGTTTTTACCTCTCCTGCAAGGACAACTTGACCTGTGGTAACTAAAGTCTCACAGGCTATTTTGCTGTATGGATCAAAAGCTAAAAAGTGATCTACGAGAGAGTCTGATATCTGATCAGAAACTTTATCTGGATGTCCCTCAGAAACAGACTCCGATGTAAATAAATATGGCATTGTTTAATTTTATTTAGTAAAACGCAAAAATAAGTTTTCTAAATGAATTAAATCCTGAATAAGTCTCTTTAGAATAGACTAAACCACTTTTTTAAGAAATGATTCTTACTTGATTTTACAATCGATGATTTTTTTTCCTTCTAAATAACCTTCTAAATGATCTCCTACTTTTACCGGTCCGACTCCAGCCGGAGTTCCAGTAAATATCAGATCACCCATCTGTAATTTAAAATACTGAGATACATATTCTATAAGATAATCAAACTTAAAAATCAAATCTGAAGTATCTCCTTGTTGCACACTATCTCCGTTTTTCTTCATTTCAAATTTTATTGAAGATCTATTATAATCTGATAATGGATAAAATGAGGATACTACTGCTGAATGATCAAAACCTTTTGCTATTTCCCATGGATGTCCTTTCTCTTTACATCGATCTTGTATATCTCTAGCTGTAAAATCTATTCCTAGTCCAATCTGCTTATAATAACCAGCAGAAAAATCTGGTTGAACGTGTCTTCCGTTTTTACAAATTTTTAGAACTACCTCAAGTTCGTAATGCAGGTTATTGGTAAAATCCGGATAATAAAAAGGTTTGTTTTCTAAGAGTAACGCAGAAGGTGGTTTCATAAAAACCAAGGGATTCTTCGGAACTGGATTACTAAGCTCTTTTGCATGATCTCTGTAATTACGTCCAATACAGATAATTTTCATCCTTAATGTTTTACGTTTAACAACCCTACTAAATCTTTTACCTCATTTAATGTTTGCTGAGCCACTTTTCTAATTGCGCTAGAAGAGTCTTTAATCTGATTTTTTATCGCTTTTTTATCAGCTACTATTTCAGCTTTTTTTGTTTTAAAAATCTCTGACCTTTCTACTAAGGCATCCGCTACCACATCTTTTAGTTCGGAATATTTTAATGTCCCGTCCATCTCCATTTTTTCTAACTCATCCGCTTTATCATTATATCCGCAAGCAGTAAGTAACTGTAATAGATTTTTTACCCCTTCGGACATTTTTGTATCTGAACTAGTAACTGCTGATTTTATTTGTTTTCTGATTCTCGCCTCTTCTCCAAAAATATTTATAAAATGTTTTTCTCCTGCACTTTTGCTCATTTTACGCAAAGGGTCAGCTGTTGACATAATTTTAGGGGTAGCGGTGTATTTAGTTTCTGGTAAGACAAAGTATTCTTTACCGACCATATTATTAAAACGATTAGCAATTTCTCTTGTGAGCTCTAGATGCTGACTCTGATCTTTTCCTACAGGGACAAAATCCGCCTTGTAAATCAGGATATCTGCAGCTTGCAAAACAGGATAGTCAAAAAGACCTACTGAGATAAATCCATCTTTTCCGAGCTTGCTCTGAATACTTTTATCTTTAAACTGAGTCATATTTTCTACTCGACCCATACCCGCAAAATTATTAAATATCCATCCTAGCTCTGTATGTTCTGGTACGAGAGATTGGACAAAAAGATTATCTGGTTTTACGCCGACAGCGAGACAGTTAAAAATTAATTCCCAAGTATTATTCCTGAGTTTTTTAACATCATAAGGCATGGTCATCGCATGATAATCCACGACTCCATAAAAACACTCATACTCATCTTGCATATCCACCCAGTTTTTTACAGCACCAAAGTAATTTCCAAAATGCATATCTCCAGTAGGCTGGATACAACTTAAAACTCTTTTCTTATTCATAAATCTTTAATAATTATGGGTCTAAACTTTTGCAATAGTTTTAACATCATCAGATATTTCCTTAAGTCCAGTAATTCAAAAAAATATTTACTAACTACTTACGGCTATGGCAGACACCTCCACATTTACAAACTTCGGAAGGTTAGCGACTTCTACTAATTCGCGGGCCGGAGCAGTTTGTTCATCAAAATATTCTGCATAAACTGTATTTATACGACTATACATGTTCATGTCACTTACGAAAACTGAACATTTTACGATATGTTCAAAACCCATTCCAGCCTCTTTTAAGATAGCACCTAAGTTTTTAAGTACTTGATGGGTTTCTATCTCGATAGTATCTTGCACGAGCAATCCCGTACTCGGATCGATGGCGATCTGTCCAGATACATATAATGTATTTCCAGCTAATACCGACTGGTTATAAGGACCTACTGGACTAGGAGCATTTGGGGTATTTATTATTTTTTTCATCGGGTATAATTTTGGGTCAACCAAAAAAAAAGTTAAGATTTTTAAAGGATCGACCTCTGAATATTATAATCTACTCAAAATACAAAAAGCCCCTCTCGGATAGAAAGGAGCTTTAATTTCTTTAAACACATGGAAACGGACTAGTCCTCGACTTCCTCTGCCGCCTCTATAACTACTCTCCCTTTGTAATACAAAGCTCCCTCAGACTCATATGCTCTATGAAACTGATGTGCTTCTCCTGTATTTTTACAAATAGCAATAGTAGCTGGAGTTGCTTTCTTATGCGTTCTTCTTTTTCTTTTTCTCTGTTTAGAGATTCTAGACTTTGGATGTGCCATGGTCTACTTTTTATTGAATGTTATATTAATATCTTTTAATGCGGATGCTAGTGGATTTTCTTTTTCCTCTATTTCTACTGCCTCTATCACTTGATTATCCAGATAATCCAAAACTTTTTGATTACAATCTTTAAAATTTTCTGATTCACAATCCTTTACTTTCCTTAGCGGAATGGAAAGCATTATAAACTCATAGATCAGTTTACCGACATTAAAGGAGGTGTCATTTGGATTAAGGTAAATGATATCCTCTTCTTGTCTTTCATCTTCATCAAATTTTACGACTACTTTATTTTCTGCAGCAGATGGAATATATATCGATTCCATACATCTATCACAATCCATTTTAATTTTCCCTTCTATGGTAAAATGTAAATCAAACAATGTAGATCTTTTATCGAAATCTAACTGGCAAGTAAACTCAGCGTCTTCAAACTTCTGATCGAAGTGAGAAAATAAACTACTATCTATGTCAAAATAATAAGTATGCAATCCTTGCCCAAGACTCGAAAAACTGATCTCAAACGGTTTTAATGGATTCATATCAGATGAACTTTTTCAAATGGAGTGCAAAGATAGGTAATTTTATTCCAATAAATTCAGCAGAACTAATAAAAATATGTGATATTTGCATTCTTAAATTAAAATACCAAAGTAATACGATTATGGGTAAAGGAGATAAAAGAACTGCAAAAGGAAAAAGAATTGCTAAATCTTACGGTAATTCACGTCCAACGGCAAAGAAATTAGTGAGAATGAAAAAAAAGCTAGAAGCACAGTCTCCTAGCTAGTTTTCCAATTCCTTGTTTCTCTATTGAAAGGACTTACATTCTAAAGTCCCCTATTTTTAATTCATACCAGATACCATCTCTTCGGGTTTGACCCACTGGTCAAATTGTTCTGAAGTTAGATAACCTAACGACATAGCGGCCTCTTTCAGCGTAAGCTCATCTTTGTATGCTTTCTTTGCAATTTCAGAAGCCTTATCGTAGCCTATCTTTGTATTTAAGGCTGTTACTAACATCAAAGAGTTATATAAATTATGCTTTATTCTTTTTGCATTGGGCTTTAAGCCCGCTATACAATTATCATTAAAACTTATACTAGCATCTCCTATTAGTCTTGCAGACATCAGGAAATTAGCAATCATCATCGGTTTAAATACATTTAGCTCAAAATGCCCAGTCATTCCACCAACATTTATAGCTACATCATTACCCATCACCTGAGCCATCGCCATCGTTAATGCTTCTGCCTGAGTAGGATTTACTTTTCCAGGCATTATACTGGATCCCGGTTCGTTTGCAGGAATGACATATTCTCCTATTCCAGATCTAGGCCCCGAAGCAAGCATACGGATATCGTTACCGATTTTCATAAGTGATACAGCTGCAGTTTTTAATGCTCCATGAGATTCTACAATGGCATCATGGGCAGCTAAACCCTCAAATTTATTAGTTCCTGTAATAAACTTTACACCAGACAATTTAGAAATATGTTTAGCCACTTTTTTATCATAGCCTTTAGGTGTATTTAATCCAGTCCCTACAGCCGTACCTCCGAGTGCGATCTCAGATAAGTGAGCCAATGTATTTTTTATGGCTTTGATTGCAAAGTCCAACTGAGCTGCATATCCTGATAGCTCCTGTCCTACAGTAAGGGGAGTAGCATCCATAAAATGGGTGCGTCCTATTTTTACGACTTTATGATATTGCTTGGATTTCTTTAAGAATGTCCGTTTTAATTTTTCTAAACCTGGAAGTGTAGTTTTCTTTAGCATCAAGTATGCCGCGATATGCATTGCGGTGGGAAAGGTGTCGTTTGAGGATTGAGATTTATTTACATCATCATTAGGATGTAGCACTTTATTTTTATCCGAGAGTTTACCTCCTTTGATAACGTGTCCTCTATTTGCAATCACCTCGTTTACATTCATATTAGTCTGTGTACCTGATCCAGTTTGCCAGATGACCAAAGGAAATTGATCATTTAGACTTCCGTCCAATATCTCATCACATACTTTACCGATAAGCGTCGCTTTAGATTTAGCTAATACGCCGCATTCTGCATTAGTTAAAGCGGCGGCTTTTTTCAAAATAGCATAAGCCTTTATAATTTCTATCGGCATCTTCTGACCTCCAATTTTAAAATTTTCTGTAGATCGCTGTGTTTGTGCAGCCCAGTATGCTTGTGCTGGCACATCGATATAACCTATACTGTCTTTTTCTTTTCTTGTTTTAGGCATGGGTATTTTTTTATTTAACAAAAGTATCAAATCCTATATTGCTTACCGAGTTTCTAAACTTCTTATCTTCACCTTTGTTTTATAAATATTATCTAACTTTTAAAAACGTAAAATACTATGGCATTTACGCTACCAGATCTAGGCTTTGCATTCGATGCTCTCGAGCCGCATATCGACGCAAGGACGATGGAAATCCATCATGGAAAACATCATAATGGATACACTACTAAATTAAATGCAGCTATCGAAGGGACAGATTTAGATGGAAAGTCTATTGAGGATATCCTTTCCGGATTAGATATGACGAATAGTGCAGTGAGAAATAATGGTGGAGGGTATTATAATCACAGTTTATTTTGGAAAGTTATCTCTCCTGAAGATAGAGGACGATTATCAGGACCATTACTAGAAGCTGTCAATAAAGCTTTTGGAGACAAAGATGCAATGATAGAGAAGTTTTCGGCTGCCGCCAAAACTAGATTTGGGTCTGGATGGGCATGGTTATGTGCACACAAAGACGGTTCTGTAGAAGTTTGTTCTTCTCCAAACCAAGATAACCCTCTTATGCCTGGAGTAGGATGTGGAGGCACACCGATTATGGGACTAGATGTATGGGAACATGCGTACTACCTAAATTACCAGAATAGAAGACCAGACTACGTATCTGCATTTTTTAATGTGGTTAACTGGAATGAAGTGGAGAGAAGATATGAGGCTGTTGTAGGATCTTAAATTTCAAAAATTACACTTGATATAAAAAAGGCTCGCAAAATTGCGAGCCTTTTTTATACCTTTTCGAATTATTCTAAATTATAAGCTATAGATATCGAGTAAGAATAAGAATTATTCTCTAATAAAATACCTTCCATCTGCATTATGGAAAGATAACAGATGTTTTAGTTCTTCTCCTTTTTTTACAAAGTCTTCTCCATCTCCTTTATCATGATCCCATCTGATATATTCGTTTCCTATTTCTATCATTTTGTCCGGCTGATCTAAGAAGTAGTAAATCTGAGCTAGGTTATACATAGCTGCAGCTTTTAATCTCTTTGGATGCTTATCATCTTTTTTATACTTCATTTTTACTGAGATAAAATAATCAATGATAGGAGCCATATTATTCCGTAATTCTGAAATATCCTCATCATATTTTTTTGTCGCAAAAATGGCTTTCATAGCCTGAACTGCATTTTCGAACATTTCAAACTCAGGATGCTTTTCCGAATCTAATCTTTTAAATCTTGCATTATCTACTTTCTTTTGATATCCATAAGAGGCATTTAGTCCATTAGAGGCAAAAATACCTACGTTTTCATGGTACTTGTTAAAAGCGTTATCATAGGCTATTTCCTCATTGGCTTCGAATTCTTTATAGGCATTTTTAGAAGATCTATTTCTTGCTGTAGCATATTCATATGAGTTACCGATATTCCAGACCTTAGAAGCCTCCGCATCATCACTTGTTTCTGTATTTACTCCAGCTAAGAAAGGATTGTCTTTTTTAGTTTTTTCCTTTTTCTCCTTCTTTTTCTTTTTTTTCTTCTTTTTCTTCTCTGGTTTTTTGTACTCATTTTTTGGTCCGTAGAGTGTTAATTGACCTTTTCCATAATCACTTTTGACTACCCAGTACTCCGTTCCTGTAACTTTACCACTCCTGTTTTTTAGAACTTTTTTCTCCAGCTTAGACTTTCCTCTACTAAAGCCTTGGACATCTACAATCGCATGGACAAGACCATCAGCTTCTACTCTTTCCCATCCATTTAGAGAGACAGTTTCACTTATAATATCATGAGAAAATCTAGAATCTCCGATTACTTCTACAGAATAGGTCTTATTATCTTCTTCTACATAATTTGCCCCTATCTCGGCGTATTCTACCTTAATATTATGATTATCGATATCTACCTTTTGGGCAAAAACCAAAGTGGATAAGAAGGTTAAACAAAGAATCAATGCATGTTTCATAGTTAGTTTTTTTTTAATAAATAGTAGTTAGAGTTGATAAATATAACAATCTATATTATTTACAACATGATATTTAGAGAACTTGCCTATTGAATTTATTCTACCACTGGAATGAGAGTAAATAACAAAATCGTAAAGAAGTATTTAATCTGATTTATTAAAGTAAACATATCTAATCTTAACTAAGGGCCTTCTACTTGAAAATCGCGCAGTCTTCAATGTTGTTAATTAAGCCACTTTTGGTAAGAATCTCGTATCTCTAGTGCGGGAACATTTAATCTAAATCTCAAAAAAGAAATTAGATTTAGTAGGTTTACTCTGAGGTAAGAATTATTATCATATTTTCTAGCAGATACCGTAGCTCGTTCTTTTATTATAGTATAGGGAATATTGGAATTTTTAATCCTTCTCCAAAAATCAAAATCCTCCATAATTACATAATCATTATCAAACTTACCCAAATCATTAAAAACCTTTCTCTCTACAAATAAACACTGATCTCCACCTCCAGTAAATAAACCGTCAAAACGTGTAAAGTATGCATTAATCTGTAAGAGTAAAGAACGACTATCAAAACGGTAGGCAAACATCCCAGCTGCTCTACCTCTATCGATCTCAGATTTTATTAATCTGTAAAAATCAGAAGGCGGTTTTACATCTGCATGCACAAATAAAATTACGTCTGCCTTGGAATCATTTACGCCTAAATTCATCTGTACACTACGCTGGCAAATATCAGATTCCATATAAGTGACATCATATTCCCGACATAATTCCATTGCATTATCCATAGACTTACTGCCGTCTACAACAATCACCCTAGTTTTACTATTTAAATTTTGTGTTAAAAAAGGAAGTAGTACTTTTAGGTTTTCACCTTCATTTAAAGTAGGAATGATAATATCTAAAGTCAACTTACGTAATTTATTAAACTATGAATTTAAAAATCCTTATTCTGTTTTTACTTCTTATGTCTGGATCTTTTTTGAATAATATGATTTATGGACAAGTTCCTTCTACCGGGAACGAATTAGTATTGCTTTCTCAGTCTTTCCTTAAAGCAATGCAAAACCGAGAAAACGGTGATACATATGCAGCCCAGTATAAAGCACTAACGGACCAGAAAATAATCGCTGCTTTAGATACCGATAAAAAGAAATACGCCTTTTGGATCAATACATATAACGCTTTTATACAGTATCATCTCCAAAAAAAACCTGAGTATTATGATGATAGAGGCACTTTCTTCAAACTTCCTTTAAATAATATTGCAGGAGTTGAGATGAGCTTTGCAGAGATAGAACATGGTATTCTACGGAGATCACAATTAGAATTATTTTTAGGTTATTTGACTAATCCATTTGCTTCTAAAAGAGAAAAAAAAATAAGGGTAGATAAAAGAGACTATCGCATCCATTTCTCCCTAAATTGTGGAGCAAAGTCTTGCCCACCAGTTGCTATTTATGGAGACACTAATCTAGACCAGCAACTTGATTTTATGTCTAAAAAATTCTTGCATAAATTTAGTCGTTACGATAAAAACAAAGATCTGGTAACTACAACCTCTTTATTCTCTTGGTTTAGAGGAGATTTTGATGGATCTGAAGGCATAAGAGACATTCTTAAAAAATATGAAGTAATTGATGATACAGATGTAAGAGTAAAAACAGAGAAGTATGACTGGACGTTAGCCTTGGATAATTTTATCGAATTACCTTATTGAATCCTCTTAAAAGGCTTCATTCGCCGTAAGGTAAAAATTAATTTTCTCCTCTCCTTTAGCTACATCTATTCTAAAAAAAGTGCGGTCTCTCTTATTTAGTAGTATACGTAATCCTGCACCGTATGTAAATTTTTCATCGTTTGCAAAAGGCCGAAATAAGTTATCCGGAATCGCAGTATAGGAATAAAACGCAGTGCCTTTTATTCTCCAGAATAGTGGAAATCTCAATTCTGATTGCACAGACGCCATATGACGATTTATAAATCGTCGATCATCAAAACCGCGACTTCTTACGGCAGTTGAAATATTTGCCTGATCAAAAAAAGGAGTCCCCGCAGTGGAAGTCGCTAACCAAAATTGATGAGCCATTACCCACTCCTTTTTAAACTCTTTAAAATAACGCAAATCGATATCTAATTTTTGAGAATTAAAAGAGGCTAATAAAAATTCTAGACTCCGCTGATAAGTCAGCTCTACATACAATCCATTTTTTGACGAATTTAAATTATCCCTCGTGTCATAAAATAATACGGTTTGCAAATTAAATTTAGTACCTCCGTTATATCCTATTGGACGTGTCGTATTTAATAGACCATCATCATCTATCCTGGTAATATTAAATCGATCATATTTAAATCCTGCTCCAACACTTATTTCCTTATATACTTTACGAGAATAATTCATATCAATCCTCGGAAATGTCACATCATATACTTCTAAGTCATTAATGGAAGAATCAGCTCCCAGTCCAAAAAAATTATAGAAATAAATAAAATAGCCCAGTTCGCCGCGATATCTTACTTCTCTTTGCTTTTGGTAAATCTCAAAAGTGGAAATGAGCAATAACTGGTTTTTTAATGAGTATACCGCACCGAGTAAAACCTGAGAGGGACGCTCTCCTTCTATAGCCATGTTACTTCTTAAACTTAGAATTCCCGTACCTCCAAATGCAAAGCTCGTCTCAGGTAAATAAAAGGCAATAGGAATAATTGTTTTAGAAATTTTTAATTGAGAAGTATCCGCATCGTTTTGGGCTTTCGCCAATGAAGGGCTAGATATCAAAAACAGCACTCCTAAGAAACCTATCAAGTTAAAAAATATTCCTCTTTGAAGATTGATCATTCTTCTTCCCCTAGTTGATTAGTAGCTCTTAAAGTATCAAAGACATTATTAAGATTATACATCTCATCCAATGTCTCATCTAAGTAAATATCTAAATGAGGAATACGTCTTACATGTCGTTTTATCCGATGAACTAGACCAGACTTAAGCCTCCATAAATTTTTTCTAAGTTTAGTAATTACTTCCTCTTTTGCAGATAATTCTGGAGCGTTAAAAATACTTACATATATTTTTGCGATTCCCATATCTGGAGTCATTTTGACGGAAGTCACTGTCACAAAAATCTCAGAACCATAGATGTAAGACCCTTCAGCTTGTAAGACTTGACCAAAGTTTCTTCTGATTAATTCTCCGATTTGTAACTGTCTTTTAGTTTCTTTAGGCATAAAGCAAAGGTATCTTAATTATCTTGCAAAAAAATAACGAAGATTGAATAAATATCAATCCACATATCTTAATGCTTCTATTGAATATCTAAAAGGTGTCGGACCGGCTAGAGCTGAGGTTTTAAAAAAAGAACTTCAGGTCTTTACTATTGGTGACTTACTGTTCCACTACCCTTTTAGATATGTCGACAAAACACAGTTCCATCTCATAAAAGACATAAAAACAGAAGGAGAAACAGTACAGGTAAAAGGAAAATTGATCAGTATGGAACTGATTCAGGGGAAAAAACAAAAACGGCTCAGTGCTCTTTTTAAAGGATCATCTGGTTTCCTAGAACTTGTATGGTTTAAAGGCATAAAATGGATCAGGGAATCACTGCAAGAAGGAGGAGAATATGTAGTTTATGGAAAAGTAAATATCTACGGTGGTAAAAAATCGATCCCTCATCCAGAAATAGAACCTCTTTCTAAAGTCCTAGCAAAAAAAGCAAATGTCTATGAACCAGTTTATCACTCCACAGAAAAATTAAATCTCCGTGGACTAGATAATAAAGCCAGAGGAAAACTGATCCTAAATATTTTTGAAAAACTAAATGAATCAGAAATACCAGAAAATCTTCCTGATTACCTCAGACAAAAATTAAAATTATGCTCTAGAGCTCAGTCCATACGATGGATCCACATGCCATCAACAGAAATTGAAAGAAAAGCTGCAACAGATCGGATAAAATTTGAAGAATTATTTTTTCTCCAACTGCGATTAATACAATCTAATCAACTTAGAAAAAAGACTGTTCCTGGAGCTGTTTTTTCCAAAGTTGGTAATTTCTTTAATCGATTCTATTCCGAGAAATTGCCCTTCACGTTGACAGGAGCACAAAAGAGAGTTGTAAAAGAAATAAGAGCAGATTTAGGAAGTGGCGTCCAGATGAATAGATTACTTCAAGGAGATGTCGGAAGTGGTAAAACCATGGTCGGACTGATGTCTATGCTCCTTGCAATAGATAACGGTTATCAGACTTGCATGATGGCTCCTACTGAGATCCTAGCACGTCAACATTATACATCTTTATTAGATTATTTATCTGGACTAGGTGTAAATACCGCCTTTTTAAGTGGAACCGTAAAGGGAAAAAAAAGAAAAGAGTTATTAAAAATGCTCGCTGATGGAAAAATAGATATCCTAGTAGGTACTCACGCCCTGATTGAAGATCCAGTAATTTTTAAAAATCTAGGTCTAGCCATTATCGATGAGCAACATCGTTTTGGGGTGGCACAACGGTCTAAACTTTATGATAAGAATAAAAGACTAACACCACATGTGCTTGTTATGACTGCTACACCTATTCCCCGGACATTAGCGATGACCTATTATGGTGATCTAGATGTATCTGTTATCGATGAGCTTCCACCAGGCAGAAAAGACATTAAAACCATCCACAAAAGAGAAAATTATAGACCTAGGCTGATCCAGTTTATGCATCAGGAAATTGCAAAAGGCAGACAGATCTATGTCGTTTTTCCTCTGATAGAAGAGTCTGCTAAGCTAGAGCTTGAGAATCTTACCGATGGGTATGATCGACTACTAGAATTTTTTCCTCGTCCTGATTTCCAACTCAGTATGGTACACGGCCGTATGAAAGCAGCAGACAAAGAGGCAGAAATGCAACGTTTTGTAGAAGGCAAAACACAAATTATGGTAGCCACTACTGTGATAGAAGTAGGTGTAAATGTGCCTAATGCCTCTGTAATGATTATAGAAAATACGGAACGTTTTGGCTTAAGCCAATTACATCAACTCAGAGGAAGAGTAGGTCGAGGAGCTGAGCAATCTTATTGTATACTAATGTCCTCTCATAAAATTTCTAAAGTAGGACTTGAAAGGATAGGAACAATGGTCAGGACCAATAACGGTTTTGAAATAGCAGAGGCCGATCTAAAACTGCGAGGAGCTGGAGACATCAGCGGAACTCAACAAAGTGGAGCAGTAGATTTTAATCTCGTAAATCTCCTCACTGATCAAAAAATATTAGAAGTTTCGAGAAGTATCGCTCTTAAAATATTAGATAAAGACCCTGAATTATCCGCTCCCATTAATAAAAATCTTAGCTCTTATATGAAACATGTCTACCGCGTAAGACGAGACTGGGCTATGATCTCATAGTTAATAATATTTTACAAAAGTGATTATGTAACATGTGAATATTACAGCAAATCAAAACCATTCTTGTAAATTTTTAAAAATGACTAACCGACAACTTACTACTTAAATTTTTCAAACCTGTCAGCGGTAACATTCTCAAAACTAAAAGCATCATAAACCTGATTGTATGTGTTAAAGAAAAATTAATTAGCGAATTAGTAAAACCGATTATTGTTTCATACACGTATTGACTAATAGACATATTTGTTTTAACTTATAGTAAAATAAATCACCATGATCATTTTAACCATCGCACTGATGTTCTTTGTCGTATTTGGTGACAAGATCATCGAGCAAGCTTAATTTAAGTAAGCTCTGAAAGTGTAAAACGCGTTCCTAAAACTTAAAAAGAGATTTCTAACTTCTTGTAAGAAATCTCTTTTTTACATATGCTCTTTTTCATGTGCTTGCGTAGATTTCTCACTTAGAAAACACGCTATACCAGTAAAGGCAAAGAAATAAGCGATAACAATATTAGACAATGATAATATTTGCCATCCAGCGTAATCTAATGCGGCAATCCCGAGTGTCTGAGACATAAAAATTCCAGATGGTGTCCAGGGCATAAGATTTTCCATCATTGTTCCTGCATCCTCGATTGATCTACTGAGGACTTTCTTATTGATTTTCATCTGATCAAATTTTTCTTTAAAAGCAGCACCGATAATAAAACTAGTGGCATACTGATTAGAAGTAGTCAGATTTGTAAATAAAGTGGCCGTAAGAGCAGAGGCCATAAGCGAAGTCTTTTTTTGAATCTTGGATAAAGAAGCATTAATGGCTTTCTGGATAGCTTGAGCTGTATCTAAGCTGCCGATAAAAGCAAAGATTAATAGAGAGATCACAATCCCTTCTATAAGATTATACAGACCACCTCTATTTAAAATATTAATGACATCAGCACCAGGTGGCAATTCGACGTAAGTCATATCTGCACTAAATCCCGATTTACAAGCCACTATTATATCTCTAAAACTAAAGTCTTGAAAAACCAAAGCCAGCAGTATCGCAACCCATGAGGAGACTAGTAATGTAAGGACAATCGGCTTTTTAGATATGGATCCCCAAAGAACTACAATCAAGGGCAAGAGCAATAAAATATTAAAATTAAAAATAGATTCAATGGCTGCTAGTGTCACAGCTATGCTCTCTAGATTATTTGATCCATCTGTCTCGACCCCATGAGTAAAACATAAAATTGTATAACCGATAATGGCACAAATCGCTGCAGGACCCGTCGTATAGATCATAGATTTTATATGATCGAAAACAAAAACATCTGTAGCTAATGATGCAATATTAGTCGTATCCGAAAGTGGCGACATTTTATCTCCAAAAAACGAACCCCCAACAACAGCCGCAGCTGTGATAGCAAGATGAGCATCATATACCTGAGCAATACCCATCATTACCACACCTATCGTTCCTGCAGACCCCCATGATGTCCCAGTAAGTAATGAAAATACGATACAAATTAAAAAAGCAAATAAGTAAATCCATTGAGCATTTATTACACTGATGCCGTAATAAATCAACATCGGAATGGTCCCTGAAATAATCCAACTTCCTATCAATACTCCGATACAAAACAATATCAAAATCACTGGAACAGACTCCCCTACCTTACTCGTAATATGAGTCTGTATCGTATCCCATGAAAACCCCTTGTACATATAATATATACATGAAAAACTGATAGCGATTAATATGAGTACCTCTAAAGGAAGTCCAGGTTCTCCGGTAAATAATGAATGTAGAAATAATCCGTAAATCAATAATCCCAAAAAGAAAAGTAGAGGAAAAATAGATTCTCCGAGAGTTAGCTTTATGTCCTCTTTGTGAGTAATATTTTTTTTCAATTGAATGATTTTTAGATTATCTTTTGCCTAAGATAATCTAATCTATCGTTGAAAAAGCTAATCGTTTATGTTCTTTTATGGCTAACACCTCCTTTATATGGTCAATACGCAGGTATAGATCTGCTCGGTGGGAAACAAGAGATAGAAGTAAAATTTAGATTTGAAAACGGGCTCATGATTATCCCGATACGGTATAATGATTTTCTGCCCCTAAATTTTATATTCGATACAGGAGCTGAGCATAGCGTATTGTTTAGAAAAGATCTTAATGATATTATGGGGATTCCATACGAGCGGAGGATAGCGATAAGAGGTGCAGATTTACAAGACTCTATGTTTGCATTTATTACTAGGGATGTTCCCATTTCGATAGGAAGTGATATCCATGTTCATCGGGATATAGTCGTTCTAGAAGAGGATCGATTGAATATAGAAGAGGTCACGGGATATAAAATAGATGGCATTATCGGATCTTCTTTTTTTAAAAATTTGGTTATCTATATCAATTTTAGAAAGAAAAAAATTAAACTTTTTGATCCCAATCGATTTAACCCTGAAAAACTAAAAGGATTTGATAAAATCCCAATAGAAATTATCTCTAACAAACCCTATATCCACGGCATCACATCGGATGGAACCTTTTCTAAGGACCAAAAACTTTTATTAGATAGTGGATCCAGTCTTCCTTTTATTCTACATTACAAAAAAGACGCTAATTTGGTCTTACCAGAAAAAGTGATTACCGGAAAACTAGGAATAGGAATAGGTGGAACTATGGTGGGCATAATCGGAAAGATAAATCGGCTACGCCTTGGAAAATTTGACTTCTATAATGTGATTACCCATTTCCAAAAAATAAATCATAGCATAATCGATTCCTCAGAAATTATACGTAGTGGCTTAGTAGGTACTCCTATACTTTCTCGTTTTGAAATTTGTATCGACTACCTGAGAGAAGATCTTTACCTTAAACCGAATAAAGACTTTGAAAAGGAATTTAAATTTGATCGGAGCGGTCTCTCCATTTTCGCCTTTGGGCCAAATTTCAATAATTTTTATGTTAAAAATATTATCCCAGGAAGTCCTGCTGATGAGGCTGGAATAAAAAAAGGAGATATCATCACTAAAGTAGGAATATGGAAAAGTAAATGGTATTCTTTAGAAAAAATAACAAATAAGCTAAAAGGTAAAACTGGAGAAACGATTAAGCTTACACTTAACAGAAAAGGCCAAAAAATTAAAGTCCAATTCCAATTAAGAGATCTTTTTACAAAAATGTCCTTAAAATAAACTGTTTTTACCCTTAATAGGGTATAAAACTGTGGTCCTATTATTGCAATTAGGGTAATATAATTCTATCTTTGCACTCCAATTTTAGAAACTAAATTTTAACAACATGTTTGCAATAGTATCAATAGCTGGTCAGCAATTTAAAGTTGAGAAAGATCAAGAGATCTTTGTCCACCAGCTAGATGCACAGGAAGGCGATAAAGTATCTTTTGACGAAGTACTTTTAGTTGCTAATGGTGATAGCACCACTTTAGGTGCTCCCAATGTAAAAGGAGCCTCAGTCTCTGCATCTGTATTAGGTCACCAAAAAGGAGACAAAGTCATCGTTTTCAAAAAGAAACGAAGAAAAGGATATCGTGTAAAAAACGGTCACAGACAACGATTTACTAAAATTAAAATCGATTCTATCACGGGATAATCCCAGCTAAAAAGAAAAATCATGGCACATAAGAAAGGTGTAGGTAGTTCCGATAACGGACGTGACAGTAATCCTAAGTTCCTCGGAGTTAAAATTTTTGGAGGACAACACGCAATAGCAGGAAACATCATAATCAGACAGAGAGGAACTCGTTTCCATCCTGGTGATAATGTATATATGGGTAGAGATCATACTCTACATGCAGCAATAGACGGAACTGTAGTTTTTACTAAAAAAAGACTGAATAGAACTTACGTTAGTATTCAAGGTGAATTAGTAGAAACAGAGACTCCTAAAAAAGCAGCAAAGAAAGCAGCTCCTAAAAAAGCAGCAACTCCAGCAGCAGCCGCTCCAGTTGCAGCTCCAGCAGCAGCAAAAAGTTCTGATGGTAAACCAGATGATCTAAAAAAAATCGAAGGTGTCGGACCTAAAATCGCTGAGCATTTAAATGCCGGTGGTATTATGAGTTTTGCGGATTTAGCAGCAGCTCCAGTAGATCGTTTAAAAGAAATACTTACAGCAGCAGGACCTAGATATGCAATACATAACCCGACTACTTGGCCTCAGCAGTCTCAGTTAGCCGCAGATGGCAAATGGGATGAGTTACAGGTTTTACAAGATAAATTAGATGGAGGAAGACCTCTAGACGAAGAAGAATAACAAGAAAACCTGCTGTTAATTATTTAATAATTATCGGTTGAATATATAATATAAGCCATTCACATTTGTGGATGGCTTTTTTTTGGGATATACTAAATTGAACACCACCTTATTATTTGATTTTTTTTAAATCACTCTGATAAAACAACTGATCTCAGATTCCTTAAAATCTACTATTTGTTCTTTTGCATCTTTTAGCGACGCACAACTAATAATAATCTTGAATACTTTTTCATAATCAGATGTAAGAATAATGGCTTCTTTCCCAAAATGCCTATTTACATATTCCTGATACTCGGTAGCATCATAAATCGAATTAAAACTGTTAAGCTGGATTCCATAAATAGTAGGATATAGTTTAGTTACATTACTGTTCTTTCCGCTGATGGATTTTGTTTTCTCGTTTGATGTTACCTTTGAATTTAATGTTATGGTTCTATAATTTTCATCAATAGGCTCTGCGGATGCAGAAAGTTTAGAGGTGTTATATTTTGTAGTAGCAACAGGTACGGGTTTACGTGTAGAAGAGATTACGTTAGTTTTAAAAACAATCGGAATATTAGATAAATCAGCATTATCTAATAGAGCTGTACTATACAATTGCAATAAATCCTGAATACTTTTTATCGATTTAAATCCCTCTATTTGTTCGATTACATTTCCATTTTTATCTAGTACTAGAGTGGTAGGTAACGTTTTTACATTGTATTTATTAAACCAGTCTATGTTTTGGAAATTTTCCTCTTCTACTAGCACTGGAATCATTCCCTTAGAAAGCAGATAATTAACGGACTGATCTTTATATGCTCCAGCTTTCATCATCTGACATGGCAGACACCACGAGGCGGTAAAAGAAACATAGATCATTTTCCCTTCTTTAGAGGCTTTGTATTTGGCTTCAGCCAATGATAGATTTGTACGATTTGCATAAGTAGTCGTTACACTACTTACTATGATAATAAAAAATACTACTGGTACACTAAAGAATTTTAGAGTTGCAAAACTTAGTTTTATAGAGTTATAACCACCAGGCATTATATCGTTAGATGTTATGGTTTAGATTTGAAGAATCTTGATTATTGACTTAGCAAAAACGAAATCCGATTGATATTATATATCTAAAGGTTCAATAATTTTTAAAAGAAACAGATTCGTGTGTAATATCTTAAGCAAATGATATATCCATGCTAATTATAAAAGTCTTATGGATCATTGGACGAAAGTCCACCAAAATTTAAACTCCCATTTATATATAATTTTTCTAAAAAACCTGTTTACTCTTACACCCTCATTCTATTAATTCTATAAGTCTTTGTTGCATTGAGCCCTGGAAATTTTAAAACTATTACCTTTAATATGCCTTAGCAAAAAGTACTCTTCGTTTACTCGGCTTTCCAGAATATACACATACGCCATCTTCCTCCACGGCATCGTTAGGAATACATCGAACGGTCGCTTTAGTCTCTTCTTTAATTTTTGCTTCTGTTTCAGCAGAACCGTCCCAGTGAGCATAAATAAATCCACCTTTAGATTCTAAGACTTCTTTAAACTGATCAAAATTATCCACTTTAGAAGAATGAGATTCTCTAAAAGCCAGTGCTTTGCTAAATAGATTATTTTGGATCTCGACAAGTAAGTCTGTAACGTGTTGAGCCACACTATCTAGGGATATAGATTCTTTTGTTTTTTCATCACGACGAGCAACCTCTACTACGTTTTTTTCTAAGTCCCTCTTCCCTATACCTATTCGCACAGGAACGCCTTCCATCTCGTACTGAGCAAATTTAAATCCGGGTCTTTTCTGATCATCTGTATCTATTTTTACCCTTACACCATTGGCCTTTAAGGCTGCCGCTATTTTTTCTGCATGCTCAGTAATGACAGGATCAGGTTTTGGGATCGGTATGATCACCACCTGTATCGGAGCTAATTTAGGCGGTATTACAAGCCCCTCATCATCAGAGTGTGTCATGATTAGACCTCCTACTAAACGTGTAGATACTCCCCATGAGGTAGCCCATACATATTCTTCTGCGTTTTCTTTGGTTGCAAATTTTACATCAAACGCTTTTGCAAAATTTTGACCTAAAAAGTGGGAAGTTCCTGCCTGGAGTGCTTTTCCATCTTGCATTAGAGCCTCTATCGTAAACGTTTCCTCAGCTCCGGCAAATCGCTCACTATCTGTTTTTGCACCTTTTATAACAGGCATCGCCATATAGTCTTCTGCAAAACGGGCATAAACTTCATGCATTAATTCTGCCTCATTTATCGCTTCCTCTTTAGTTGCATGAGCGGTATGTCCTTCTTGCCATAAAAACTCTGCTGTTCTTAAAAAAGGACGTGTTCTCATTTCCCATCTGACGACATTAGCCCACTGGTTTATGAGTAAAGGTAAATCTCTATAGGAGTTTATCCAATCCTTATAGGTATTCCATATAATAGTCTCTGAAGTCGGTCTAACGATCAGTTCCTCTTCTAATTTTGCTGATGGATCCACGATGACCCCGCTACCATCAGGATTATTCATTAATCGGTGATGGGTTACTACGGCACATTCTTTTGCAAACCCTTCCACATGATCTGCTTCTTTACTAAGAAAGCTTTTAGGAATAAAAAGTGGGAAATAAGCATTTAGATGCCCAGTTTCCTTAAACATACCATCTAGCACTGATTTCATATTTTCCCATATCCCATATCCTAGTGGTTTTATAACCATACAGCCTCTTACAGCTGAGTTATCGGCAAGTCCTGCTTTTTTTACTATATCTAAATACCATTTAGAATAATCTTCCGCTCGCGGTGTAATTTCTTTAGCCATTCGTAATTTAATTTGGCAATTTTTAAACATTGGCTTAAAGCCAATAAAATTTTAGTTAAATAAGTAATAACAAAATAAAAAAAGGAACCAAAGCTCCCGATTTCACGTCATAACTATGTAAATAAGATACAATGGTGATCTTATGATTTATTAACAGTTTTTTTAAAAACATTAAATTTCCTTTAACTGTTAATATGCTGTAAAAGTAATAAATTGCAGTAGATCGTTTGAGAGAGTTGTATTAATTACGATTTAAAACATTAAATTATGAAAGTAAAATATTTAAACTTGTTAGCATCCTTTATACTGATGATTGCGATGGTAACTGTAAGTTCGGCCCAGTTTGATCAGTTATATTATAATCCTGATGAGGAGATATCGGAAGATGTTGCCTATGAAGATGAGGAAGAAGGATATGAAGATTATGATGATGCGGAATATTCAGATGAGTATTACGAGGACGATGCGGAATATGAGAACTTTGATGATTACGATTATTATTATACTTCTAGAATTAGAAGATTTAATAACAACAGATCTAGATCATTTGGGTATTATTCTCCAGTTTATGTAAACAGATACTTTTATAATAATTACGATTACTACGATAATTATAATCCATATTCATATGGAGGCTCTAATATCTATATCTCATTTGGTGGGTTTAATGCATGGAACAGGAATAGATTTAATAGCTTCAGACCTTGGTGGGTAACGCCTAGATATAATAGGTGGAACGCATGGGGTAATAATGGTTGGGGTAATGGAGCATGGGGTAACCCATACGGCGGTTTTTCTAACGGATTCAATAGTTATGGAGGAGGTTTTGCGAATGGTTGTCCTCCAGGAATTTTCGGAACGACTAATGTAAACACTAACAGAGGGGTAAACTCTTCTAACACTAACTACGGATCTAGGAGATATGGTTCGACTAGTACATCAGAAGGTGGTAGAACGACACAGAGAAAAAGAGCTGCGGCTAGGAGTAATACTACTAGAGCAAGAATAGGAACTAATACAAGAAACTCTGTAAGAAAAAGTACAAGAACGGATAGGTTTAATAGAGATGCAAGAAGTGGAGTATCTAGATCTTCTTCAAGAGGAAATAGTGCAACTAGATCTAACAAAGCATCTAGTAGAACGCAGAGTACTAGAAGTTCAAAGAGAAGTTCTTATGACTCTAGCAGGAAATCTAGATCCAGCAACAGATCTTCTACAAGATCGAGCAGATCTAATCCTTCAAGAAGTGGGATGAGAAGTTCATCTAGAGGTTCATCTAGAAGTAGCATGAGAAGTTCTGGATCATCTAGGTCTAGTAGTCCAAGTAGATCTTCTAGCAGATCATCATCTAGAAGAGGCGGTAGATAATATCTAACTTTCATAAAGAATTAAAAAAGGTGGATCACGTTTGTAATCCACCTTTTTTTATAAATTAATTTTAATATCATTTAGTTATCTCATTAATCCTGTAGAAATGAAATTTTTAACTTCCTTATTTTTACTGATATTCACTTATACTATAAGTAATGCACAAGTAGCCACTGAGGCACTACGATACAGCCAGCTCTCACCTAGTGGAACTGCTAGGGTTGTTGGTGCTGGAGGAGCCTTCGGAGCAATGGGAGGAGATTTTGGAGGGATATCCATTAATCCTGCTGTCATTGCAAATTACTGGTATTCCGAATTTACATTTACCCCTTCTTTTAACGTCATCAATGGAGCCTCTACATTAGAGAATACTGGACAGACTAATAATACTAATGCTTCCTTTAATCTGGATCATATCGGTGTGGTTTTTACTCCGGACGAATATACAGATACCTGGACCAGCTCAAATTTTGCTATTGGATATAATAAGATTGCAAACTATGATGAGAACTTCGAATTTGAAGGAAAAACTACAGGATCTATCGTAGGGTATTTTGCGGATCAGGCTGCTGGAAGAGGACCAGGTGCACTAGATAATTTTATAGCTGGACCTGCTTATGAGGTTGGAGCTATCTTTGAGCCAGATAACGATAATATATATTCTGCGGATTTTGATCCATTCGGAACAGATGTCCAAAAAGAGCAATCTATAGAAAGAAGAGGAGGTATGAACGAACTGGTTTTTGGCTGGGGAGGATCGATAAAGAATAAAGTTAATCTGGGTGTGAGTATCAATGTACCCTTTGTCAATTTTGAAGAAAGAAAGGTCTACAGAGAATCAGATAATGATAATACTATAGATAATTTTAACCAGCTCAGCTTTTCTGAAAACCTAACTACGAGTGGAGTCGGAATCAGTGCCAAAATAGGAGCGATCGTAAATCTAAATCCCCTTAGAATCGGCTTTTCTTATCACACCCCGACTATACTTTCTCTGCAGGATTCTTTCTATACCGTACATTATTATTCTTACACTTTAAATGATATTATAGAAGAGGCTGATAGTAGATCACCCGACGGCGTTTTTGATTACAGGTTAAAAACACCTGCAAGAATGGTGGCTAGTTTAGGATACTTACTGCGTAGCGATGTGATCAAAGGCTTTTTAAATGCAGATTTTGAATTTGTAAACTATGCCGGAAATAAATTTAATCTAACCTCTTCAGACCTATCTGGACCTGAAGATGCTGAATACCAGGACCAGATAAACGGAGAAATAGATAGAGATTTTAGAAACGTCGTCAACGTGAGACTGGGTGCGGAAATCGCGAAAGGAAAGTGGAGAGTGAGATCAGGTGTCAGTCTAAATCCCTCTCCTTTTAAAAATGGGGAAAGTGATCTTAACACCATCGTCGGTCTCGGTTTAGGATTCCGGACAGATAGTTTTTACATAGATCTCGGCGGACGTGCAATCAGTAACTCTTTTGGGTATGTTCCTTACCAAGCTCAGTTTGTAGAAGAAGATCAAAATGTCGATGTGGATCTGACAAGAAAGGAAATTGTTATCACTGCAGGATTTGTTTTTTAAAATAAAACTGCAGCTCATTGCTTTCCTAACTAAATAAAAGTAAAATATTTGCACCCAACCATTTTATATGTAATTTACGTCTAACGCTATATAGTAAAACATACCATTATGACTTCTCAAGTTCTAAAATCTCTCGTACTCTTAATCATATTATGCTTCGTATCATGTAGTGATA
>CALLXF010000074.1 GCA_938015805.1 uncultured Saprospiraceae bacterium | reverse complement strand
TTTACAGGTAACGTATACTGGACATTTACCTTTTTTCCATTTTGTACACCGGGTATCCATGTGTGTTCCTCGTTCATTTTTGTTAGCATAGCATTTACAGATTGTTGTAAATGCACATCGGGAGTTCTTACAAACTCTTTGTTAAAAATATAGCCGCTTTTACTAACTACAAATTTTACAACAACCATACCTTCGATTCCGTCCTTTCTTGATTTCTCTGGGTAGACGAGATTCGTATAAATATACCGTAAAAGTTCTTTTGTGCTGCACTCTTTTAGTTGATCGTAGGGTAAGCTTTGATCACAACCAGGGAAAAGCGGCATCTGATCAGGTGTAATAAAAACTTGATCTTTGGATTCTGCTATTTGAACGGTTTCTTCGTAAGTGTCGTAGTCAAAAGTGGTAATCGTATCTACAAGAGTAATTTCATATGGATCGTTTTGTACAAGGGACTTCATTTCTGATTGCTTAGTATTTTCTTTTACTTTAGTATCTATATCATCTTGCTGACAAGAATGAATTATTAAACTTCCGATTGCCATTACTGAGAATAATAGAATAAACCTCATGGGTTGATTTTTTATTTTTTTCTGATTCATCATAAGTAATCTTTTTTTAATATTTGAAGAAATAGGATTAATCATCCTCGGGCCCTGAGGATCTATAATTAATTGCAATAATATTTTTTTATATGTTTTAAATTCTAGCTGTTCCGTCATGGCATCATCTACCTGATACTCATGGACTAACTCTAGTTCTTTAGCAAACATCCATGAGACAGGATGCCACCATGCACAGACTTTAAATAACTCAATAAATATTTTTTCGAGTGAATGATTAAATTTGATATGTAGTTTTTCATGAGCTATAATGGTCTCTATGGATCTTTGTTCTAGAGTGATATCTTCTGGAAGTACGACATAGTTAAAGAAGGAAAATGGTGTTTTTATTTCTGCTGATTTTAATATCGGGACGCCATGGTTATCATCAAGCTGAGCATTAAAAATAATTTTAGCAATGTGGTATAATGCATATAAAAATCTAAATGCAAAAAACAAAGTGATCAATCCTAAAATGTATGGAAGTAACCGTTGTAAGTTTATTGATCCATTAGTATTAATATTTTTGCTTATAGTGGCAGTACCCTGAGCTATAATAGTAGTCTCAGGTAATACTAAAGAGTAAACGAGTAGGTCGTTAGATACTAAGTCTGGAACAAACGGTAGTCCTATACTTACGATCACACTTCCTACAATATATTTACGCAGAATATGATAATTACTGGTTCCACTAACCAGTAGTAAGTACCCCAGCCCAAATAATGCGAGAAGTGTACAAAATTCAAATATGTAAGCTATCATTTTTCTTGATTTTTAGGATCATCAATTAATGCACTAATTTCTTTTAAACTCAGGTTTTCTTCTTTGGCGATGAAGGAAACTAGCTGGCTCATGGAGCCTCCAAAATAATTTCCGACCAGACTGCGTAAAGAAAACTTAGAATAGGATTCTTGTGTGATTATAGGGAAGTACTCATAAGTACGACCATAGACTTTATGGTCCACAAATCCTTTTTTTTCTAGGATACGTACAAAACTAGAGACAGTCGTCTGTGCAGGTTTGGGTTCGTCCATTTTTTGAATGAGATTACTTACTGTACTAGGACCATGTTCCCAGAAGAGTTGCATGATTTCCTCTTCTGCCTTTGTGAGTTTTTTATTTTCTTTAGTCATATTTAAGTATTAGTTCTTTTGGAGAAATGCGATTTCTTCTAAATGTTTTTTACGTTGGACAGCATAATTTTTCCATTGATCATTTTTGTGATCGGAGCTGATGTATTTTTTATAATATCTGACACTTGCAGATTTATCTTTATAATAAGTATCCATGGCTCTCGCTAAGAGAAAAAAGACTTCTGGATTCCTTTTATAATCTAGTGATCTCTTATAATGATTTATAGCAGTGGGCCAGTCTTTTTTTTCCGAAGCCAGTTTAGCAATTTTCCGATGGTATAGTGAGGTCTGTGCTGATATGCCGGCAGATAAGGCTCTATTAAAATGGCTAGAGGCTAATTCAGGTTGCTCGGTATTTTCGTAGGCTAGTCCAAGGTAATAATGTACAGACTCTGCCTCTGGATCATTTAGCAAAACTTTATGTAGTGTAAAAATGGCTTTATTAAAGGAGTCTATTTTTACCATACTAAAGCCTAGTATCTTATTACTATAATCGTCTAGATCGATACGACCTTTTATTTTGTAGAGTACCTCAGTGACCTCCTGGTATTTTTTTAGTTTGTAGGCGATTCTAGAACGGATTAGTTGCACGTTTATATTAGTACTATCTAAACGGTGTCCTATCATAATCAGACTATCGGCAGCTGCAGTCTGATCTAGGCTAAATAACATTTCTGATAAGGCAGTGATCGTAATAATGTCACTGGGGTTTAGAGATCGTGCTTTATAATAAGCATTAAGAGACTCTAGTGTGTATCCAGATTTTTGATAGAGACCTCCTAGTTTTCTGTGGTAAAGTGCATTTGTGCTATCCGATTTTATCAGATGTAAATAATGATTTACGGCTTTTGGTATGTTTCCTTCTGACTCATATATTTTACTTAGATAACGAGAGCAAGAATGCCTTTGATAATTACACTCTGATAGATCTTCAAAAATATTTTTTGCCTCCGCGTAATTGCCCATACGATAATGGATATCGGCTTTAGCAAATGCACATATGGTATCTGTACAGTGTTCTATTAATTGTAGGGCATCGTTATACTGGTCTGTGGATATATATTTCTGTACGATAGGTAAGATCGTATCAGAAGTTTCTTGTCCTTTTACTAGGAGTGGAGTCAAAAAAAAGATAATATATACTAAGGCAAAACGCATATAGATTTTATTATAACTAAAAATATAGTCATAAAACTAATAAAATAGTTTTAATATTGTATTAGATGCAATAAAATCTAACATTGGCGTAAGCCTTAAAAAAAAGCCTCGATCATTTTTACATGACCAAGGCTTTAACAATTGTGTTTACTCTTCTGTAATTCCTATTTCTTTTTACGCTTAGGGTGGACAAGCTTCATCTCATCGATGAGGTGTGTTGCTCCCGCATATTTATCCACGATAAATAAAATGTATCTAGCGTCGACCATGATATTTCTACAGATGGAAGGGTCATAGTTTATATCGCTCATAGTTCCCTCCCACACTCTATCAAAATTAAGACCGATCAGATTTCCATGGGCATCTATTGCTGGGCTACCCGAGTTCCCTCCGGTGGTATGATTAGAACCTATAAAGCATACAGGGACCTTACCGTTAGTATCTGCATATTGCCCGTAATCTTTATTATTATATAGCTCTAGTAATTTGTCATTTACATCAAACTCATAATCATCCGGCACATATTTTTCTATCACTCCATCGAGGTAAGTTACAGGCGTATATGATACAGCATCTCTAGGTTGATATCCTTTTACTTGACCATAGGTCACCCTCATCGTACTGTTTGCATCTGGATAAAATTTTTGCTTAGGGAAAGTTTCGATGATAGATTGCATATAGATACGCTGGAGAGAATCAATCCTCATTTTTTTACTGCTGTAAGGACGGGCTACTTTTTCATTATATAAATTTTCCCATTGGACTCCGAGTTTGTATGCAGGATCCATTTTTATTTTGGCAACAGCCTCTGCAGCTGGTAAAGCCATCAGAGCTTCTACACTTTCTTTATTAGTGAATGCTGTGTTTTGGTAAATAAGTTTACTTAGATTTTTATAACTATCTACACCTGACAGTGCATTAAAACCTTCTGGAACATACTCAGGTTTTACATCTTCTACATATAATTTTACAAGTGCAGTAAATACTTCCTGATCTATATCTGCTCTGTAGTTTTTATAAAAATTATCAAAAAATCCTGCTAGCCTTCCTTTATATTGGTCATAGCCAGTTTCACCATTTTCCTCATATGTACTTACGAGCCTACGGATGTATCGTTGCATGTTTAGCAATTCGATATTACGTATGGCGATCTCACTATAATAATCTCTAGTCAGTGCTACTTCTTCGATATTTTTATAGTACGATGTAAAATCTGAGAGCAGTGTACGACCCGTTTTAGTTTTATTATTCTGAGTAAATTCAGCTTCGAATTTTCTTTTTCTACCTAGTGCATCTGTGGATTTAAGACCTTGGTTTTCACCGATCCATTTTTTCCAGTAGTTAGCAACCCGTGCAAATTTAGAAGCGTACTGGATACGGACACTTTCGTCAGCTCTCATGTATTTATCTATGATCTTAAGAGCAGTATCTCTAATTTTGATTTTTGCAGGGTTAAGGACATTCATTGTTTGTTCTACGGCTACTCCTGGTAGATACTGATTAGTACGTCCTGGAAACCCAAAAATTAACGTGAAGTCATCTTCTTCTACACCATCTAATGAGATCGGTAAAAAGTGTTTTGGTTTATAAGGGACATTTGCCTCAGAGTAATCTGCAGGAAGATTATCTGGTCCCGCATAAATTCTAAATAGAGAAAAGTCACCGGTATGACGAGGCCATACCCAGTTATCTGTATCCGACCCAAATTTTCCGATCGATTCTGGTGGTGTTCCGACTAGTCTAACATCTCGATAGATCGTAGTTGTAAATGCAAAGTATTGGTTGCCATTATAAAACGGTCTGATAACGAGTTCCTGATAGTCCTTAAGGTTGTAGGTTTTTTTAACTACCTCTAGGTTTAGATCAATGGCTGACTGTCTTTCTTTGTCAGTCATTTTATTATTTATACCTGCAAGGACTTGCTTAGATACATCATCGATGCGATCTATAAATGTGGCGGTAAGTCCTGGATTTTCTAGTTCGTCTGATTTAGTTTTTGCCCAGAATCCATTTTTGAGCAGGTTATTTTCTACAGATGAGTGAGACTGTATCTGTCCATATCCGCAGTGATGATTAGTCAGTAGTAGTCCATCCGGAGAGATTATCTCTGAGGTACAAAAACCTCCAAAATGCACGATGGCATCTTTAAGCGAACTTTTATTTACACTATAAACATCCTCAACGGACATTTTCATTCCCATGGTTTTCATCTCATTTTCGTTGAGTGCTTTTAATAGCAATGGTAGCCACATACCTTCTCCAGCAATAGCGACACTACTAAATGATAAAAGAATAAAACCGAAAAGTAATTTTTTTAAATGCTTCATAATTTCATTAATGGTCAATAAATCATCTCATCCGAGATATGGTCGTTTAGTAATTTTACAGTAATTTAAAGCAACTTCATCTAATCTAAAAATGATCTTACTGTTTTACCTCAGTGGCGAATTTAAAATTTTTTCTCCAGCTCATTTTTTACCGATACTTTTTTTAGTCTTATTAGGTATCGTTTGTACCCTAGCTGCTGGTCATTTATCACAGAAAGGGAAGACTATTTTAGGAACTGCCTATGCGAGTATTGCTTTACTTGGCGTTATTTTGAGGATCGAGCATATGGTAGGTAGAGGACTGTTTGATTATACCACAGAGTTACCTATGCATTTATGCCGATTACTGGCTATCGCTGCACCTATAGTGATGTATACTCGTAATAGAAAAGCACTCGGTATTATGTATTTTATGATTTATGCAGGTACGCTTAACGCGAATATTACACCGGATGTAGATGGAGCTTTTCCATCGTCTAATTATTTTACTTACTGGATGATACACTCATCCTTGTTAGTGATTCCGTATTATGCTATTAAAGTATATGGTCTTAAAATAACTTTCCAGGATCTAAAAAATGCATTTTGGACGGCTAATGCCTATCTTGTTTTAATAACATCTTTTAACTGGATTACCGGAAGTAATTATTTTTATACGATCCGCAAGCCAGTAAGTGCGTCGATACTAGATTTTTTTGGTCCTTGGCCGATGTACGTTGGAGTGACTTATATAATCGGTCTTATCCTAATCGTATTACTATATCTGCCGTGGTATTTTAATAAATCTACTGGAAATCAACTAGCGTAATATCAAAAACCAAAATGGAATTTGCCGGAATACCTGTACGTGCGTCGCAGTCATAAGCCAGAGCAGATGGAATAATCAGGGTTCCTGAACCTCCTCTTCCAAACTGTGGAATACCGATAGTCCATCCCTGGATCACCTGCCATAATTGGATAACAAGATCATCATCTCCACTGGCATCGAACTCTGTTCCGTCTAATAGATATCCTCTATACGCAACCGTAACCTGACTATTAGAATTAGGTTTTTCTGCAGATCCAGGAACTGATATACTGTAGTATACACCTTCTGGAGTTTTCTCTGCGGACAAGTTAGTGCTGGATAGATATTCTTCTATGGTCTTCTCATCATCTGCTATAGGTGTAGAACAATCTGAACAAGCAGAAAACAAAACGGCACAAATCATAAAGGAAAAAAGATATCTCATAATTATTTTTATTTAACTATAACGAATAAACTATTATAAATGTCCCCATCGATATTAATCTGGCAGATATAATTTCCGGCAGGTAATTTATGATCAATGGTTATTTTGGAATTATTAAAAGTGGATGTCTGATAAACAACTTGGCCATAAATGGAGATCATTTTTAGAGACGATACTTTTGATTTTTGATCGACTTCTATATTGATTTGATCAATTGATGGATTAGGATAGATTTTAAAACTAGGTGTAAATTCTATTTCGCTAGAAGGGACTAATTCTGCACATGCATCGCTGATTTGAGAGCAAAAAGTTCTAGCGGCTACAGAGCAGTCTAGCACATATGGGTTAGGGTTATTTCCTTGGATTGCTCCGATTTTCATGGTTCGTTCCCACTCAGCTTGGTCTACAGGATCAGTAAAATGCCACTCACAAAGTGTTTCGATCTGACTCGGAAAATAATCTGGATCTGCATTGTCAGCTTCTGCTTTATACATCGTATAAAAATACATCATTCCTCTAGCTATATTTCCTTTAACAGACTCCCTTGGTTCAAAGGCAAGTATATCGCTTTCGCTAAAGTTATCTCTTGTAGAAGCGTTAGGGATGGATGACTGAGATTGATTTAAGTAAAACCATGTGTCTGTATCGGAGTCTATATTTTCGCCGAAAGGCTTACTTCCACGACTACTATTTACCTGTGCTCGAGCAGGGTAGAGGTGATGCATATCACTACGGGCATTACCATTTCCAGCACCTTTTGATTGTGGATAAGTATGCTCACAATTTATTCCATCTACAGAATTATTCATTAATAAAAACTGAATAGGATTTGCTTCGTTAGCAGGTAAAAAAACGGTGTGATCAGTATAGATTCCGGATACATCACCATTATTATTATCAATAGAGGTATATAATTCATTCCTTGCATCACTGTAGGAAAGCACTACGACGGGTTTATATTCCGAGACCATGGAGGATAAGAGTATATCTCCTTGCTGCCCTTTAAATACAGGGATATAATCATATTGGGCTATAGCCAATGAAGAAATACATAGAAATATGAAAAGAAAAATGTGCTTCATATCATAAAGGTACAAAGCTAAGGGGAAAGGATTAATTAAGAATTTTCTTTCTGAAGATAATTCCTTTTTTTGCATCATACAGTGGTTGTACACCCATACCCATAAGTTGCTTTTTAAAAGGATAAGCTCTTGCATCGATGATATATACTTTGCAACCCACAGATTTAGATAGCTCTTGGTTTTTATTTCTCCAACAGCTTGCCATTTCGTAAGCAGTGGCATTGTATTCTTTTTTCCATTTAGAACCTATGACTACCTCAATCTCAAAAATACCTTGTTTATAGGAAATTAGTTTAGAAGAAACTCCGTAACTAACGCGATAATACATATCGGTTTTAGTAAAATGTCTTCTATTTATGTGATCGATGTTCATAGCACTATAATTATTACAGAAACTATGCCGAATATTAAAACTGCTTATCTCTTATTGGAAAACTCAGATAACCAAAGCGGAAGAATTTTATATTTATAATACCAGATCTGCACTAGAGAACGTACTAGCATAAAAGCTACCATACCTACCCATATGGCCAAGAGGGGAAATTTTATCTGCGTAATATAAAAGGCAATAAAAAAGGCTACTGTGGAAAGCAACATAGAATCTCTTAGTTCTACTGATGCTGTAGCTCCACTAAAAACACCATCCCATATAAATGCGAGTGCTCCTGAAATGGCGACCATAGCCAGCCAGAAAAAATAGGGTTGGGCGGCGGAGATTAGGGAGATATCATCCGTAAAAACTCTGAGAATAAAAGTCCCAAATAATAAATAAGCTATCATAAAAAGACTCCCAAATCCAAGCCCGAGATACAAGCATTTTTTAATTACTGTTTTTACTTTAGGAATGGAAGATGATCCTAAATATTTACCCACTAGACTCTCTGACGCATATGCAAAACCGTCTACTGCATAAGACATAAAATAAAATAGCTGTAAAAGCATCTGACTAATAGCAAGATACTCATCTCCTAGTTTTGAGGAATGATTTGTAAAAAAACTGAAGACCAGAATTAGACCCATATTACGTATAAACATATCTCTGTTTATGGATATAAATCTTTTCATTTCTTTGGCCTTAAAAATGGCTCTGTCTAAATATTGTAATACATCCTTCCGGTATTTATAAATTATAATAAATACTGCTATAAAGAAAGTGATCCACTGTGCTGTCATGGTTCCTATAGCGACTCCTTTTACACCCATCCCCTGATGCATAACGAGATACCAGCTAACAAATATGTTAAGTACATTTGCGGAGATTGTCAGAATCATAGGAGATATAGCATCCTGCATCCCAAAGAACCAACCTCTAAGTGCAATCACCGATATCACTGCAGGAGCCGCTAGTATACGTATACTAAAATATTGTAAGGCAAGAGCCTCTACTTTATCTGATCCACTTAAAACAGTAAATGCCAGACTACCGATAGGCTTGTATAGTAATAATAAACCCATCCCGAAAAATACTCCGATGCTCACTGATCTGTATAGTATCCTATAGCATTCTCTAGTATCGTTTTTACCGTACGCTTGAGCGGTGAGCCCTGTAGTTCCTGGTCGTAAAAAACCTAGACCCCAGTAGAGAATATTAAAAATAATTCCACCTAGAGCAATGGCACCGATATATGCTGGATCATCCATGCGACCCATCAGTGCTGTATCCACAATACCGAGTAATGGAATAGAAATATTTGCTATAATATTAGGAATAGCAATTTTAAATATTTCTTTGTTTAAGGTCAATGAGACTTTTACGTTTTAAGGAATTACAAAGAAAGGAAAATGATAGTTGATAAATTGTCAGTCAGCGTTTTAATGTTTTAGGTTAATTAAAAACAAATATTATTTCCTTCACCGCATTAAACGAGACTAATCCACCTTTATTAGATTAAACTCTAATGATCTTACTCCATCTAGTACAGCATTTCGAGTATGCTGAGCTATAGAAATAGTATGATTACCAAGCTGCCTAAATCTGGTCCGTCCTTTTAGTAAAATATCGATATCACAATTCTCGCTATTACAGTCTCCGAGCCATTGTCCATACTTACTGCTCAGTTCCATAGATACGACATCTTGTATTTCTGTGCCGTTTGGGTATGTGGTGGTAAACTGAGTATAGAAGTTTTGATTTGAGAATTCTACATCGTGTTCTATTTTTAGAACGATATCGTAAGTTTGTATTGTATCGGAAATGTCAAATGTAAAAGAAATTGGATTATCATAAGTCCAGCTGCTGTCTAGGATTTCTACTTTCTCAGAAAATACTAAGTCCACATTACATGAGGACAATGTGATCATTAGAATAAAAGGAAGTAGATATTTCATAAAGAGCTTCAGTACGTCATAAATAGGTCCTAAACGGACTAATTAAAATAATCTTTCATTCTTTCAAAAAATCCTTTTTCAGAGGTTCCAGGATCTGGTTTAAAGTTAGGCATGTCTCTAAGACGTTCCATCATCTGTTTCTCCTCTTTATTTAATTCTTTAGGAGTCCAGATATTTACGTTGATTAGTTGGTCTCCTTTTCCGTAGGCCTGAACGGAAGGGAGTCCTTTACCTCTTAGTCTAAATATTTTACCGGCTTGCGTTCCAGGCGGCACTTTTATTTTTACTTTTCCCGAAAGAGTGGGAACTTCTACTGAGGTTCCTAAAGCGGCATCTGCAAAATTTAGGAATAAGTCGTAGACGATATTCTGTCCATCTCTTGAAAAATGATTGTGATTAGCTACTTCTATATTGATCAGTAAATCTCCATTAGGCCCTCCTTTTTTTCCTGCATTACCTTTTCCTCTCATCGATAGTTGCATCCCATCCTCTACACCTGCTGGAATTTCTATTTCTATAGTATCATTATCCAGATTAGTACCATCTCCTTTACACTTAGGACAATGTGCAGAAATCTGCTGGCCGCTACCATTGCAAGTCGGACATGCTGCTGTGGTTTGCATCTGACCCAAGAAGGTGTTTTTTACTTGTCTTACGTATCCACCGCCACCACAAGTGCCGCATGTTTTTACGGAACTACTATCCTTTGCTCCACTCCCTTTACAAGTGTCACAAGACACATTCTTTTTAACTTTTATTTTTTTAGTAACTCCATTATCTACATCTTCTAGAGTAAGAGATACTTTTATTCTTAGATTACTTCCTTTTTGTCCTCTGGCTCTTCTACCTCCACCTCGAGATCCTCCAAAAAAGCTTTCAAAAGGACTACCTCCCATATCTCCAAAAATATCCCCGAATTGAGAGAATATATCATCCATGTTCATACTACCGCCACTAAAGCCTCCGCCTTGTCCCATCCCTGCATGACCAAAACGATCATAACGAGCTTTTTTATCAGCATCACTAAGAACCTCGTAGGCTTCTGCGGCTTCCTTAAATTTTTCTTCTGCCTCTTTATTATCCGGATTTTTATCTGGATGATATTTCATGGCAATTTTTCTATAAGCCTTTTTTAGTTCTTTATCATCTGCTGATTTAGAAACGCCTAATACTTCGTAATAATCTCTTTTTGCCATCTGCTTATTTTCCAACTACCACTTTGGCGTGTCGGATTATTTTTTCTTTGAGTAAATATCCTTTTTCTATCGTATCGATCACTTTGCCCTTCATGTCATCAGAAGGAGCAGGAATTTCTGTAATTGCCTGATGTAATTCTGGGTCAAAAACTTCGCCTGTAGATTCCATTTCCTCCAGACCTTTTTGCTTTAGTGTGTTATGTAACTTCTGATAAACGAGCATTACTCCTTCGCTAAATGGCTCAGTTGAATTTTCGTCTTCTGCAGCTTGCTTAGCTCTATCAAAATCGTCCAATACAGGAAGTAAAACTTGCATGGTATCCTGAGCAGCAGTTTTCATTAAATCTAAACGTTCTTTTACATTCCGCTTTTTAAAATTATCAAACTCTGCAAAGAGCCTAAGAAATTTATCTTTTTGTTCGGCTATCTCTATTCTAGCTTCGTCTAACTCTAATTCCATTTGTGCCGTTTTTGATAATTTCTTCCCTTTTTTAGACTTTTTCTTTGAGTCTTTAGCATCTTTTTCTTCTTCTGTAGAAATCTCTTCGTTCTTATTCTTAGACATGATATTCTTTAGTTTTTCTAACATATACAGAGAGTTCAATTGTCGAGCCAAACCTATTTATGGGTCATAATGGCATAGAATTAATGGGTAATGATAAATAAGTATGCAATTATGGCAAAAATAATACACCATCAGGGTATAGACAGCATAGAGATATTAAAATGAAAATATAAAATGCTAGAGGTCTTGTGTAAATTACTGGATTAAAAAATGTACTAAGAATAGTTATTTAAGTACGATTTCTGGAAATAGAAGATGGGAGTCTTTTAGCCAAGAGCTAAATAGGATTCTAGAATTTATTAAAGTCTTTTAGTAAGAATCTGATCTATTTCCTCAAAACTTAGATTTTTCCCCATAATCTGTCCATCAGGATTTATTAGAAAAGTAGCTGGAACGTCGGATACTTTATAGGCTAAAGCCAATGGATTTTGGAGTAGAAAACGACTTTGTTCTATAATATGATGATCCCAATAGAGATTATCTTTTTCAATGGCCTTTAAGGCACGAGCTCTTTGTTTTTCTATTGCAATACTTAGAATTTGTAACTGATTACCATCTTTAAATTTTTTTCCTTCCCACTTTTTATAAAAAGGCACGAGCTCTTTATTGGCCTTACGGCAAGGAGGACACCATGACCCCCAAAAATCTATAAGTACATAATCTCCTTTAAAATCTTCCAATTTAAAATCAGTACCATCTACTAGTTTTCGTTCGATCACTGGAGCGTACTCTCCTACAGTAACAGCCTTAGGCCATAAAAACTTATAACCTATAAGGGCTAATACAACGACAACGACTAAAACATTTAATACTTTTGACATAATGATATAGATCAGATGGAGATTTAAATTACTCTTATTCTATTAACACCCTAAAGGTCTATAATATTTATAAAAGCGTACTTTAAATTGTTGTACAAAAGACATAAGAAATGAAAAGAAGAATAGATCCTAAGGAAACGGCTACTCGTGATATGCATCAGTTTTTGCTAGGCTCTGTATCACCTAGACCCATCGCATTCGTATCTACAGTGGATAAGGATGGAAATCATAATCTTGCTCCCTATAGTTTTTTTAATGCCTTTAGTTCTAATCCACCGTTGCTCGTATTCTCCAGTAATAGGCGTGTTAGAGATAACACCACTAAGGATACACTTGCAAATGTGATATCAACTAAAGAAGCAGTGATCAATGTAGTAAGTCATAGTATAGTTAAAAATATGACATTGACTTCTGTCGAATTTCCAGCAGGCACATCCGAATTTTCTAAAGCGGGTCTAACCCCTATGAATTCTGAGTTAGTAACACCGCCGAGGGTCAAAGAATCTCCAGTAAATATGGAATGTAAAGTAAAAGATATTATTACACTAGGGACGGGTGGTGGAGCAGGACATCTTATTATATGTGAGGTAGTGATGATGCATATAAACGAAGATGTAATAGATGATAATAATCGTATAGATCCTCATAAAATAGATTTAATGGGGCGGATGGGTCGATCTTTTTATGTAAGAGCTAGTGGAGAAAATGTTTATCCAATAGTGCAAACCGTTACTCCATTGGTCATTGGTTATGATGCTCTTCCAGAAAAAATAAAAACGAGTGAAATCTTATCTGCAGCTGACATAGCCACCTTAGCTTCTGTAAATGCATTACCTTCTAAAGAAGAGATAGATGCTATAGAATTAAATGGCGATCCGGAGTTAATTGCAAAAGATTTTATATCGGATGGATATAAGGAAAAAGCTCTAGCGATACTCTTAAAATAAAAAATGATTACTAGTAAGATCAAGTGGATTGCTGGATTTTTAGCCTTAGTATTTTTGGCTTTTGCAGCTATGCAGTATAATGATCCCGATGGATGGAAATGGATCATTGCTTATATTATGCCTTGCCTATTATTTGGGCTTTTATTAGCAGATCGATATTATGCTAAGGCAGGTAAAATGTTGTTAATCATATTTATTTTTACAACCTTACTTTATGTTCCTGATTTAGTAAAGTGGATCAGTTCAGGTTTTCCTTCTATAGTAGAATCTATGCAAGCAGAAAAACCTATAGTAGAATTTATGAGAGAATTTTTTGGGCTGGTAATTATTATTTTGTCTCTGGTTTATTATCGTATGCTTAGGAGCACCGATTAGATAGTCTTCTTTTTTAATCTCTTTTTATTCACGATTTTTCTTAACCAGTTAGGAATAATAATAGCACCGGCTACCAGGTACGTGTAGTAGGTAATAAGTCTCCATCCAAGTGCCACGATGATGGCTAATCCTACAGGAATGTAATCACTGTAGAATCCTTCAAAAAGATATTCTGTAAGACCTGCACCACCTGGAGTAGGACTAAATTGTACTAAGGAATGCATTGCCTGGCCTCTTCCAAATAGAGTAAACTGATTCCAGAAATCCATAGGTACGCCCTTTATCAGAGCAATAATGATACAGTTTATGGCTAGAAATCTAGTTACCCAAGCTCCTGTGGAACTAGCTAGAACTTGAGCATGATAGGACTTAGGTTTTGTGGATAGTTCTTTAGAGGAGATGATTACATCATCAGCTGTTTTTTGGAGATTATCTTTAAAACGTCTCAGTATTTTACGATTAGAAAACCAGTGTAGTAAGTTGCTTAGCCATTTTGGTTTAACAAAAACACCATAGAAAAATAGCGTTCCATAACAGGTCATAAAAATAATGACAGACCAGAATCCAACCCCAAAAGCCTCTAAATCAGAAAAGGTCTGAGCATCTGGTCTAAGAACGATCGGACCGATTATAAAATATAATAATGGCAAGGTGACCAAGAAATAGATAGTATCTATAATCATGGTATAGACCACTATGGCTACTGTTTTAGCAGCTGATAGTTCTTCTTGAGCGAGAAAAAATAATGCTACTCCTGCTCCACCGATACTCGTAGGCGACACTGCAGAGGAGAATTCCCATATAAAAACCAGTTCGGTACTTTTCCACCAACTAAAAATTTTATCAGATAATACTCTTAGTCTCCATGCATAAAATAAGTGCCTAATGACATATAAAAATACTGCCATTCCTAACCAAAAAGCAGTGTATCTAGACCAGTCGATCTGAGCTACAACTTCAGGATCCCACTGTTTCCATATAAGGTATATAACGACACCTAATCCGATAAGGACAGGTAAAATGATTCTACTTAGTTTTACCGAATCGAGTACTTTTTGTTCTTCTTTCGAAAAAGAATTTTGAGTTGCCAATGACAATAATTTAACTATACAAATGTACTCTTTGCAAGTGGAGTTTTATTAGCTGCTAAGGAGTTTTAATAGATATTCTCCATAACCACTTTTGATATATTTATGACCGAGTTTTTCTAGCTGTGCATTATCGATAAAACCCATTTTATGAGCGATTTCCTCGATACATCCTATTTTTAGGCCTTGTCTTTCTTCTATAACTTGTATAAACTGTCCTGCTTGCATTAGAGAGGTGTGTGTACCGGTGTCTAACCATGCGACACCTCTTCCCATGACTCCTACTTTGAGTTTTTTATTTTCTAGGTAAATGCGATTTACATCTGTAATTTCGTATTCTCCTCTAGCACTAGGTTTAAGATTTTCGGCTATAGCCAATACAGAATTATCATAAAAATAGATACCCGGAACAGCATAATTAGATTTAGGATTTTCCGGTTTCTCCTCGATCGATAGGGCATTAAACTGATTATCAAATTCGACAACCCCATATCTTTCTGGATCCGCTACCTGATAAGCAAACACGGTTCCACCATCAGGATCACTACATTCTAATAGTAATTCATCTAGACCCTGCCCATAAAAGATATTATCCCCCAGTATGAGAGACGCTGCATCATTTCCTATAAAGTCTTTTCCTAGTACAAATGCTTGTGCTAGCCCATTAGGTTCGTGCTGAGCGACATATGAAAAATTACAACCTATATCGCTTCCATCTTTAAGCAATTTTTCAAAATGAGGGAGATCTGAGGGAGTGGAAATGATCAGTATATCCCTGATTCCTGCACTCATAAGTGTAGATAATGGATAGTAAATCATCGGTTTATCATAAACCGGCATAAGCTGTTTACTCACTGCTAAGGTCAGTGGATATAATCTGGTGCCGAGCCCTCCGGCTAGTATAATACCTTTCATCTATGTTTATAACTGCAATTAATGCACCATAATTTACAAACACTTAAATAATCTATGTTAACCTAAAACATGCTACTGTTTCTTTACAAACATACCTAGAACAGGCAAAAAAATGAGGATTATGATGAGAGGTGCCATCCACCCTTCGATCGGATTGTTCTTAGATAGGGCCGTTGTTATGGAGGAATAGGTGACTAACAAAAAAACGATTTGTACAGTAAGGGTTAGTTGGCCGATTGATTTTTTGGCAGCTTGTGGACTAACACTTTTAGGGAGATTATATTTTTCTGTAGACTGAGCGTAATACATAACAAAAAAGATAAAGCTTCCTATAATCGGACCGATAATTAAAAAGCTTTTTGCTCCATGTCCATCAGCCTTTCCTTGATAATCAAAGTGATTAGGAATAATATCGGGCAAACCACTGTACATGATGAGTATGTATACTACATTAAACATTAAAACTCCTAAAGCTGCAGACTGGTATGTGTTAAGTTTCACTTTTAGGGTTTAGGTAAAAATATAAACTGTGCTCCTAACTCGCTGAGCACAAAAACACATAGGTGATGTTCAGGACTTTTATATGTTTTTTTAAACTCCTCTATTTTGGTATCGAAGATGATTTGTTTAGTTACAAACTCCTCTAACGACGACGCATGTATATTCCAGTTGCCCTTTACCTTTTCTTGATCCGCGATGACGATTCCTAATTCTAACTCTTGCTGATGAGCTACAAAAATCGGGAACTTAGTCACCTCTTTTTCTAGGATAATATCGGATGCCTGAGCCATAATTTTTCTATAAATAGATAACTCTTGCTCTAATAGAAGAAATTTTTCTGATTTGCCTGTCATGCCTGTAATTCTAGTAATGCGATGCTCTCTATATGACTAGTATGTGGAAACATATCCACGGGTTGTATACGAGTAACATCATAAAGTGCTGATAATAATAATAAATCTCTTGCCTGTGTCGCAGGATTACAACTTACATAAACGATTTTTTTTGCTTTAAGTTCTAACAGTGTTTCCACTACATCTTTATGCATTCCGGCTCGAGGTGGATCTGTGACGATCACATCTGGATGACCATATTTATCTTTAAAAGTGGGTGTAAGTACATCCTTTACATCACCTACAAGGAAGTCAGCATTTGTGATACCGTTTAATTCTTTGTTATAATGAGCATCATTTATAGCTTCTTTTACAGATTCTATTCCGACTACTTTTTTACAATGAGCAGCAAGATATAAAGCGATACTTCCTGTGCCAGTATAAAGGTCGTATACGTTTTCCGTTCCTTTTAGATTTGCAAAGGATACTACGTTATCGTAAAGCACTTTTGCTTGTGTGCTATTAGTCTGGAAAAATGATTTTGGTCCTATTTTGAATGTAAGATCCCCTAGTTTTTCTTTTATAAAACCTGGACCATGATAACAGATCACGTCTTGATCTAGGATGGTATCATTTACTTTTTTATTTACGGTGTAAAATAGGGTCGTAATAAAAGGGAAGTCGACAATTAGTTTTTTACAAATCGCCAGAATTTCTTCTTTTTGATTTTCGCCTAAGACGATATTTATCATCCATTCTCCTAAGGTAGTATTCCTTACTATCAAGTTTCTAAAAAATCCGTTATGACCTTTGATGTCGTAATAAGAGAGATTTTTTTCATTGGCGTAAGCTCTAAACCAATTTCTGATCTTATTAGATTTGTCATCCTGGAGGTGGCACTTATTTACATCTATAATTTTGTCAAAGGTTCCAGGAGCATGAAACCCTAGTGCTGGTTTTTGTAAATCAGTAGCATCAGAATGGATCTGCTCATCAGTTAACCAACGCTTAGTCGAGAAACTATACTCTAATTTATTTCTATAAAACGTCGTTAGTTTACTACCTATGATCGGTTCTATAATATCATCATTTAGTTTTGCGATCCTCGTAATAGCGGCGTTGACATTTTCTTGTTTAAAATGTAGCTGATCTGGATAAGATAAATTTTGCCATTTACAACCTCCACATAACCCAAAGTGCTCACAAACTGGTACTATCCGCTTAGAAGAGTATGATATAAAATCATTTACGATGCCTGTCTGGAATCCCTTTTTTTTGCGTAAAACCAGCATGTCTATCTCGTCACCAGGTACGGCACCTTTGACAAAATATACAAGACCTTCCTCATCTCTCGCTACAGCCATTCCCTTATCAGCAATACCATGCACTTTTAAATTCTTCACTATTTTTTTTGTCCGTTTTCTTCTTGCCATAGGATGCGAAGATAGGGTACTATACCTTAAAATAGTAGATAGTTTATATATCATTTAGAGAGTGCTAGTGGACGACTATATCGTATTTTGTACTTTCTACAATAGCTTTTTTACTGCGTTGTTTTAACAATAGTTTATTTAGAGAAGGAGGTTTATTTGGTCTAGGATTGGAGATCGTTTATCGATTAGTTGGATAATTATTTATACCCATTGTAACTAAATCCCGATTGTAAAGTATTATAAGTAGTAAGCTTACTATTCTATTAAAAATTATTTTTTTTATACAGATTGCACCTTTAAATAGGCATGTATGTACTGTATAATGCTGAAAACCTATGAGTAATTTTTCTTAATGTTACTCTGATATAGGAGTGTCAGTATAATCACCATTTTAAAAAAAAATTGTAATGAAGATCATTAAAAAATATGTAAGCGTTTTATCATTGGTCATGCTATTAATCTCGACTTCAGATTTATCTGCTGGTAATAATCCGGTAGATTGGAAAACTCAAATGACCTCATATTTATCTGAATTAAATATTCTGGATAGTAAGGAAGCCCCGACAAGAATATTAGTAGATTTCATGATAAATGATAATCTTGAAATCATTGTACTTTCTACATCCGATAAGGAGCACGATGCTGCTATAAAACGTATGTTGAATTATAAGACCTTGGCATCTAAGGCATTAAATAGCTTTGAGAAATACACACTGCCTATAGTATTTAGCAAGGAGTAAATAGCATGGTCCTATAGGACAAGTTTATTTTAAGGCTAGGTAAAAAAATATCTAGCCTTATTTTTTTTCTATGATAATAAATTCTGTTCTACGATTTTGTTTACGTCCTTCTGGAGTATCATTAGAGGCAATGCTTACAGACTCTCCATATCCTTTATAAGATAGTCGTTGAGTATTACTTACTCCTAATTCGATCAGTCGCCTATAAACAGATTTAGCTCTAGATTCTGATAGCTGTAAGTTATCTTCTTTAGATCCTACATTATCTGTATGACCATCTATCCTGACGATCATTTCAGGGTGATCGTTTAAAATTTTTAAAAGGGTTGCAATTTCAAAATCAGATTCTGGCAATAAATTAGCTGAGCCAGTCTCAAAAAGAACATTCTCTAAAACAATAGCTTGATTGTATACCTTAGGTGTATCCGTTACCTCTTTTTTAGGAACAGGAAATAGGACAACGGTCAGTGTATCTGGATTTAATGCATTACTGATTTCTTTAAGCTCGATCCTATTAGAGTACAGTAAATAATCTGGTTTAGTTACTTGGAAGGCATAGTCTTTATAGGCAGGAAGAGTGATCGTAAAAGTCCCGCTGTTATCAGTCGTAAATTTTTTTACTGTCGAGCCATTATTTATCGAAATCGTTGCGGGTATTTTTTTATTAGTGATGCCGTCTATGATGATACCTGTTACGTAAGTCGTAGGTTGCGGTCGAGCCTCAGGATATAAGTCAAAAGAATAAATATCTAAATTAGGTTCTATATCGTTTTCTAAGCTATATTTATCGCTAGTGTAATATGCCTTAGTCCCGTCTAAAGTTACAAAAAGAGCACCATCATTTGCATCTGTATTTATAGGGTACCCAATATTTACACCAGTAGTCCAAATGTTTTTTTGCTTACGCGAATAAAAAATATCAAAGTCTCCCATTCCTTTTCTCCCATTAGTTCTAAAATATAAGGTCTGGTCATCTGGATGAATAAAGGGGGATTCGTCCTTACCCGGAGTATTTATCGCTTCTCCTAAATTAATAGGAATGGTCCATTTTCCGTTTTTATCTTTAGTGGAAGACCAGATATCGGAATCTCCATAACCTCCTCTCCTTTTGCTGCTGAAATACAAAGTGTTACCATCTCCAGATAAAGAAGGCTGGCTATCCCAAGCGGCAGAATTAATAATCTTTCCCATATTATTAGGCATTGACCATTTTCCATTTTTATAATAGATGTAATATAAATCACAACTACCAAAACTAAGTCGATCCTGACAGCTGGTAAAAATAATCGTTTTACCATCAGGGGATATACAATGAGCACCTGTACCAGTGGGCATCTCTAAAAAGGGTGGATGTATTCCTTTTGAAAAAGTATTATTTGTTATCGTGGAAATAAAAATATCTTCTGATCGATTTACGCGACTTGTATATATCATTTGGGACCCATCTGCAGTTAGTGCCGGTAGATATTCATGGTCTGGTGTATTTATAGATTCTGGAAGTCTTTCTGGATTAAAGGGGACTGGATTGTTTAGGGCCACTTCAGAGAACTCACTGATGCCCATTAATAGAGTTGCTTTTTCTACTTGATTTTTTCGTCCTTTTCCTGAGTCCAGAAAAATTTTAAAATTTGTTTTAGCCACCCCAAATTTGTCTTGATGATATTGGGTTAGACCTAGCATATAATATGATAAACTGTTATAATCTGGAGCTAGTTTTATTGCTTTCGCGAATGAATTTTCTGCCTCTGAATATTTTTTTTGCGAGTTGAGATAAGAACCTTTTCTTAGGAGGGCATCTACATTTTCTGGATCTTTCTTCAGGATTTTATCACAATAAGAGATTGCTTTATTGTAATCGTTACTACTGGCTTCTTTAGCAGCTTTCTGAAAATATTCTTTGTTTTTTTTCTTTCCGTCTTTTATAAAAGATTGGCTTGTGCCGCATGAAGACCAGCATAACAATCCTAGGAGTAAGATAAATTGCAATCTAAACATAGCAAGCTTTTGTATATAGACGCAATAATACAGAAATGAGTATCTTATTTACCTTCTTTTAAAATATTTGCAGCTACTTTATCACCTTCTTCAACGGCGAGTTTGAGTATTTTCTTGAAATCTTTTTTGCCTGCACGTTTTTTAGCTATACCGAGATATCTTAAAATGACGCCTCGAGATACTTTGTTATTTCCTTCCTCTGCTTCTAGACATCTGTCAAAAATTTGTATCGCAGTGAGGTATTCTTCTTGTTCTAATAGAACAAGGCCATAGTTGATTAAGACAGTTTTATGCCAAGGAAAATTAGGATCATCTTCTTTAAACTTTCTATTTCCGAAAAGTTTTAGATCAAAAGCAGCTTTATCCCATTGCTTGAGTTTCATATGGAGCTCACCTTTACGTCGTCTTGATTTCCAATATAAAGGCTGCAGAGCAACCGAGGTTTTCAGTGCTTTTTCAAAATCTTCAATGGCTTCGTCAAATTTCTCATTGACGCAGTGAACTTTTGCTCTTCCAAAATAGGCGTGGGCATTAGTATCATCTATTTTGAGACTTTTATTATAATCTCGCTCAGCATCATGATATTTCTTTAGAATAAAATTTACTTTACCTCTACGTTCATATGCCTGAGCATGCCGATCATATTTTTCTATCGCTTTGGAAAGAGATTCTATGGCTTCATCTTGTTTACCTTTTTGTTTTACAAGCGATTTTCCTTTCAAATAAGATTGTACCACGATTTTTTCGCTATCTGGTTCGATAGGGAAGTAATGTAATATTTTGCCCTCATTTGTCATCCATGCTCTTAAGGAGCCCGCCACTGCAAACTGAGCACAGTAGCCTATAAGGATCATTGTATTTTTAAACCATTTTTCAGAAGCCTGACCTACAAAACGAGGAATAACGATGGCATTTTCTTCATGGACGAAAATATCCTCTTCCTTAAAAACCAGTTCGTTTTTATAGTGTCCCTCAGCTCGATTTTGGAACTGGGTTAAAACGGTATTATAGGTTTTATCCGATCCAAACTCTAATCGACCTTGAACAATAGTTTTGTACAGCAGCATAGACTATAGTGTAATGAAAAAACTGTTCCAAAAACATTAAATTGACATTAAACGTTAACATTTTTTTCAGGAAAAAGTTTTTGACTCTATTTAAAAGGATAAAGTAAGCATAAAAACGTTGCTTACGCCCATACGGTACAACCTTCTGTACAATTTTTACAAATATCTATTTGGTCACGACCTTTTAGTAATTGGGATCTAAAATGAGCATAATTTTCATTGTGCCATATTTCTGAAAACTTTGCATTTTTTAAGTCCCCAAGTCTATGGATTGCATCTTTATCAAAGCAACAAGGTACCACTAAACCGTCCCAGGTTACGACACAGGCATGCCATAGCTTCCAACAATGATTAAGTAGTTCGTTTTTTATGGAGTACGTACCATCAGATTCTTTTTTGTATCTGGAGTATTGATCGATAGTAGGTATCAGTGGATTTCCTCCTGCATAGTCATAGATTTGTGCGGTCTTTAATTTTACCTCATCAATACCTATTTCTTTTGCGAGTTTATAAATTTCTGGAATTTGATGCTCATTGGGTTTAACCACTAGAAATTGAAAAATCGTGTGTGGTGTTTTACTTTTTAATTTTTTCTTCCATTTTATAATGTTTCGGGCTCCCATCAAAACATTTTCTAGGTTTCCTTCTTTACGATAGGACTCATAAGTTTCTTGTGAAGTCCCATCTACGGATATGATTAATCTATCTAAACCTGACTCTATGGTTTTACGAGCATTATCATCATTAAGGAAATGAGCATTAGTAGAGGTAATGGTATAGATGCCTTTGTTATTGGCATATTTTACCATGTCTAGAAACTTTGGATTGATGTAAGGCTCACCTTGAAAATAGAAAATGAGATATAAGAGTTCTTTATAGATATCGTCGATGGTTTCCTTAAAAAAATCTTCTTTAAGGTTTCCCGTAGGTCTAGTAAATGCTCTTAATCCACTAGGGCATTCTGGACATCTCAGGTTACAGGCGGTGGTCGGCTCAAAAGAGATCGTCATCGGAAGGCCCCATTGCACGGGCTTGTTTTTCCACTTAGTCATATAAAATGAAGCAAAAAGTTTTGCAACATTTAGTAGACGCCTAGGAGTTAACTTAGAAATAAAATTTAGAGTATCCGCAGTGTATAATGCCATTTAGTTATTTGAGATACTTTTTCTTGATGATATTTAAATGATGGATCGTATGGCCAGCTATCATAAATGGAATTGCCTGAGGTGTGATCTCTTTTCCTGATGCTTTTCCCTTGCGACTCCAGTCTTCTGGCCCGAATGTATCAAACAAAAACATACTCGATTTACGAATAGAGACAAAATTATCACCAATTTGTTTTTTGCTTATTTTTTCAAGATTGGCATTTTTTATATACCCGTCTTGATCAAACCCAGGCAAGTTTTTTCTTTCTCCTCTGGCTATAGCTAATGCTCTAAAGGCAAAAATTTGTTCTGTGTCTATTACGTGAACTAGGCTTTCTTTTAGGGTCCATTTTCCAGGAGCATAGGCATACTCCATTTTATCTTTGTCGATAGTCTTTAGTAATTCTTTGATTTCTTTTTGTTGCTCTTTGAGAACAACCATTACATCACCTTTTACTTTGTTTACGTACTTTTCAAAATAAGCTGGGTAGGTTCCTTTTTTAGGTTTTTTAAATGCCATGATATTTTTATTTAGGTCTTATAGAGACGGATGCTAAATGCATAAGTAGCACCTATTCCAAAACGTGTGTAAATATCGGGTATTTAGAGCGTATTAAAGCATCATTAAAAATGGAAAAGTGAATACGATAGTATTTAGCAAAGAGGAGACAATATTTATTGTATTTTAATGGTGAGAACTTAAGCTTAACCAACCTGCTTTTAAAATGAGAAACTTATTTTTCTTGTTTATACTATGTAGTATAAATATGCAAGCCTTGCATTCGCAATCATGCGAATGTCCTTATCCTATAATTTTTATTCATGGTTATACTGGGAGTCAAGATACTTACTCGGGTACTATAGAAGACGCCGACTTTGAAAACATATGGGGCGTACGAGCAGATATATTCCACGCTGTATTAAATGCACAAGAAAGCTCTAATATATGGGGTGATGATGATATAGAAGGCACCTCAGATGATGATGTATTATACCTATTTGATAATGAGGATAATGTGCTGGAGTCGGGCTGTATCTATTCTATTAATTTTGAAAACTGGTGGAACGAGGATGAAAATAATCCAGAAATAGAACAGAATACATGCTCCGCACCGAGTGCTTTTTCTTCTAATAGTAATGAGTCCGCCATTTATAAACAAGGATATGCACTGGGTAAAATGATCGATGCAGTATTAGATGCAAACCCAGATAAATCCAAAGTGATAGTAGTCGGCCACTCGATGGGAGGTCTCGCAATAAGAGAATATTTGCAAAGAGGAGGTGGAGACTGGTGGGTCGGTTCTGATCATAATGTAAAAAAAGCGGTTACTACAGTTACTCCTCATTTAGGTTCTAATTTTTTTGGAAACATAACCTTTAAAGGAGATCCAGTGGAGCAAAAAAATGGATTACCTGATCCATTCTCTGAAGCTGCAAGGGACCTCAGGTATGATTATGTATTTAATCCATTAGACCCATTTAATTGTGGTGTTTTTGCTTCTTGTCCTGGACCTTATTTATTTGGGGGAGATGAAAGTATGCCTTGGGGTTACTGGAATCAGGATGTAAACTGTGATGGAGATGATGATCAAGAAGATGATATCACTGGGTTAAATAATTCTGGCGGTACATATGATAATAATACTATGCCCTTACCTACAGATATTAGATATACGTGGGTTACTTCAGATATAGCTGTGGATAATGGTGATGGTGTAGTGGCATTAACTAGACAGTGGATTTATGATGGTAATATTCCGATGCCTTCCGATGGAGTGGATTATCGCTTGTCGGATACACTGCTTACAGATGTCGGGCATTTATCTGTAGATGATGAATTAAATACAGTAGTCCGAGCACTTGACGAAGCAGATTATCCAAACTGGGCATGGGAGATAGAGGTAAATAATAGCCTTAGTTATTTTGGAATTCCCCAGTTAAGATCTGCGGATGTACCAGATGGTCCTAATACTTCTGATCCAGACTGGTTTACTTTTTTTGTACCGGCAGGATCTAATGAGGATTTATGTATTGAGTTTACACCTAATGTAGATCTTGCGTCGACATTAGAATTTTTTAGTTCTCCTGGAAATTTTACTTCTATGGCCTCGGCAGGAGATGTTACTTTAAATTTAGCTGCAGGATCAGGGACAACCACCATTACGATTCCTAATGCTGATTTAAATTTAGGTGGAGCAAATTATATTAGAATCATTCATGATAATATCGGAGCAAACGACTGGCGTTCACCTTATAAATTATCACCTACATTAAAGACAGTCGTTCCTATAAAGTTAAGTTCTTTTGTAGGTTATAAGGAAAATGATCACATCCTATTAGAATGGGTAACAGAGGCAGAGATTAATAATCATGAATTTCAATTATTAAAATCGGCGGATAATATAACTTATGAGGTTATAGCAACTATAGTGGGAAGTGGAAATTCTATGGATAGGAATTTATATAGTCATTTAGATAAAGAACCGTTTAGTGATAATTATTATCAGCTAAGACAAATCGATTTTGATGGTTATACTACTACAAGTAAAATTATAAGAATATCTTTTAGTACAGATCCACTAAATGAGATGTCTGTTTATCCTAATCCTACGACTCATGTACTACAAGTTGATTTAAATAATGTAGATCAAATCGCTAATGAGCAAATAGAAATATTTACCGTGGATGGAAGGTTAGTACAAAAAGTAGCAATTATTAATGAAGAGGTAAAAGTAGATGTCCACTCATGGGCTGAGGGTTTATATATTATCCAACTTAAAACTAGGGCAGGAACTATAAAAAAGATGTTTGCAAAATGCAGATGATAAAAAAGGTCTTGCCTACAGTTTTGTAGACAAGACCTTTTAAATTTAAAACGGAGTATTTACTTCTACTTCTACGGCTTTATTAATTTTTATAAACTCTGAAACTACTACTTGTGACGTGTATCGAGTATTACCGTTTTTGTCTTCGTATGAGCGATGCACTAGTTTACCTTTAAGGGCTACTTCATTTCCTTTCTCTAAAATTTTAGACATGTTCTCAGCTAGGTTTCCCCAGGCTATGGCATTATGCCATTCTGTATTTTGCATTTTTTCACCTTTCTTATTTTTATAAAATTCGTTAGTGGCGATGGAAATTTTTGCAAGTTTAGAACCATTGTCAAAATTTTGTAGTTCGACATCTTTCCCTAAGTTACCGATGAGTTGTACACTGTTTTTTAAAGTATTCATAATTTAAATTTTTGTATCCGCTGTGATATATGTGTATTTATTTTGGCGGACGAGTTAAACAAAAAAATGATAAAGCGTGTGATCTACAAGCTGTATCGATTCAATGTTACAAAGGTGGACTAGGATATAAGTGTTAGTCGGATGTTAGTCGATTATTTACGTATATATTCGGTAGTAGTCGAAAAATAATCGGATAAAAACCTAATAATCAGTTAAATAAATGTAAAATGTGAACTTATATTTTTTTCAAAAAAATTTTAAATCTTTAAAAGAAAGTATCTCTTTTATATGAGATAGTAATTAAGGCACTATATCGATTTGAGTGGGTAAAAAATATCTATTCCATTCTGATTGTCATTTAAGTTCATATTCAAATGCCTCTTTATCTTTTGCCTTGAAGCAAAAGAAACAAAAATTCAAGACTGTTTTGATTTCTTAACGCTCCTAAATCTTTAAAATCCTAAACAAAATTCCACTAAAATCAAAAAGGTCAATCCTTGCATAACTTAGAAGTATACCTTGCAATTAATCACTTACCCATTCTGATCAACATATAGCCTAACTTAACTTCTTTCATATAGCAAGCCTGCAAAAAATAACTTAATGATAAAGCAAAGGCTCATCTGAAATTCCAGATGAGCCTTTTTACTTGTTACTTGTTACTTGTTACTTGTTACTTTTAAAAGTTACCTTTTAAATATTTTTTGTGTGATCTGCTGATTACCGATACTCATGTTTAAAACATATACACCCGATCGTAAATCACTAGCTGGAAGTGTAAAACTGTTATCTCCAGACGTTAATATTAAATTATCAGATAAGATTCTTTTACCCGTTACGTCAGTGAGTAATAGTGATACATTATCAAAACTACTAGCCGCATTTATATTTACTTGTAAATCACTAGTTCTAAAAAGAGCAGTTACCTCATTAAGTGATTCTGCCCGTTCGTTAGTATTAGATAACTGAGAAATTTCACCAGACCAGTGATCTGCATTGAACACATATTTTATACCGTCATCATCCCATCTCCATATAATCGTAACGATCTCCGTATCGCCATCTACTAAACTTAATGTAGATGGAGCCTCGATAGAAAGTGTAGACGTATAGTCTCCCACGCTAGATGCGTCGATATCTACTGGAGCCCCAAAAGTGTCACCCGTAAAGGAACCTGTTAGAAGTTTAGGTTGTAATACATTTCCTTTTCCAGATTGATTATGCATAATATTATTTTGGATAAGATAAACACCTACACTAAATCTACCTTCTAAACCATTATTCATAATCATCTGAGTCATGTCTACAGAAAGCATAGTACCGTCTTCTGATAAATAGACATCATTAATATCTACTCCCATAAATGCTCCTAAAGAAGCATTTAAATCTACGGCATCTACAATCAATGCAATCTTATCATCCGCATTATTGCTATTTATATTTTGAATCTCATTATCCAGAAAAAACTCTGGCTGATATACACCTCCTAAATTATCAGTAATCTCAGCAGCTACATCATTTGCGAGTCCACCAGTGTGATGCATTAAGATAGGTATACCATTACGTCCTTCCATTTTATCTAAAATTTCCTCAAATACGGGCCATGCCCATCCACCACAATTAGGACACCAATCTGCAGATTTTTTTACGATGATGGTGTACTGATCGTCTTGTGCTTGAAGATTTCCTAATACAAATAGGCATAGGATAGAAAGTAAAACTTGTTTCATTAGTTTATTTTATATTATTAAAAATCGTAATATAAAGGTATGGAAAATATTACATCCTTTCTATCGTATATACGACCTAAAAGGTGTTATTAGATTCTCGATATAATACTGCAGTAACGACCTGTCCCACTTTACGTAAAACGTTTTTATCTATATTTTCTACGTTGTCATCATGAGTGTGATGATAATGTCCAAATGTTTCCGTAGGAAGGTTGATAATATTTACTGTAGGAATACCGCCATAATACATATGTAAATGATCATCCGTAATACTGCCTGCTTTTACACTTTGGAACAGATCACCATAACCCATCTGCTGAGCTAGTCCCCAGATTTTAGCTTGATATACCCCAGCCACCTGAGCTGATATTCCCTCCAAGGGGAAACGAGCTCCTTTAGCACCAACCATATCTAGTAGAATCCCAAATTTTGCTTTGTAATTTTTATCGTGTTTCTTTTTTACCCAGTACTGTGATCCTAGACACCAGGTATCCGCCTGGCTTTCTTCTCCTTCATCGGTATCGATACCGTTGTCTTCAGCATCCCACAAGAAGAAATCCACTCCTAGATCTATAGGGTTTTCTTTTAGGGTTTTGGCTATTTGTAAAAGTACAGCAACCCCACTGGCTCCATCATCTGCACCATCGATCGGTTTATTCTTATCTGTTTTATCCTTATCGGCGATCAGCCTAGTATCCCAGTGAGCCGCTAGAGCAATTCTTTTTTTCTTTTTAGGATTTATACTGGCTATGATGTTATATGACTCTGCATCCTTTACGTCTAAAAAACTCGCCTTAAATTCTTGTATTTCTACATCAGCACCTAACACTTTAAATTCGCTGACAAGCCAATCCTTACATGCTTTATGAGATTCCATTCCAGGTACCCTATACCCAAAAGAAACCTGTTTTTCCACATAAGCTAAAGCACCATCTCCATCAAAAGGCGGAACCGTTACTTTCTTAGTTTTTATATTACTACTAGAGGTAGCAGGAGTATCACCTTTACATCCTGCAAAAACAAATAGACTGATCGCTAAAAAATATAGTGCTGCTTTATAGTTCATATGCTGTTAGTTAATGGACCAGGTCGTATCGTCCTTTCCGTCTTTTACTGTGATTTGTAATTCTTTTAAAGTGTCTCTTATCTTATCAGATGTGTCCCAGTCCTTTTTAATCCTGGAGTCTGCTCTTATTTCTAAGATCAATGACATCAGTCCCTCTAAATGATCTCCGGCTCCCTCTGATACACGATTATCTTTTAATCCTAGAATGTCGTATACATAAGCTGAGATAGCTTTTTTAGTTTTGTCCAGACAATCTTTTGATAGCTGATTAATGTCTAGCTGACCTCCTTTGAGACCATTTATTTTGGCTACCAGTTCAAATAGATTTGCAATTACCTTAGGCGAATTAAAATCATCGGACATATTATGATCCATCGCTTCTAATATAGGATCGATCTCAGAGTCTATTGTCCCAGAACTTGCATTGGACGTAAGTCCCTCTAAAACCTTAATCGCATCCATCAGTTTTTTATACCCTTTCTCAGCAGCTAATAAACCGTCATTTGTGAGATCAATAGTAGACGAGTAATGTGCCTGTAGCATAAAAAACTTAACGACCATCGGGTCGTAACCCTTAGTCACATGCGGACTCTCTCCAGTAAATAACTGTATAGGTGTGATCGTATTACCATCGCTTTTAGACATTTTTTTACCATTCATTAAAAGCATGTTAGTATGTAACCAATAATTTGCTGGGCTACATTTACAGGCTCCTATGTTCTGAGCGATTTCGTTTTCGTGATGCGGAAATTTGAGATCATTTCCTCCGCCATGTATATCAAAATGTTTACCTAAATATTTTGTACTCATCGCTGAACACTCTAGGTGCCATCCTGGAAATCCTACAGACCATGGAGAATTCCACTTCATGAGATGATCAACAGATGCTTTCATCCATATTGCAAAATCACTTGGACTTCTTTTTTCGTTTTGATTTTTAAGATCTCTAGTCTCTACTAATAAGTCCTCTACTACTCGACCGCTCAGTTCGCCATAAGGATGATCCTTCATAAACGCGGTAACATCAAAGTAAACAGATCCGTTACTCTCATATCCATATCCATTATCGATAATCTGCTGTACCATTTCTATCTGCTCGATGATATGGCCTGTGGCTCGTGGCTCGATATCCGGAGAATGGGTATTAAAAATCCGCATCATATCATGGAAACCGATGGTGTATTTATGGGCGACCTCCATCGGTTCCAGCTTATCTTTTTTTGCTCCTTTAGACATCCGATCTTCGCCATCATCAGTGAGATGTCCGACGTCCGTAATATTCCTGACGTATCTTACGGTATATCCTAAATGTAAGAGATATCGATACATCATATCGAAGCTCATAAACGTCCGTACATTTCCTAGATGCACATCGCTATACACGGTAGGACCACATACATACATCCCTACAAAATCCGGATTTATAGACTGAAATTTCTCTTTTTTTCTACTTAAGCTATTGTATACAAATAAATCTCTCATTCACTTTTTTTCGAAAAGCAAAAATAACCAATTATTATCAGCACTATTGCTATTAATGATGCAACTATAACTTTAAAGGAAGTATTTTCGTTTTGAATTTAGATAACTAATAACTATGTATCGTTTGCTATTTACTTTAGCTTTTTGTGTAATAAGTATTTGTGGGTTTACCCAATCTAAAGATATCAAAACTAAAGCCCTTAATAATTATGTTGATTTTACAAATGACTGTATACACGGTCTGACGATATCTCACCTCATGCTGCAAAGTTTTAATAACGAGGTAAATAAATATGTCGACGCCACAGATGGTTTTATATTTAAAAATAGTGATTTTGGGAGAGATATCTATTCTGAGATCTCGTATTATGAGCATCGGGGTAAAAGTCCTACTGACCAGTACCCTATCATGCTTAAAGAAGGTGGTGTTTTAGGAGCAGATGCAAAAGTACTTAATGAACTAACCACTAAGATTTTTGACGCCGCAAAACGGCTCAATGATTTACGTTTTGATGCGGGCAGTTTTCTAGAAAATAATGACATCCAGAATCCCGAAAACCTAGCCTCTATTTATAAAAAACTGGAAAAAGGAGTTGAGCTTTTTGATCAGATTTATACATTACGTAATGAACTCGATAAAGTGGTTAATAAAATAGCGTTAAATAGAGGTCTCTCTAACCAGAAAGCAAAATACGATAAACTAAAGGCTACTCATGATACACTGATCAAACTCCTGCAAAAGATTAGAGCAAAAGAAACGGTCGATTTTAAAACGTACATGCTTAGAAATGTAAATGCCACTCAGGGTCTTAAAACATTAGGAAATAAGAATACAGCTATCAATGATATTTACACTCAGGCAGTAGAGGCAAGTAAAAAAGCTAACCGGTTTTATACTGATGGAAGTGTTCCTAAATCTCAAGCGAGGTATGGGAAATTTTATTACTACTACAATTCTATTATCACCTCTTATCTAAATACTGTAGGATCAGGTACCGCTTTTAAAACAAATAAATACATCGAAAGTCAAGATATCAATCAGGTAAAGTTCCTGGAGTTACCTCCAATATTTAAGGTGCTATATCCTAGAAAACTCGTGAGCTCGGATGTCATCGTCAGTACAGATAGTTACATAGAAGCTATCCCAGAAAAACTAAAAGAAAGGGAAATAACGGCAAGTGATCATACGATAATCGTCGATAGTCAAATTTTTGAACTGGAATTATCAGACCAGAAATTACTAGATGGTGATATCGTATCTGTTAGTTATAATGGAGACTGGATATTAGAAAATAAATCTTTAGAAAAAGAGCCAGTAAAACTAAAAATCCAACTCAACCAGAAAGGCAAAAACTTTTTTACACTACATGCTGTAAATGAAGGAGTCGTCTCACCTAACACAATGGAAGTCGCATATTTTTACAAGGGAAAAAAGAAGAGAGTACTGATGGAATCTAATATGAAAACAAGTCAGTTAATAGAGGTAATATTAGAATAAACAGCTGAAATAAAATTTGGATTATAGATGAGTCTTAAAGTAATAGCTAAAAAATAAAGAAAGGGGTCTAAAAAGACCCCTTTCTTATAAAATAAATTTATTATTTATCGTTCTATTTATCCATTAGTAGCACCGAGTACTACAGATAAAATCACTTCGTCATCGATAGCTTTATCTTTTACTACATCCATAAAAGCACTAGATCCATATTTGATTCCAAAATCAGTTCTGTTGATTTTAAACTCAGGTGACTTAACAGTTACACCATTACCTTTATCAAAAACATTGGCTTTAAAGCCTACTTGCTTAGAAATACCTTTTATAGTAAGGTTTCCATACACTAGAGAGTTTGCTTTTACATCTCCTTCTAAAGCAGTAACCTTAGTAATTTCAAAACTAGCGGTAGGATGAGCGGCTACATCAAAAAAGTCAGGAGACTTAAGATGACCTTCTAAATCTGCTTTACCATCAGCGGCAGTTAAATCTGTACAGTTTAGACTATTCATATCGATTGTAAATTTACCACCGGTAAGTTTTCCGTCATTAACAAATACCTCACCTTCAGAAACTGTAAGTGTACCCATGTGTTTTCCGGCTAGCTTAGAACCAGTCCAAGAAACCATACTACGCTCTGGAAGGACCATATATCCAGTACCACTAGAATTTGCAGCTGCTGTTTTTACTTCTGTTGCTTCTCCTACTACTGCTGATGCTTTGTCTTTTTTACAAGCAAAAGTAAAAACCATCACAAGAGATAGTAGGGATATTTTCATTATTGATTTCATTAAAAAAATTTATGTTAGTTTAAAAAATGACAAATTGTTTCAGTCTTCAAGAATGAAACAAAATTAATATTTATAAATTGTTAAATAATAGACTCTACAGCGTTTAAGCTTTCTATGTACTTACAGTTTTTACCAAATTTAATATCCTGCTTTACAAATTGGAAGCCTGAAAAAAGCATGGTTACATCGGGAATGTGTTGTGATAAAAAGTCTATATAAGACTGCAACGAATCTTCTACAAAGGTATCATTGATTATGGAAAAAGTATAATCTGGCTTATATATTTCGCAAGCTTGAATAATATCATAAACGGCAATCTCACTTCCAAGGTTTATAACCTGTACATTTCTCTTTTTCAATATGTACTGTAAAAACAAAAGACTCAGTTCGTGATTTTCCTTCTCTGATAAAAATAAAATAAAACTACATCTAGGGTTCTCTATGCTATCTAAATGATCAATCTCCGCACATACCTTATTACGCAACAAATTCCTAATAAAAGACTCATGTACCGCTTTAAAAGAACCTGAGAACCACATGGCACTGAGTTTATCCAGCAGTGGGTATATAAACTCGTATATACAGGATTCAAAACCTTTTTTCTCAATGATCGTATCCAATATAATTTTACACCTTCTTTTATCTAGTTCTAAAATAGATAAAGTGATTGCCTCGATTTCATTTCCTGCTTCCACTCCGTTAATAATGGAAAGGTCCTGAACTGCCTCACTAATTTCCTCACTACCCATACAGGCAATTTTAGAAATCTTATGACCGTTTTTATTAAGTAAAGCTATGTTAAGTACATGCTTAATGTCTTCATCCAGATAGTAACGTATGTTATTTTCCGTACGTCTTGGTTTAACGATTCCGTATCGTTTTTCCCATATACGTAAGGTGTGGGCTTTAATACCCGAGAGTTTCTCTAAATCCTTAATACTGTAAACTGAAGACATAGTCGAAAAATAAAAGCAAAGATTCAAACATCACAGAATTAAAATTGTTCATCCTGTATTCACTATAAATGGTGGGTTTATTTTGATAAGTTTGGATAAAAATAATAACTAAATACAATTAGAAGCAAAAGATGAAAATAGGAATAGTATGTTACCCTACCTATGGAGGAAGTGGAGTCGTTGCGACAGAGTTAGGTCTGGGCCTTGCTAAAAATGGTCATCAGGTACACTTTATTACGTATCAGCGTCCTGCCAGACTTACCTCTTTTAATGAAAATGTATTCTTTCATGAGGTTTCATCTATGTCTTATCCCCTATTTGAATATTCACCTTATGAGACTGCATTAACGAGTAAGCTTGTCGATGTCATATCTTTTGAAAAACTAGATATTTTACACGTTCACTATGCTATTCCACATGCAGCGGTAGCGTATATGGCAAAGCAGATCCTAGCTTCTAGAGGTATCAATATTCCAATCGTTACCACTCTTCATGGAACTGATATTACACTCGTAGGAAATGATAAATCTTTTTCGCCAGTGGTAGAGTTTAGTATCAATAATAGTGATGGGGTGACTGCAGTTTCCGAATATCTAAGAAAAGAAACTTGCAATTTATTTAATGTAGATAAGGAGATAAAGGTCGTTTACAATTTTATCGATTTTGATCGCTTTAAAAAAACAGACAAAGAGCACTTTAAAAAAGCAATTGCTCCAGAAGGAGAAAAAATACTGATCCATACTTCTAATTTTAGAAAAGTAAAAAGAGTACATGATGTTATCAAAGTATTTAAAAAAGTACATGATCAGATCGACTCTAAACTCTTACTTATAGGCGACGGTCCAGAAAGACAGAGTCTGGAAAACCTATGTAGGGAAATGGGCTTATGTGAGGATATACGATTCCTAGGAAAACAAGATGCTGTAGAAGAATTACTATCTCTTGCAGATGTATTTATTATCCCTTCCGCAAACGAGAGTTTTGGACTAGCAGCTCTAGAAGCTATGGCATGCCAGGTTCCGGTAATCTCCTCTGATGTCGGTGGACTACCAGAGGTAAATACAGATGGAGTTACAGGATTTGTGTGTAAAGTAGGAGATACAGATATGATGGCAAAAAAATGTCTAGAGATTTTAAGCAGTGAAAAAACACATAATAAGTTTAAACAAAATGCACTGGCTAGAGCACAAGAATTTAATCTAGATAATATCTTACCCCAATACGTTACGTATTATGAAGACCTAATAGCTAAGTCTAAAAATAAATCGTAGTCTTCTAACTAAGTTTTGCTTTTAAGAATCCAAAAACTCTACGGGTCTATTAGATTTTATGATTAGTCCAGTGATCAATCCTACAAATAAGCCTAGAAAAACTTTCATTATAATAACCATAATCGCCATGGTCATAGGATTAAAGATGGCTCCAAAAATTCCAGTCATCATCTCCTCTTGATCTTCATTTACATCTCCACTTTGAGATAGTGCATTTTCTTTCATCATATCCATCATATCAGGTTCTATAAATGAGAAAAACATAAATGTCCAAATAGCCATCAATAGGCCCGCAAATAAACCGATCAGCAACCCTTGTTGTACACCTTGTCCTACAGATAAATATCCTTCATTTTGATTTTTAAACGCTTTAATCCCCATCACTATAGCTCCAACTGAAATGACATAACTTAACAAACCATTAAGCCAACCACTTTCTCCTGTTTCCGGATCTGTCATACCAGTTAAATAGTATACAAGGCCTAAAAGGATTAAAGCTATTGCCATAATTCCAGCCCATTTTATTGCATTATTCATAAGTTTAGGTTTTATACTACCCAAGTTATAAGGAATAATTAATACTAAGGTTAGTTGACGATTAGAATTTTTGTGATTGCGGTATCGGGATCAGAAAATGTACTGGAAGAAGAACTAAATACTAAGTAAACTCCTGTTGCGGCCCTGTTACCATTATAGTCTTGTCCATCCCAGATAGCCTGTCCGCCAAGAGAAGTAGTCTCAAAGACTAAATGTCCGTTTACATCTGTAATTTTGACTTCCGCATTTTCTACTAATCCTTTTATCGCTATCGGACCAGTATAGTCGGGCCTAACTGGATTAGGAAATGCGATAACATTATCCTCTCTATGGAAACGCTCTGGACCAGTTGCATCTGTACGGAATGCTTGCATCCCTTTGTTAGTTCCGATCCACATCTCTCCAGTCTCATTATTAAAAGAAAGAGCGTTTATCGTATTATCAAATAGGGGCGAATTATCCTCCGTAAAATGAGCAATCTGATCTACACCATCTGGAGATTGTAAAAATATTCCATTTCTCGTACCAAACCATTTGCGGTTAGCACCGTCTACTTCTATAACTCGAATATCCTCCGTTTGTAATAAAAATGCACCGATACTATCCTGTAAGACTTTACGTCTCGTACCTCTACATTCTGAATCAAAAGTACCTCCGCCACACTCAAAAACAATAGGACCCTCTGCTGTTCCTACCCAAACATCTCCGTTTAAATCTGCCTTTATAGAGTTAATCAAATTTGTACTTAATTCGCTATTACCTACATTAAAAAATTTAGGGAATGGATCATCGTTAGGGTCATTTATTGTACCTGCATCATCGTAAACTAAAACTCCTCCGTTATTACCTTGAGCTATGGCCCATTTATAGCCATTCTGATCAATAGTCATCCCAAAAAGCTGCGTATTCCCAGCAGATCTAAAAGATCTGAACTCGCCATCGACAGTAAGAACAGAAATAGGCATTTCTGCTCCATAATTTGTCATCCACAAGTTCCCTTCATTATCAAACTCTAGTCCTGACACTCTAGTACGATTAGGATTACCTCCCTGGGTTACCTGTAAGGATGAATTATCTTTATTATAAACCATACCCTCCTCGGTCTCCGAGTCAAACTCTAAAAGCCCACCTGCATATGAAGCAAAATATATTTTTGAGTTTGTAGGGTGCTTTTTAGCTTTCCATACATTGAGAACATTATTATCTTTTATGGGATCATAGTTAAAATTATAAATCTTCCATTCACCATCGACCAATCTATAAAATCCCCTCGTAGATCCTAGGCCGCCTAGTGCATCAGATACTCCTCCTGATGCAACATATACCTCTCCATTCGCGAAAGCAAAATCACTTGCGGATATTCCAGCTGGCGAATTAAATGATTTAGGAAATAAACATTCCTGCCCCATATTTTCAGCTCTTCTTAAACCATTAAACTGATCCGCAAACCATATAACACCGTCCTCATCTTCTATTGCATCCCTGACAATATTTAAACATCCTTCTTCAGATTTTGTGATTGTACCATTATCATTAAAGTATAATACCTCACTTGTGATTTCTCCATCCCAGGTACCGAGCATCATACGCGAACCTGCATTAATAAAAGTGATCTCGTACTCTGGTCTAAGCTCTTCATAAATTTTTTCAAACTGACCCATATCTCCTTGGCGGAATAGAGTATCTTCCACAACAACATATAAAGACTCATTAAAATAATCCACATGAGGTGCAGAGTAAATAAAGGGTAACCCAACATCAGGACCCAGTAAGTCCCAATTACCGAAATCGCCTAAATTTAAATTTTGGTTTAGTGGTACCGCATATACGCCATCCTCCGTAGCCGCATAAATAAATTCATCTGATGACGTAATATCTAATACGTTTACTCCTGTTACTGTTGTAAACCCAAATTCTCGGCGTTCTAAATTATACTGCACTATTCCAAAGGCAGTGGCAAAATATACATGCTCACTGTTAGCCACCTCAAGTGCATTTATCCGACGATCTCCGACAATATTTGTATTGTTCTTTATGTCTTTAATATTAAAAACTTCATCATCTTTTATAAGATCTATATTACTGTTTAGATAGACGACGATAAGCTGATCATTAAACTCATCATAGATCATTTGTTCTACACAAATATCACTCAAGCCCTCTACTTTACTCAGAAAATTTACAGAGTCATCTTCCTTATCTATCGATAAAATAGAGTACTCAGTCGCATAAATAATTTTAGTATCACTTTGTGTGACGAGTCTTCCATTTAGATAAGGTAGGTATGATTTCCAACCATAAATCGGGAGATCGCTCTGAGCTTGTAACACTACAGAAAATAATAAGAAAAAGTAGATGGTTTTACACTTCATATTATAAAGGAAATAAACTTTTATAAAAGCAAAATATTGTAGATATCTGCTATTATCATTTACTCTTGTACAACGGGTTTTCTTTTAAATAAGTATAGACCGCATCAGGAACTAAATATCTAATTGATTTTTGGGCGGCGATTAGATTTCTAATAAAACTTGCGGATATACTTAATAATGGAGCCTCCACGATGTCTACATTCTTATGGTTTTGTAAGTCTCCGAGTTCATATCCTGGTCGAGCATAAACATAAATTTTATGATGTAATAAAATCTGCTCGTAGTTTTTCCACTTATGCAAAGTGCCTAAATTATCTCCTCCCATAATCAACACAAATTCCTTATCCTCATATTTTTCTTTTAAATAGCTTAGAGTGTCTATCGTGTATGAGGGAACTGGAAGATTAAATTCTATACTGCTAGATCGGAGAGAAGTATTTTCTCCTATGGCTAGATTTACTAAATGTAGTCTATCATAATTATTAGCTAAAGAGGCTTTATTCTTATGAGGGTTATGAGGCGAGATAACCATCCATACTTCGTCTAGGTCTGTATGCTCAGACATAAAGTTTGCAATAATCATGTGTCCGATATGGACTGGATTAAAAGACCCAAAAAACAATCCTATTTTCAATGATCTCCCTTTAGTTACTCATCATTACTGGCATAACCAGCATTAATAAATTCTCATTTTCTTTTTGCTCTGATGGCAATAAAATACCCGCTCGGTTAGGAGTAGATAATTCTAGTTTGATTTCTGGACAAGTTAATACACCTAGCATCTCGATCAGAAATTTTGCATTAAACCCAATAGTCATTGGTTCGCCAGTATAAGTACAACTTAACTGTTCCGTTGCTTCATTAGAAAAATCTAAATCCTGAGCAGAAATCGTTAGTGTCCCTTCATTTATATTTAATATAACCTGGTTAGTAGTTTTATTAGAATAAATCGCTATTCGCTTAAGCGAATTTTGAAAATCTGTTCTACCCAGTGTGAGTGTATGAGGATTATCTACAGGAATTACTGCATTATAATCTGGATACTTAGCATCTACTAAACGACATACTACCCTGATATCTCCGATCATAAAAAAAGCATTAGTCTTATTAAAAGACATGCTTACCTCATCATCTCCACTGATTGCATTCTTTAAAAGTGTCATTCCTTTTTTAGGAATAATGAAAGAAGATGTGAGTTCGCTAGTTACACCAGTACTTGTATACTTAACTAATTTATGAGCATCCGTAGAAACAAAAATTATTTTATTAAAATCCATCTGCACATAAATTCCTGTCATCGCCAACCTTAACTCATCATTTGATGCTGCAAATAAAGTGTTAGTAATGGCATTAGTAATAGCTTCCGAACTTATATCTAGTTTTTCTACATCACTCTCTAAGGGGATTTCAGGAAAATCAGATGGACTATCACCAGCAAGCTTATACTTACCATAAGCAGAGGTTAATTCTATTCCATTATTTTCTTCGTTGACAGAAAAAGTAATAGGTTGCTCTGGAAGACCTTTTAAGGTATCGAGTAATATCTTTGCAGGTACAGCTATTTCTCCTGCTTTATCCACAGAGACATCCATCTTAGTTATGATAGAAGTCTCTAAATTAGTAGCCGCTATAGTGAGCTTATCGTTTTCTAGCGTAAATAAAAAGTCTTCTAAAATAGGTAATACAGGATTAGGGTTTATGGCCCCACCAGCTACCTGCAAATTCTTAAGTAATTCGGAAGAAGAAACACTAAATTTCATATCACAACTTTGGGTTATAAACTAAGCACGTAAAAATAACAATTTAACATCATCGAGCATAGATTATATGATTGAGGATGATAATAGTACTTTTGGGACGATCGAAAAAAAAAGTGATGGATAGAAAAATAGCTCCTAAAATCCAGGCTATCAGAAAAGTAATATTCCCTAGTGTTACACAACATAAGCTTAAAAATGGAATTCCTTTACACATCATTTCCTCTAGTGATCATGACATTATTAAACTAGAACTGGTCTTTAAAGCAGGTCGTTCTACGGAAAGAGAACCTCTGAGTTCTAAAGCCACGAGTAGTTTACTAAAAGAAGGAACAGGTAAATACAGTTCGGAAGAACTAGCAGAGAAAATAGATTTTTACGGTTCTAGTATCTCCTGTAGTAGTGGTATGGATACTAACTCTATTACTTTGTTCTGTGCAAAAAAATACTTTAATTATAGCTTAGAATTAGTACAGGAAATATTATTTAACCCCAGTTTCCCAGAGCAGGAACTGGCTAAATATAAAACTCGTTCAGCGGAACGACTACATCAAGAGTTATCTAAAAACGCTGTAGTTGCATATCGTAAAATTACAGAGGTTATTTATGGAAAAGAGCATTGTTATGGCTACAATACATTTCCGGAATCTTATAAAAGTGTAAAAAGAGAAAATCTCATACATCACTTCCAGCACTGTTATACTTCTGACTCTTGTCAAATGTATTTAAGCGGATGTACGGATCATCAGATTATAAAAGCTATAGATGATACTATGGGCCATGATTTTGGGCTTACATCATTAACTCCTAATTATACACTACCAGACAATGTAGATATACAACAGTTTAGAATAAGTGGAAATAAATTACAAAATTCTATAAAAATCGGAAAAAGGCTATTTAATCGTCAGCATCCAGACTACTACACTTTATTTATGCTCAATACAATTTTAGGAGGCTATTTTGGAGCTAGATTAATGTCATCTATAAGAGAAGAAAAAGGATATACGTATAATATATATTCTGTTTTAGAGTCGATGGCTTACGATGGATATTTTTATATAAGCACAGAGGTAGGGTCCGAATATCAAGATAAGACAGTAGATGCAATTAAAGAGGAAATAGAACTTCTTCAAAATGAACTTGTAGATGTTAATGAGTTAGATATGGCTAAAAATTATGTGTTAGGTAACTTTTTATCAATGTTAGATGGACCACTAAAATCCTCCAAAGTGCTTAAAATGTTATTTGAAAACGGTTTATCAACCTCTGATTTTGATAATATGGTCCATGTTATTTCTAGCGTTACTAGCGAGCAACTGCTTACAATAGCACAAAAACACTTAGATTTTAATAATTTACACCAAGTTAGCGTAGGAGACTTCTAAAATTTTACAAAAATAATTAAGGCATTATTCTTGCTTTAAAAGAAAAGGGTAAATTTGGGTCTCCAATCCCAAGTTACATTTCCGTTTTATTTATTGGACTTTTTTAGAGTTTTTAAACTTAAAATGAAATTATTTAGTTTTTTCACGCAAGAATTAGCTGTAGACTTAGGTACTGCTAACACATTAATTATTCAAGACGGTAAGATCGTCGTGGATGAGCCTTCTATAGTAGCCATTAACAGAACGACAAATGAGGTCATTGCTGTAGGTTTAAAGGCTATGCAGATGCAGGGAAAAACACATGAAAATATAAAAACGATTAGGCCTCTTAAGGATGGAGTAATTGCAGATTTTCAAGCTGCAGAAAGTTTGATTATGGAGCTGATCAAAATGATCGGAGGTAAAAAGAGGTTTTTTACCCATCTAAAAATGGTCATATGTATTCCGTCAGGTATTACAGAAGTTGAAAAAAGAGCTGTTTTTGATTCTGCAGATCATGTAGATTCTAAGGAAACCTATCTAATCCATGAGCCTATGGCAGCAGCCCTAGGTATCGGTTTAGATGTACAAGCTCCAGAGGGAAATATGATTATAGATATCGGTGGAGGTACTACTGAGATAGCCGTTATATCTCTATCAGGTATCGTAACAGATCAGTCTATAAGAACTGCTGGTGATGAGTTTACAATGGATATATTAGATTTTATGCGTAAAAAGCATAATCTCCTTATCGGTGAAAGAACTGCAGAAAAAGTAAAAATAAACGTAGGATCAGCTTTAAAAGATCTTGAAAACCCACCAGAAAAGTGGCCGGTAAATGGAAGAGATTTACTTACCGGTATTCCTAAGCAAATTTTTACAACCCATCTAGAAATTGCAGAAGCCTTAGATAAATCCATCTCTAAGATAGAAGAAGCTATTCTAAAAGCTTTAGAAGACACTCCTCCAGAGCTTGCATCAGATATTTACAGAAGAGGACTATTCCTTACTGGAGGTGGTGCTTTACTTAGAGGATTAGATCGTAGAATCTCTAGTAAAACTAAATTACCAGTCCATATTGCAGAAGATCCACTTACTGCAGTCGTAAGAGGAACAGGTATAGCATTAAAGAAAACCGAAGAATACTCTTTCCTTATCGATAGAAAAAGTATCTAAGATGAAAAAGGTATATGAAGAATTTAATTCTTTTTCTTGTTAAATATGGTTCCTTTTTTCTTTTTGTCTTTTTACAATTTATTTGCTTTTACTTTATTATAAACTATAACCAAAAGCAAAAATCTATTTACGTCAATAGTTCTAATTTATTTGCTGGTTACATCACTCAAAAATCCCAGCAAATCTTCAACTTTATGAACTTAGATAAGGAAAACGAAGCCTTACGTAAAGAGAATTCTAAGTTACTCCAGACGATTATTAACAATAATATAAAACGATATGGTAATGATCGTGATACTACTCGTAATCAGTACGTAGTTATAGGTTCTAATATATGTGGCAAAACCACTAATGTGAGAAATAACTTTGTAACCTTATGTAAAGGATTTAATGACGGGCTCAAATCAGGAATGGGTGTCATCGATGATAAAGGTATCGTAGGTATCATAAAAGATGTCTCACCTCACTATGCCAGTGTTGTATCTATTTTACATACTCAGTCCAGAATTAGTGTTGCCTTAAAAAATCAAAACCATCATGGGTATTTAGAATGGGATGGAAGTAATCAGAAAATCGGGATCCTAAAAGCCATTCAAAAATATGCTTCTTTTAGTATTGGAGATACCGTGGTCACTAGTGGATATTCTACCGTTTTTCCTAAAGGCTTACCCGTCGGAACAATAGATAATTTTAAGATCGAACCGAGTGGAGAAACATTTAGAATAGAGGTAGATTTATTTAGTGATTTCTCTTCTATTGATAATGTTTATATCGTAGAAAGCTTGTTAAAAGAAGAATTCCTATCACTTAAGAACGAGGAAGATGAGTAGTATGATTACTAAAAATATCTTTCGATTTGTACTCATCATTTTAGTACAAGTTGTTCTTTTAAACAGGATCAACATTGGCGGAAGCCTAAACTATTTTCACTTTTTTCTATACCCTGTTTTTATCCTTTTCTTACCTCTAAAAACACAAAGAGTCACTACAATTCTACTGGCTTTTATCTTAGGAATAACCTTAGATTTTTTTTACAACTCTCCTGGTGTTCATGCTAGTGCTTGTTTATTTACTGGGTTTTGTAGAACCTATGTACTGCGTATACTGGAACCAGTCGAGGGTTATAATAAAGATCATAATCTGAGTATATATAAAATGGGAGTAGTCTGGATCGCTTCTTATACTGCTATTTTACTCTTACTCCATTTGATATGGTATTTTAGTATAGAAGCTTTTTCGTTTATTTATATTAGTGAAATAACTTTAAGCGTCATTTTTTCGTTTATCTCATCTTACGTTGTTATACTTTTATTCCTTTTGATTTTTAACCCTAAGCAGTAGCTATCAAAACATCTAGACATCATATCATCATCAGTATCATAGCTATACTGGCCTCTGTGCTTATCGGTAAAACAGCTCAGTTGCAGTTGTTTAGTGATAAGTATAGAGATCGTGGAAGTAGTACGGCGATCGACCAGCAAGTTATATATCCAGGCCGAGGACTCATATATGATCGTAACGAAAAACTACTAGTAAATAACTTTCAAATTTATAATCTTAATGCCGTTTATAATCAACTGGATCCAGATATGGATACCACATTATTTTGTGAACTGCTAGAAATTACAAAAGACGAATTTCTAGAATACCTCAATAAAGATTGGCGTAAAGCCAGTTTTAATAAATCTACTCCTTTTACTTTTTTATCTAAGATAAAGCCTGAAATATTTGCTCGATTCCAGGAGCATCTATTTAGGTTTCCAGGGTTTACTCCCATGATAAGAAGTGTACGTGCCTACCCTCATACTAACGCAGCTCATGTTCTCGGATATTTAGGAGAAGCAGATAGTTCCAAAATAAATAAATCTAATGGACTTTATGATATAGGTGATTTTATCGGACAAAATGGTCTGGAAAGATATTACGATATAGATCTAAGAGGAAAAAAAGGAATCCGTTTTGTGATGAAAGATAACCTCGGTCGTGAGGTAGGGAGTTACAACGATGGTCTTCTAGATTCTTTAGCCGTTACAGGTAAAGATTTATATACGACGATAGATCTAGATTTACAAAAATTAGGAGAAGAACTAATGCAAAACAAGCGAGGCAGTATAGTCGCGATCGAACCAAAAACTGGTGAAATACTTGCCTGTCTTAGTGCTCCGGGCTATGATCCTAATTTACTTAATCTAGATAGAGGTAGAGGTAAAGCTTATAACGCTCTGAGATATGACAGTATAAATATTATTAATAAACCACTAATAAATCGATCAGTTGTTTCTAAATATCCTCCTGGATCTATTTTTAAACCGATCCTATCACTTATCGCATTACAAGAAAAAACAACGTATGCTGGTAGAACACTACAATGTGATGGCTCCTATGTAATTAATAAAAGAAAAGGATTTAGTCAAGGGTGTCATAATCACCCTACCCCTACAAATATATCCACGGCCATTCAGCATTCTTGTAATTCTTACTACTATCAGCTGGTAAAAGAAGTAATAGAAAAAGAGGGATATAATAATCCTGGTAAAGGGTTACAAATCTTAGTAGACTATCTCAAGGAATTTGGATTGGGGCAAAAACTGGGTATCGATTATAGTCACGAGAGTACTGGATTTATTCCTACACCCGAGCACTATGATCAGCAGTATAATTATGTAAGGTCTGGCTGGAGAGCTTCGTATATTTTATCGCTCGGTATCGGCCAAGGTGAGTTACAACTAACCACGATGCAGATGGCAAATCTTGCTGTGATTTTAGCTAATAGAGGATATTACTATATACCTCATTTTGTAAAACCAGAGACATCATCATTTGATCCTAAATTTAATATTAAAAATAAAGTTTCTATAGATCCACAGCACTTTGACCCTGTTCTTTATGGGATGCAAAAAGTGATTACCTCAGGAACTGCACAGGCTGGAAGAATTCCAGGTATCAGTTCGGCTGGAAAAACAGGGACCTCACAAAATCCACAAGGAAAAGATCACTCCGTTTACTTTGCCTTTGCACCGATCGATGATCCTCAGATTGCCATAGCGGTATATGTAGAAAATGCAGGATTTGGAGGTGACATAGCAGCTCCTATAGCCAGTCTATTATTAGAAAAATATATTAAATCAGAAATTCCAGAGTATCGACTTCCTTTGTTAAACAGAATGAAAGAATTAGATTTAATATCCAATCCATAAATTACACTGTCTTATGATGATCTCATGTATCGTAGCCACAGCTAAAAATAATGTTATCGGTAAGGATAACGACATACCATGGTACCTCCCAGCTGACCTTAAGTATTTTAAAAAAATTACGAGCGGTCATCACATCATTATGGGGCGTAAATGCTACCAGTCCATAGGAAAACCACTACCTAATCGGACTAATATAATCGTTACCAGAGATCCGTTTTTCCTATCTTCTAATTGTTTAGTCGCCCATAGCATAGAGGAGGCTTTAAATTTGGCTTACGCCAATGGAGAACAAGAAGCTTTTATAATAGGCGGTGGTATGATATATGAGCAAACCGCAAATTTATGGGATCGATTATATATCACCGAGGTAGATCTGGATGTAGACGGTGAAATTTATTTTCCCAAACTTGACTATAATCAGTGGACTCTAAAATCCTCTGATAAACATAGTCCTGACGATAAAAATGAGCACCACTATAGCTTTAATATCTGGGAGAAAAAATCGATATGAATGTAACACAGATCTCCGAAGATTTTCTGCATTATGTCTGGAACCTACAGTGTTTTGATAAAACAAAACTAGCTACAAAGGATGGAAATAAGCTAGAGATTTTACGGAAAGGAATCCATAATCATGATGCCGGACCAGATTTTTTTTCTGGTAAAATAAAACTAGATGATACCGTCTGGGCAGGAAATATAGAAATACATTTAAGTTCATCAGACTGGTTAAAACATAATCACCAAGATGATCCTAAATATGATAATGTGATCCTACATGTAGTTTATAATCATGATAAAGAAGTACTTAAAAACCTAGGTAAAAACATCCCTACACTAGTATTAAAGGATAAAATCCCTCAACATATTTTTGATAATTACCTTTTGCTTAAATCTTCTACACTTGAGATTCCATGTCAATCAAAAATTGCTGACGTTCCTGATATCATTGTAAACGGAATGATAGAAAAAACAGCAATCGAGCGGATAGAACAAAAAACTATAGACTTAGACAGGATTTTTAAAAGTACAGATGGAAACTGGGGAGAGAGTTTTTATATTCTATTAGCGAGATATTTTGGGGCTAGAGTAAATGCTGATGCTTTTGAACGATTAGCCAGATCAGTATCATCTACTCTACTATTAAAGCACAGTAATGACCTTTCTCAGATAGAAGCGATTCTTATGGGACAAAGTGGTTTACTGCCTTCTTCTCATGAAAATAATAAAGTAAAAGTGTGGATTAGAGAATACGCTTTCCTAAGAGCTAAGTATGATCTAAAACCATTATCCTTGGACATCTGGAAATTTGCAAGGATGAGACCGATATCTTTTCCAACAATAAGAATCTCTCAGTTTGCCCATCTTGTATTTAAAAAAGATAATTTGTTTTCTTTACTATTGGAGTCGAGCTCCAATAAAGATTTAATAAAATTACTAGATGTAAAAGCATCTACTTTCTGGGATGATCACTATCATTTTAATAATGAATCTAATCATCAACCTAAAAAATTAGGATCAGATGCTAGAAATACCATCATAATTAATGCTGTAGTATCTATGCTCTACTTCTATGGAGAAAAAATGAATCATCGTAAAAGTAAAGAACGGGCAATCTCATTATTAGAAAGCTTAAAATCAGAGAATAATAAAATCATTAGGCAATGGAAAAGCAATAAGGTCTCTTCTAAAGATGCTTTACAGTCTCAAGGTCTCATCCAGTTAAAGAAAACTTATTGTGATTCTAATCGTTGCCTACAGTGTAGTATAGGCAATCATATTATTAAAAGTTTATGAAATTAGACTTTGTAAGTAAAATCTTACTTTCTCCTCTCTCTCTTCTATATGGATTATCAGTAGGAGCTCGTAATCTATTGTATGATTCTGGATTACTAAAATCTACTAAATTTAATATACCTGTAATCAATGTGGGAAATCTATCTGTAGGAGGAGCAGGTAAAACTCCACATGTAGAATATCTAGCTACTCTTTTAGAGGAGTACCTCAATGTTTCCATACTCAGTAGAGGCTATAAAAGAAAATCAAAAGGGTTTAAAATCATAGAAAGCCAGAATGATGCTCACTTTGCTGGTGATGAGCCACTCCAGTACAAAAGAAAATATCCTCAGCTAAAAGTGGCTGTATCAGAAAGTCGTGCTCTAGGAATCCCTCAATTACTAAAGGCTCATCCAGAAATAAACGTAGTGTTGCTCGATGATGCGTACCAGCACAGGTCTGTTACAGCAAATCTTAATATTCTACTTACGCCGCAAAATGATCTTTTTGTTAATGACATGCTTCTTCCCGCCGGTCGACTACGAGAATTTAAATCCGCATACGAACGAGCAAATATCATTATCGTTACTAAATGTGATAATGAGATATTAGAATCAAATAAAAACACAATAATCTCTGATATAAACCCTTTACCCCATCAGAAAATCTTTTTCACGAAATATGTCTACGGACTACCTTATTATATATTTAATGGCAAGCAAAAAGTTCCTAGTTTAAAAGATTTAAATGTCATCTTGATTTCGGCTATAGCCAATACAGAATACCTCCTAGACTATTTAAATGATAAAACAATCTCAGTAAATGCCCTATCCTATGAGGATCATCATTACTTTACAGATCGGGATATGCAGTATCTAAAAAAAGTATATGATAATGCTGAAAAAAATAATACCATAATAGTTACGACAGAAAAGGATGCAATACGTCTAGAATTACATAGACCATACATTATTCGTAATAAACTTCCGATATTTGCACTTCCGGTAAGAGTTGATTTTTTATTTGATGAAAAAGAAATTTTTAATCGGAGTATACAAGACTTTTTACTTAATTACAAAGTCTAAATCTAAAATCTATTGAATGCGGTATTTATTACTCCTCTGTTTCTTAATCTTTTGCTTCTCGATTGGTTTTGGACAATCTAGTTATATCGGTTTTGGAAATGATGCATATCATATCTATGACCGCTTAGAAATAAAATCTGGAATAGAGTCTCCCATACACTCGTCCCTAAAATATTATACCCGTAAAGACATGGTCGACTTTATCAGTCGAGTAGAGAAATCTGGGACTGCCCTTTCAGAAAAAGATCTTTGGGAGATGCAATTTATCTTAGATGACAACAATGAGTATATCTCTGATTTTTTTAGTGATGAAGTATATACATCTGGCGATTACGAAAAAAAATATGTCGATAGTATATTCTACACAATAGAAGAAAAAGAAATATCCGATAAGTCCATCTCTCAGTTAAAATTTACTACAAGAAATCCAATTCTTAAATACTTTTTTAAAACCCCAGCAAATTTTTACGAACTAAATGACCAGTTCCTAAAAATGAAAATTAACCCTATTGTCAATATAAAATTTGGGAAAGATTTTAATGGTAACGAAAATGTAATTTTCCAAAATACCAGAGGAATAGAACTCAGAGGAACAATAGATGATAAGGTGTACTTCTACACAAATCTAGTGGAGAACCAAGGTCAGTTTAACGACTACCTTATGGAGCGCATCGATAGGTATAAAGCTATTCCAGGATTTGGGAGTTATAAAGATTTTACCAGTACCGTTTCCGAAAAATTTAATGGCTTTGATTTTCCTAATTCGCAAGCCTATGTAGGGTTTAAAATCTCTCCTCATATCGGAATCGAATTTGGTCATAATCGCCATTTTATAGGTAATGGATATAATTCATTGTTATTATCTGATTATGCTAATAATTATTTCTATCTAAAATTCTCGACGAAAGTCTGGAAATTACATTATCAAAATATTTTTGCGGAACTAGCTCCTATAAGCGATCGACAAAACATTGGTATTTCAGCATTACCAAAAAAATATTTGGCAACTCATTATCTTAGTATTAAGCCAACGAAAAATATAGAAATAGGGCTTTTTGAAACAGTTATCTTTTCTCGACAAAATCGTTTTGAGTTCCAATATTTAAATCCAGTAATTCTTTATAGAACTGTCGAATTTTTTCTTGATAGTCCAGATAATGTGCTTATAGGTCTAAATGGAAAATGGAATTTCGCTAAGAGATTTTCATTATATGGTCAGCTCATTTTAGATGAGTTTAATCTAAGTGAGCTTAAAGCTGCATCAGGCTGGTGGGCAAATAAATATGGAATACAAGCTGGTCTCAAATACATAGATGCTTTTAGTGTTGATCACCTAGACTTTCATTTAGAATATAACCTAGTAAGACCTTACACCTTTTCACATCGTCAACCTCTCGATGGTTTTAAAAACTCTATTGCTAATTACAGTCACTTTAACCAGCCACTAGCTCACCCTCTGGGAGCAAATTTTAGGGAATTTATTTTCTTAGCTCGATATAAACCATTGAATAAATTAAGTTATAACGTGAAAGTCATCTATGCCCAAAAAGGAGAGGACTATGATGGCCTGAACTGGGGTGGTGATATACTTAAACCTAGTGGAACAAGGGTAAAAAATCTAGGTAACTCCATTGGACAGGGAACCACTAATGATATTTTACAAATAGGAATAGATATATCTTATCAGTTTCATCATAATTACTACTTTGATATACATTTTTTTAAAAGAACACGTAACAATACCGATGACAACTTTGACTTAAATACAAATTATATAGGTGCTGGAATAAGAGGGAATATTGGAAATTTAAAATTAGATTATTAGTGAATTTAGAAAAGGCAAGTCGGAATAGAATTTTACTGATGGATGGTGCGATGGGTACCATGATCCAGAGATATAA
>CALLXF010000073.1 GCA_938015805.1 uncultured Saprospiraceae bacterium | reverse complement strand
ACACCGACTAATAAAATCAATATAGGTATTGCTAATCGTAAGATAATAAAAAATCTATCTGGTGCTCTTAATCTAAGATGGCAGAATGAGCATTACTTTAATAGCTCATTTGGGCAAGGAATTATGCCTTCTTTTACAACGCTAGATGCACAGTTAGGATACAAACTCTCTGCTGCTAAATCCACGATTAAGCTAGGAGTATCCAATATTTTAAAAACTGCATATCGTACAAATTACGGAGGTCCATTTATAGGAAGGATGATCCACTTAACTATCACTTACGACCAATTTGCTAATTGATTACTTTAACCGATAAGAATTAGTATAACTGAGAAGCCTATCGTTTTACGATGGGCTTTTTTTATGAATCCCATATTTCTTTAAATGCCCCGAAATTAGATGGTTAGATCTCAGGTTTTTAGAGAAAAGAATAAAGCAATGTGCAGTTGAAAGTTATAGAGTTACTGGAAATAACTTTAAATAATAATTGATAACCATAATAGAGCGATTCTTTCCTCGGGAGTTCAATACAATTCGTTATCCCTTTGATGACCTGATCATAAAACTTTATTCCAGAACAATTACTGATAAATATTCCATACCGTTTTCCTATCATCAATCATCTAAGTAAGACGCTTACCATTGGCTTTAAGCGAAAAAAAGAGGGCAATCATAAATGACTACCCTCTTTTATATTTGTAAAGTTGCTAAAGATTATTCAGCATCTTCCATTTCTACTTCTAGATCCTCTTCGGGAGCTTCAACTACTGCTTTTACCGGTGTTACTAAAAGATCATCAAATCTCCTTAAACCAGTTCCTGCAGGAATCTTCTTACCTACGATTACATTCTCCTTAAGACCATTTAAGTTATCTCGCTTAGCCGTTATCGCAGCTGTACTCAATACTTTAGTTGTCTCCTGGAATGATGCGGCCGATATCCAACTCTTAACTCCCAGAGAAGCTCTGGTAATTCCTTGTAAAAGAGGTCTTGCTGTTGCTGGAACGGCATCTCTACTATCACAAACTTTCTTATCATTACGCTTTAGTAAAGAATTTTCTTCTCTTAGCTGTCTGATTGTAACGATCTGTCCCGCCTTCAAGTTTTTAGATTCTCCTGGATCAGTAATGACTTTCTTATCATAAATCCAGTCATTTTCCTTAAGGAAATCGTGCTTCTCTACTGCCTCATTTTCTAGGAATGATGTATCCCCTGCATCTTCTATTTCTAGTCTTCTCATCATCTGTCTTACGATCGTTTCGATATGTTTATCGTTAATCGTAATACCCTGAGATCTATATACTTCCTGAATACCATTTACGATATACTGTTGTACTGCAAATGTTCCTTTAATATTTAGTATGTCAGCTGGAGAAACTTTACCGTCTGACAACTGTGATCCAGCCCTTACAAAATCCCCTTCTTGAACAAGAATATGTTTTGATAAGTTGATTAAGTATTTACGCTTTTGTCCGGTCTTCTCATCTTCCACAAATACTTCTCTATTACCTCTTTTTATACTTCCAAAAGAAACGATACCATCGATCTCAGAAACTACGGCTGGGTTAGAAGGGTTTCTAGCTTCAAATAATTCTGTTACCCTAGGTAGACCCCCGGTAATATCCTGAATCTGTCCTAATTTTCTAGGAATCTTTGCGATACGATCTCCTGCTTTTACAGAATCTCCATCATCCTTAGATATGTAGGCTCCCACTGGCAGGTTATACGTTTTCAATTCTTTTCCTGCTGAAGAGATAATCTTCATCGTAGGAATTTTCTTTTTCTTCTTAGCTTCTACGATAACCTTCTCTGCAAAACCAGTCTGGTCATCTCTCTCTATTCTAAACGTTAGTCCTTCCTCAATATCCTCATACTGTATCACTCCAGAAAACTCAGAAATAATCTCAGAGTTAAATGGATCCCATTGACATATCAGGTCGCCTTTACTTACTTTGGCTTTATTTTTAACCGCTAAAGTCGCTCCGTAAGGAATATGGAAAGTGGTAAATACTTTACCTGATTCTTTGTCTACTACTCTAATCTCACCAGATCGAGATAATACTACTACAGAAGAATCTTTTGCTTCCTTATTAGTTACAGTTTTGATATTATCAAATTCCAGTATTCCATCAAATTTAGATCTAAGCTCAGACTCTGTTTTACTAACTGATGCCACACCACCCACGTGGAAGGTTCTCAGTGTAAGTTGTGTTCCAGGCTCACCGATACTCTGTGCAGCAATAATTCCTACTACATCACCTGGCTCCGCGATACGGCCTGTGGCCATGTTCTTACCGTAGCATTTGTTACATACCCCTTTAGCTGTTTCACAAGTTAATACTGATCTGATCAGTACACTTTCTACTCCTGCCTCATCAATTTTCTTTGCAATATCATGAGAAATGTATTCTGCACCTTCTACTAGTACCTCATCCGTTACAGGGTGTAATACATCATATAGAGAATATCTTCCTTCTATTCTTTCGGCTAAGCTCTGAACAATTTTATCATTTTCTTTAAGTGCCTCAGTGTCGATACCTCTCAAGGTACCGCAGTCAGCAGTTCTAATAATTACATCCTGAGATACATCTACTAATCTTCTCGTTAAGTAACCCGCATCTGCTGTTTTTAGTGCCGTATCGGCTAGACCTTTTCTCGCACCGTGAGTAGATATAAAGTACTCTAGTACAGATAGTCCTTGGACAAAATTAGAAAGGATCGGATTTTCGATAATCGCCCCACCAGTATCACCAGATTTTCTAGGTTTTGCCATCAGTCCCCTCAATCCACATAACTGCTTAATCTGTTGCTTAGAACCCCTTGCCCCAGAATCTAGCATCATATACACAGAATTAAATCCATCCTTATGCTCTGCAAGTTCTTGCATTAGGGTCTCTGTAATCTTATTATCGGCATAAGTCCATTTATCGATTACCTGATTATATCTTTCGTTAGATGTGATCAGACCCATGTTATAATTCTCCCACACTTCATCTACCTCAGTCTGTGCTTCTAATAAAGTTTGTTCTTTTATAGTAGGATCGATAAGATCTCCCAGGTTGAAAGATAATCCACCTTTGAACGACCAGTAAAACCCAAGATCTTTTACTTTATCTAAGAAAGTAGCACAAGTAGGAAAATCCGTTCTTGTAATAATATCTGAGATAATTCGCTTTAGATTCTTTTTGGTTAATAAGTCATTTATGTAAGGAACAGTTTCTGGTACTGCCTTATTAAAGATGATCCTTCCCATCGTAGTTTCTACGATACCTAGAACCATTTCTCCTTCTTCGTTTTCTACTCTTGCCTTTACTTTTACTTGAGCATGCAACTCTACTCTACCTTCGTTGTAAGCGATCTCTGCCTCCTCTGCAGAATAGAATGTCATTCCTTTTCCTTTTACTTTACCATCTGTAACTAGGGCTTTTGTCAGATAATATAGACCTAGTACCATATCTTGAGAAGGTAAGGTAATCGGAGTTCCGTTTTGAGGGTTAAGCATATTATGAGAAGCAAGCATCAATAGTTGCGCTTCTAATATCGCACCGTGACTAAGCGGTACGTGGACTGCCATCTGATCCCCATCAAAATCGGCATTAAATGCTCCACAAACAAGTGGGTGTAATTGTATCGCTTTACCTTCTATTAGTTTTGGCTGGAAAGCCTGAATAGATAAACGGTGAAGCGTAGGGGCCCTGTTCAACATGATCGGATGCCCTTTTAATATATTTTCTAAAATCTCCCAAATTACTGGCTCTTTACGATCCACTAATTTTTTTGCAGATTTTACAGTCTTTACGATTCCTCTTTCTATTAGTTTTCTAATAACAAAAGGCTTGAATAACTCTGCTGCCATTCCCTTAGGTAATCCACACTCATGTAATTTAAGTGTAGGTCCTACAACGATTACAGATCTACCAGAATAATCTACCCTTTTTCCTAAAAGGTTTTGTCTAAATCGTCCTTGCTTACCTTTGAGGATATCACTTAAAGATTTAAGAGAACGACCACCTTCTGCTTTTACAGCGTTAGATTTTCTAGAGTTATCAAAAAGAGAATCTACAGCCTCTTGTAACATTCTTTTTTCGTTTCTTAAGATTACCTCTGGAGCTTTAATTTCCAAAAGACGCTTAAGTCTATTGTTTCGGATAATTACCCTTCTGTATAAATCATTTAAATCAGAAGATGCAAATCGTCCACCATCAAGGGGAACTAAAGGTCTTAGTTCTGGTGGTATTACTGGTAAATACTGGATAATCGACCACTCTGGATTGTTTGCCTGACGTGTATGTCCATCTCTAAATGCCTCCACTACTCTAAGTCTCTTAAGAGCCTCTGATTTTCTCTGTTGAGAAGTTTCATTAGCTGCTTGATGTCTTAGGTCAAAAGACAATGTATCTAACTGTAATCTTTCTAATAATCCTTTTACTCCATCTGCTCCCATCAAAGCAATAAACTTATTAGGATCAGTATCATCTAATAACTGATTATTTTCATCTAGTTTATCTAGTGCTTCGAAGTATTCTTCCTCTGTAAGTAAATCCTTTACTGCATACTCCTCTCCAAGAGCACCAGGCTGGATAACTACATACCTTTCGTAATAAATAATGGTTTCTAATTTTTTGGACGAAAGTCCAAGTAAGTAACCAATCTTATTAGGTAATGATTTAAAGAACCAAATATGTACTACAGGAACCACTAATTTTATGTGTCCCATACGCTCCCTTCTCACTTTCTTCTCCGTCACCTCTACACCACATCTATCACATACAATCCCCTTGTATCTGATTCTTTTATATTTCCCACAGTAACATTCAAAATCCTTTACGGGTCCAAATATTCTCTCACAGAATAATCCGTCTCTCTCTGGTTTATAAGATCTATAATTGATGGTTTCCGGTTTTAAAACCTCACCATAAGATCTTTCCAGAATATCATCTGGGGAACAAAGACTGATCGTGATCGAACCAAAATCAGCATTTTTTCTAATATCTATTTTCTTTTTAAAAGGCATATTATATATATATTATATATGAAGAAAATGAATTTAATTTATTAATCAAATTTTACATCTAGAGCTAATCCTCTCAACTCATGTACCAGTACATTAAATGATTCTGGTATACTCGGCTCAGGTAAGTTATCACCTTTTACGATTGCCTCGTAAGTTTTTGCTCTACCCTGTATATCATCTGATTTTAATGTCAGTAGCTCTCTAAGGATATTAGATGCTCCATAAGCTTCTAATGCCCAAACCTCCATCTCACCAAAACGCTGACCCCCAAACTGGGCTTTACCACCTAATGGTTGTTGTGTAATCAATGAGTACGGTCCGATAGATCTCGCATGCATTTTATCGTCTATCATGTGAGATAACTTAAGCATGTAAATCACACCTACGGTTGCTTGTTGGTGGAAACGATCTCCTGTCTCACCATCATACAAATAAGTCTGTCCTAGAGAAGGCAATTCTGCCTGCTTAATATAATCTTCTATCTCATCTAAACTCGCTCCATCAAAAATCGGAGTAGCAAACTTCATCCCTAACTTTACTCCAGCCCATCCTAAAACAGTCTCAAATATTTGACCTAGATTCATCCTTGAAGGTACCCCTAGTGGATTAAGTATAATATCTACTGCAGTTCCATCTTCTAAGAAAGGCATGTCTTCTAGTTTTACAATTCTAGAAACGATTCCTTTATTTCCGTGACGTCCTGCAAGCTTATCACCTACTTTTAGTTTACGTTTTTTAGCTAGATATACTTTAGCTAATTTTAAAACTCCTGCAGGTAACTCATCACCTATACTGATATTAAATTTTTCTCTTTTATATCTCCCGACTTCCTCATTTACTTTTATAGAATAGTTATGGAGTAGTCTTGCGATTAGTGTATTCGAATCTGCATTTTTAGTCCATCCAGAAAAGTCTACTTGAGAGAAATCTACTTTCTTTAGAATTTTACTGTTGAACTTTTTACCCTTAGGAACGATCTCTTCGTTGTAAATAGATTTTACTCCTTCTGATACTTCGTCTTTTAAAAGTATGAGTAGCTTATCTATCAATACAGTGTTAAGCTCGTTAAGTGTAATCGCATGCTTATCGTCTAGCTTAGATAGTAATTCCTTTTCTTGTACTTTCTGGAACTTATCTTTTTTCGCTCGAGCGAATAATTGTTTATCTATAATTACACCTTTGGTAGATGGAGGAGCTTTTAATGATGCATCTTTTACATCTCCTGCTTTATCTCCAAATATTGCACGTAATAATTTTTCTTCAGGTGTCGGATCTGACTGACCTTTAGGCGTTATCTTACCGATTAGAATATCGCTTTCTGATACCCATGCTCCTTTTCTGATGATTCCATTTTCATCTAAATTTTTGGTCGCATCTTCACTTACATTAGGAATATCATTTGTTAATTCTTCTTCTCCTAACTTAGTATCTCTTACATCCATCTCAAATGACTGGATGTGTAAAGAAGTAAATACATCTTCTCTTACTACTCTCTCCGATAATACGATCGCATCCTCAAAGTTATATCCCTTCCAAGGCATAAAGGCTACTTTTAGGTTTTGACCTAATGCCAATTCTCCTTTTTCTGTAGCATAACCATCACAAAGTAAAGTTCCTTTTCTTACTCTATCACCTACTTTTACTAGTGGCTTTAGATTAATACAAGAACCCTGATTTGTTCTTACAAATTTTGTAAGCTTATATGATTTAGAATTATCCTCAAAAGATACTAATTGCTCTTCTTCTGTTCTATCATATAAAATGATAATCTCTAATGCATCTACGTATTCTACAACTCCCGGCCCTTCTGCATTAATCATCATTCTAGAATCCTCTGCAACCTTTTTTTCTATTCCTGTTCCGACAATAGGAGACTTAGGATTTAATAAAGGAACTGCCTGACGTTGCATGTTAGATCCCATCAAGGCTCTGTTTGCATCATCATTTTCTAAGAACGGAATAAGTGATGCTGAAACTCCTACAATCTGGTTAGGAGCAACATCCATGTATTCTATATCTTCTGGAGCGAGTACTGGAAAATCTCCATGCTCTCTACACTTTACTCTATCTGCGAGGAATGCTCCTTTCTCATTGATCGGTGCATTTGCCTGGGCGATTTTTTTGTAATCCTCCATTTCAGCAGATAAGTATTCTGCTTTATTTACTTCTACTTTTCCTTTATTTACTTTTCTATATGGAGTTTCTAAGAAACCCATTTTGTTTACTTTGGCATGTACACAGAGCGTCGATATTAGTCCAATATTAGGTCCCTCCGGCGTCTCAATCGTACAAAGTCTACCATAGTGAGAGTAGTGAACATCTCTAACCTCAAAACCAGCTCTCTCCCTAGAAAGACCACCAGGTCCTAAAGCTGAGATTCTTCTCTTATGAGTAATCTCAGACAGAGGGTTAGTCTGATCCATAAACTGAGATAACTGAGATGTTCCAAAGAAAGAATTAATTACAGAAGACAAAGTCCTTGCATTAATTAAATCTATAGGTGTAAATACCTCATTATCTCTTACGTTCATTCTCTCTCGGATTGTTCTAGCCATTCTAGCTAAACCAACCCCAAACTGAGCATATAACTGCTCTCCCACTGTACGTATTCTCCTATTACTTAAGTGATCGATGTCGTCCAGTTCTGCCTTGGAATTAATCAGCTGAACTAAATATCTAACGATCTCGATGATGTCATCTTTAGTTAAAACTAAAGTCTCTAAACTTACATCGTTCTTTAATTTTTTATTGATTTTATATCTACCTACTTCTCCTAAATTATATCTCTTATCAGAGAAAAATAACTTATCGATAATCCCTCTTGCAGTGTCCTCATCTGGCGGATCTGTTCCTCTAAGCTGACGGTAAATATGTGTTACGGCTTCTAGTTCCGAACTAGATGGATCCTTTTGCAATGTATTATATATGATAGAGAAATCATCCTCTACACCTTCTTTCTGGAGGATAATCGTATCTGCACCAGCTTCTATAATTTGTTCTATATGATCTTCTTCTAAAACGATATCTCTTTCTAAAACGATTTCGTTTCTTTCTATAGTGATAACCTCTCCTGTGTCCTCATCCACAAAATCCTCATTCCATTTCTTTAGTACTCGAGCCGCTAGTTTTCTACCCACAGCTTTTTTAAGTACTTTTTTATCTGCTTTAATCTCTTCTGCAAGATTAAATATTTCTAATATTTCTTTATCCGAGTCAAAACCGATTGCTCTTAATAAAGTCGTAACAGGAAACTTTTTCTTTCTATCGATATAAGCATACATTACTGTATTTATATCTGTAGCAAACTCCATCCAGGCTCCTTTAAAAGGAATTACTCTTGCGGAATAAATTTTAGAACCGTTAGGGTGAAAACTCTGAGAGAAAAACACACCTGGAGATCTATGTAACTGAGACACCACAACTCTTTGTGCACCATTGATCATGAAGGTACCTTTAGGAGTCATGTATGGAATATTCCCTAGGAATACATCCTGTACAATAGTCTCAAAATCCACGTGTTCTTCGTCATTACACGAAAGTCTTAATTTAGCTTTAAGAGGTACACTGTAAGTTAACCCTCTTTGTGCACACTCTTCGATACTGTATCTAGGTGGATCCACAAAATAGTCTAAGAACTCTAAAACAAATATGTTCCTAGCATCGGTGATAGGGAAATTCTCCTGAAAAACACGAAATAAACCTTCTGTAATTCTGTTTTCTGGAGTTGTTTCTAACTGGAAAAACTCTTGAAAAGATTTTAATTGGATTTCGAGAAGATCGGGATAGGCTTCCGCCAATTGGATTTTACCGAAATTAATTCTTTGTGGAGCATTCGCAACAGCTTTTTTAGCGGCCATTTACAGTCTTTTTATGTATGATCAATAAAAGAATACCTTTATTATTCTCCTTTATTCAAAATTTCAAAAAACAAAATACACTTAGGTTTAGCTCGCTACAAGCTATCCTAAGTGCATTATATTTTGTTCTCCGTTTGGGTCATTCACTGATTAGAATCAGAAATAAGTTTTTATTTCAATTCTACTTCAGCTCCTGCACCTTCTAGTGCTGCCTTAATTGACTCAGCCTCGTCTTTAGGAACTCCTTCTTTAATTACTCCTGGAGCACCATCAACAAGATCTTTTGCTTCTTTAAGACCTACACCTAACAAATTCTTTACTTCTTTCACTACAGCTAGTTTAGCTGCACCTGCAGAATTTAACATAACGTCAAAACTAGATTTCTCTTCTGCTGCATCGCCGCCGCCACCTGGGCCTGCTGCTACTGCTACAGCTGCTGCTGCTGGCTCAATACCATATTCTTCCTTAAGAATATCTGCCAACTCGCTAACATCTTTGACTGTTAGGTTTACTAAAGAATCCGCTAATGCTTTTAAATCTGCCATTTTTAATGGGTTTTGAAAAAATTAATCAATAAAAATATTTATTGAGTAGCGTTAACGCTTGGAAGCCTACTCGGAATAATACTCTTCTTTTGAGTATTATTAATTTGCTCTATTTTCTAGAGCTTTTAACAATCCTGAAATCGTCGAACCACCGCTCTGCAGACTACCCACAACATTCTTAATAGGTGACTGTAATAGAAGAATAATATCACCTATTAACTCTTCTTTCGATTTCAAGGCAGCTAACATATCCACGGCATCATCTCCAGTGTAAATATCACTGTCAATATATGCTCCTTTTAATACAGGTTTATCGTGACTCTTTCTAAACTCTTTTATAAGTTTAGCTGGAGCGTTAGCTGTTTCTGCAAACATTATGGTAGATGGACCTTTAAGCTGAGCATGAAGCTCAGAATAACCGTCTCCCTCTAACTGCTCTAATGCTTTTATTGCTAGGGTGTTTTTAACCACCTTCATCTCTACGTCCTTTTCATAACATAGAGCTCTTAATTTATTTACAGCCTCTACAGTTAAAGCAGAAGAATCCGCAATGTAGAAGAACTGAGAATTTTCAAATTTCTCTTTTAACTGTTCTATAGCTGTAGCTTTATCTGATCTTGTCATTATTTTTAGAATTTATACAGTTAAGAAATTGAACTTGAATCTATTTTAATACCTGGACTCATTGTAGAGGCCACACTAATAGATTTTACATAAGATCCTTTAACACTTGATGGCTTCATAGATATCAGTGTCATTAAAAGTTCTTTTGCATTTTCTGCAAGTTTCTCAGGTGTAAAGGAAACCCTACCAATAGAGTTATGTGTTATCCCGAACTTATCAACTCTAAATTCGATCTTTCCACCCTTTACATCTCTTACTGCATTTCCTACATTAGGCGTAACAGTACCAGTCTTAGGGTTAGGCATAAGGCCTCTAGGTCCTAAGATACGACCTACCTTACCTACCTGAGCCATTACATTAGGTGTAGCGACGATAACATCTATATCAGTCCATCCTTTTTGGATTTTCTGGATGTATTCTTCTAAACCATAGTGATCTGCTCCAGCTTCTTTAGCCTCTGCTTCTTTGTCAGGCGTACATAGAACTAATACCCTTTTTGTTTTCCCTGTCCCGTTAGGTAACACAACAGTACCTCTTATAGCCTGATCGGCTTTACGAGGATCTACTCCTAGTCTACAGTGAATATCAACAGAAGAATCGAATTTTGTACAATTAACATCTTTGATAAGAGCCATTGCATCCGCCAAACTGTATAGTTTCTCTGAATCAACTTTTTCTTGAGCAGCCTTTCTTTTCTTAGAAATTTTTGCCATTTATATAGATTTTGAGGTCAATCGTTCTGACAATATCGAACTCCCTCGTTAAAAAATTATATCTTTTAAGCCTCCCAAGGTGCTTTACCACTCACGGTAAGACCCATAGATCTTGCAGTACCTGCTACCATTTTCATAGCAGATTCTATTTTAAATGCATTAAGATCTTCCATTTTGTCTTCTGCGACAGCCTTGATCTGATCCCATGTTACACTTCCTACTTTTTGTCTATTAGACTCAGGCGAACCTTTTTTTAGTTTTGCCGCTTCCATCAGCTGATATGCTGCAGGAGCCGTCTTAATTACAAATTCAAAAGATTTATCTTTAAAAACAGTAATAACTACAGGTAATAATTTACCTCTAGAGTCTTCCGTTTTTGCATTAAATCTTTTACAGAATTCCATAATGTTAACCCCTTTTGCACCTAGTGCAGGACCAACAGGTGGAGCAGGATTTGCAGCTCCTCCTCTAACTTGTAATTTTATAAAACCTCCTATTTCTTTTGCCATTGCTTGCGCTTTATTCTAATTCTAAGATTGTTTTTCTACTTGCATAAAATTTAGTTCCACTTCTGTTCCTCGTCCAAAGATCTTTACGATCACTTTCATTTTCTTTCTCTCTTCGTTAACCTCTTTTATGTCACCGACGAAATCCTTAAATGGACCGTCTATTATTTTCACTGTTTCTCCAATAATAAATGGTTCTATCATAGAAGCACTCATATCTTGAGACTCATCTACTTTACCCAACATTCTGTTAGCTTCCGACTGGTGCATCGGAATCGGATGATTCCGCCCTAGAAAGTGAATCACATTTGGAATATTGGCAATAGCCGTAACCATTTCTCCTCTAAATTTTGAAGGAACAGCCTCTATTAAAATGTAACCTGGTAAAATGTTTCTTTCTAGGATTACTTTTTTACCAGCTCTAATTTTATATACTTTCTCAGTAGGAACTAAAACTTGCGTTATAGAATTTTCCCACTTATTTCTTTGTAATTCTAATTCTATTCTCTCTTTTATCTTTTTCTCTTTCCCACTAATCACTCTCAAAGAATACCACTTCTTGTCGGATTTCTTCTTAACCACGGGAACGACCACTTCTTCAGCATCTTCTCCAGTTGCAGAAGAATCTTCGGAAACAACATCGGCTACAGTTAGTATAGGCTCCACCTCCGCCTCTTCTGCCACGCTATCATCACCCTGCTCAAGCTCTACACCATCTTCTACTGTATCAACTACACCATCTACTACCTCATCTGATTGGATATCAGTGAAGTTCTCATCTTGCTGAGACTCGTTTTCTTGAGGTATTAAATGTTCGTCTTCCATTATCCGAACAAATTATAAATACCATTAAACCACGCCTCATTTAGATCATCATTAGATCCAGCAAGAAGCGTATTAAAAATTGTGTCGTAAACAAATACAACTAGAGCAAAAATTATAGACCCTATTAAAACCAAACGAGTACTAGAAAGTAAACTTGACCAAGTAGGCCATGTTACTTTATGCACTAATTCGTTATAACTCTCCTTTACATACAGTGACAAATCACTCATAAATAATAGTCTTTAAAGTTTACATCCTTTAACCATGGGCTAATACCAAACTGCAGGGGAGACAGGATTCGAACCCGCGGCCTACGGTTTTGGAGACCGCCGCTCTACCAACTGAGCTACTCCCCTATGGTCTAGTTTGAATGTCTCAATTCAAAATATAGATCTACATAAAGACCTATTTTATTAAACACGAAAATTAAGCACCCCAGAAGAGGTGCTTAATTCGTTTATCATTAAAGCTTTCGCTTCTTAATTATGCAATAATTTCAGTAACCTGACCTGCACCCACTGTCCTTCCACCTTCTCTAATCGCAAAACGCAATCCTTTTTCCATTGCTATCTTGTTAATTAGTTTCACCTCTAAAGTAACATTATCACCTGGCATCACCATTTCTACTCCACCTGGCAAAGTCACATCACCAGTTACATCCGTAGTTCTAAAGTAGAACTGAGGTCTATAACCATTGAAGAATGGAGTGTGTCTTCCACCCTCATCTTTACCTAAAACATAAACCTCACATTTAAAATGAGTATGAGGAGTTACTGATCCAGGAGCACAGATAACCATACCTCTTTTGATCGCTTCTTTCTCAATACCTCTAAGTAAAAGACCAGCATTATCACCAGCTTCTCCTCTTTCTAGTATTTTTCTAAACATCTCCACTCCAGTAATAGTAGAAGTCAATGGCTTCTCATCTAAACCAGCCATACCTACGATCTCTACACCATCTCCAGTATTAATCACACCCCTTTCAATTCTACCTGTAGCAACTGTTCCTCTACCAGTAATAGAGAATACATCCTCTACCGGCATCAAGAACGGCTTGTCTACTTCTCTAGTTGGTTCTGGTACCTGAGCATCTACTGCAGCCATAAGCTCCATGATTTTCTCAACTGCACCTGCATCACCTTCTAAAGCTTTAAGTGCAGAACCTTGCACAACCGCAGATCCGTCACCATCAAATTCATATTGATCTAGTAATTCTCTTACCTCCATTTCAACAAGCTCTAACATCTCTTCATCATCAACAAGATCAACCTTGTTCATAAATACTACGATCTTAGGAACGCCTACCTGACGACAAAGAAGGATATGCTCTCTAGTCTGAGGCATAGGACCATCTGTAGCCGCAACTACAAGGATAGCACCATCCATCTGAGCAGCACCCGTTACCATGTTCTTAACATAATCGGCGTGACCTGGACAATCTACGTGAGCATAGTGTCTGTTGTCTGTCTCATATTCTACGTGAGCTGTATTAATAGTGATCCCTCTTTCTTTTTCTTCAGGAGCACCATCAATAGCATCATAGTCTTTCTTTTCTGCTAGACCTTTATCTGCAAGTACAGAAGTAATTGCTGCAGTTAGAGTTGTTTTACCATGATCCACGTGACCGATAGTTCCGATGTTAACGTGAGGTTTGTTCCGCTGAAACGTTTCTTTAGCCATCAGTAATAATTTTTAAATTTTAATTTAATTATCAATATGTTTTTCTAAAATAGGTGAGCCGATGAAGGGATTTGAACCCCCGACCCCGTCCTTACCATGGACGTGCTCTACCCCTGAGCTACATCGGCAATATGCTGTAGTAACCCAAAATTTTATAGAGCGGGAGACGAGACTCGAACCCGCGACCCTCAGCTTGGAAGGCTGATGCTCTACCAACTGAGCTACTCCCGCAAATTTCATTTTATTTATTATTATCTCAGAATCTTTATTCTAAAACTTTGTCTTTTAATGTGTGGGGGTGGTAGGATTCGAACCTACTCAGCCGAAACATTGGATTTACAGTCCAACCCACCTCTCCAACTGTGGCGCACCCCCTCCTTTCATTCCAAATGAAATGTAGAGCCGATGGAGGGATTCGAACCCCCGACCCGCTGATTACAAATCAGCTGCTCTGGCCAACTGAGCTACATCGGCAGACATAAATTCAATCACAAACTATGAACACTTTGTTCAAAGCGAATGCAAAAATACTCTTTTTTTAATAATTAGGTAGAGAAAATATTATTTTTTGAATTATGTTTAAAATTCTTTTTCAAAAACACTGATTTATTCGGTTTTTGCCTTAGGATGAGCCTTACTGTAAATTTCTTTTAATCGCTCTATTGAGTTATGTGTGTATACTTGAGTAGCCGCTAAACTTGCGTGACCAAGTAATTCTTTTATAGCATTAAGTTCTGCACCATTATTAGACAAATGTGTTGCAAAAGAGTGCCGTAAAACATGAGGGCTTTTTTTATCACTACTACTAACTAATGATAAATGATGAGTCACCAAATTATAAACTAACTTATCATACAACTTTTTACCTTTATCGGTAACAAAAACATATGGCTCCGTACAATTAGAAAAGGTTTCTACCCGTAATTCTAAATAATTTCTAAGCTTATCCATTATATTTTTATCCAGAGGTATAATCCGTTCTTTATCACCCTTCCCTACTACCTTGATTTGACTTTTCTGAGTATCAATATTTTGGGTAATAAGATGTATGAGCTCGGTACGCCTCATTCCAGTAACATAAAGCAGTTCGATAATAAGTAAATCCCTAACCTGGCTAAAGTCCGTAGAATCAAATTCTTGGGCCAATAATTTTTCTAATGAAGATTCTTTTATGTACTCTGGCAATCGCTTACCCATTTTTGGTGCGACTATTTTTAGCATTGGATTCTTCTCGATTAACTTGGATCGTTTTAAAAACTTAAAGTAGGATTTTAACGAGGATATTTTTCTATTAACTGATTTTGCAGAATAAGACTTTTGCATCATATCTACAATCCATGATCTGATGTGTAAATGTTTTATGGATTCGACTGTAGTCGAATGATAAGCGACGGTTAGAAAATTTTGTAAGTGCTCTAAGTCATTTTTATACGAGACAAGAGTATTCTTTGAATATCGCTTTTCAAACTGAAGGTAATCAAGAAATTTAGAAATGGAATCTTTCATATTATAAATAAATATAATATAAAAACTTGATGTTTGTTGTTTTCTAATTAAAAGAAACGAGACCTAGCTGACTTTTACGAACCCTGTAATCAATTAAACAAGCGGTACTCAAAATTGACCATTATTTCGTACGGATAAAGTTCGGCTAGGTTTTCGGGAGCTTTTTTTATACTTGTTACCGCAAAGGAGAAGCAAAATTCTAGGCTATACTTATCACTAATATTTTTGCCTACAATCCCGTTCATATTGATGTAGCTTTTCCTAAAAACGGGGACTATTTCGGCCACCTCTTTAGAAGAAATACTTTTAATATTTTTTGAAACGATCTGATTAAAAGAAGGTCCTAAACGAAAATAGTTTTTATACCCTCCTTCCCAATTTTCTGTGAAATTAAATTGTACTAATCCAGATATTGATATCGATCGTAATTGCATTTCGATTTGAGCTCGATTTACTGCTAAAGGTTTACTTTCTCCATTCTTGTTACTACCATTTGATTTAAAAGCAAACCCAGTTACCCATTCGAATCTATCACTAAATTTGTAGGGAGCGTTTATTCCGATCTGGTAAGCTATATTGTTAAACCCGGATAAAAAATCACCTCCTATTTGTGATAAACCTAAGCCTGCGTGAGTAGAAAATCCAAACTTCTGTGCAGAGGTTAATCCAGTACTAACAAAAAATACAATTATAAATACTAGGCTACGATTCTTGATTTTTAGTTTTAGTTTTAGGCTCATTACATTCTACTCATTTGATAAAAACTAAAAATAGATTTTAAGTCATTAGTAGATTTATGACTTAAGTTATGCTTGGAGGCATATTCGATTACTTCTTTTCTTTGCTTACCAAAAAGTTTTGCAAATTTCTTTTTTGACCGTGGTAATTTAGAAACGTATTTATCATCTTCTTTAATATAGAAAAGTTTTTCCTTGTGCTTATAAGTAAACCCTACCTCTGTTTGTATTCCCATAGGATGATTCCCGGTTTTTCTCATCTTCTCCACTTTCCAATTTCTCAATAATTTAATATCACCTCCATCAAATAATACCTCAAAAAATTGTGCTTCTATAAATTCAGATCGCTTAGAATCCTTTTTATCAATTTTAACAGGAAAGGGTTTGTATACTTCATTTACAAATTTAACGTGGTCTATTTTATCTGGAAATAACTCTAGAATCTGACCGTCTTTTTCAAAAACTAGCTTACTTGTAGCTATATGAAAATTTGCTTTTTTAATTCTTAGTTGAGTAGAATCGTTAGCAAGAGCTACTACGGATTCCCAATCATCATAATAGAAAGATTTATCTTTATTATTATTAGCCTTAGAGTCTCTAAAACTTTGAATAAACTGCTGGTTTCCTATCGCAGCGGGATTAGCATATATATTTTGCTGAATGACCTGTTCGTCTTGAGCATGTACAACTAAAGATGACACTAACAAATAAAGTAAACCAAAACATATTTTAGACAAGACAATCCAATTCTTCATAGTATTAATATAATACATTTTCAAATAAAAGGTATAAAAAAGGGTCATTATAACAATGCTATAATGACCCTTATATCTTAGATAAGAACTAAGACAAGATATTAGTTATCCCACCATACACGATCATAGATCGTATAAGAAGAAGGAGAAGGTGTATTCGTATTTGAGAATTGTTCTGACTCAGCATACCACCATCTTCTAGGAATTTCAGAACCACTATTAGGTGACAATGAAGGAACTCCACTTCGTCTCCAGTCATTAAAAACTTCTGGAGAAGTATATAATGCAATATACTTTTGCATCATAATATCTGTCATAGAAATATTTGTACTATTAATTCCATTATCAGATAGATAAGCAGCTACATCACCAGTAACACCTGCTTCTGCCATAGAAGAGGTTACTCCTGATAGTACTGCATCATATGCTCCGGTACCATTTCCTAATGCCATCATAGATTCTGCACGAATAAACTCTTGCTCAGTAAATGTCAATAGATTTACTGTCTGATCTGGCGTAAAAACTGGATGATCAGGTACTGCATGCTCAAAACCATAAGTTGCTAAACGAGGATCGTTCATAGACGTTAATAAAGCAACATAAGATGCTCCAGTCTCACAATCATCTCTTTGCTCAATATACTGATACCAAGGTGCATTAGCAGTCGCAGCTGGACCGTAGGCTACTCCTCCATCATCTGCACTACTTTCAAATGCTCCTCCCATCAAAGCAGCCATAGCATCACTATACGCAGTATTTCCATTTACTTTAGATAAGTGAATTTTACCTCTCGCCTCTAAAACGTTTATAAACTTTAGCCATTTAGAAGCATCACCACCGTATACTAAATCATCCGTCCCAGGAGCACTTCCTCCATCATCTCCGCTCAATAGCGTACGAGCCATTCCGAGGTTTTCAAAAATAGAAGCATAAATAGATTCCTGCGTATCGAAAGTAGGAGAATATAAACCTTGCTCTCCAAACTTAAGTGCATCAGAATAAGGAATATCTCCCCATACATCCGTAGCCATCATCAAAGCATAAGATTCTAATACTAAAGAGATTCCTTTATAATGATTTAATCCACCTTCATCAGCGATCTTTGTAAGTTGTCTACATGCATTAAACACACCTACATAAATATCAGACCAAGCATTATCTACATCAGACGGTACCATTCCATAATTATTCAATACAACAAACTGACGACCCACGCCATCAACATGTTGCGTGTATAGCCCATTGTATCTTGTAAAATCTCCACCATATAAGTAAGATAATTCTACTTGTATAGGAGGTAATAAAACATTGACTGTAGAAGAGGTCGGATTATCTGGATCGACATTAGAATCTGCTCCAAAATAATCCTCACAACTTGCAAAAGAAATTACAGCAAAGAATAGAATTATATATTTTAAATTTTTCATATTAATTTTTTCTACGTTTTAGAATGAAGCATTTATTCCAATAGAATAAGACTTAGTGTTTGGTAATTGGAAATAATCTAATCCTTGACCGTTACTAGAAGCACCAGCAAGAGATAATTCTGGATCAAAACCTGTATAAGGAGTACTTAAGAATAAGTTTCTTCCAGTAACAGAAATCGATACATTTTCAAATCCTATATTTCCTAAAACATCTCCTAAATCATAACCAAGAGTTAAGAATCTTAATCTTCTAAAAGAACCGTCTTCAACAAAATGCTCAGCTACTGATCCAAAACCTCCACCGTTTCCAGTGTACCAGTTTTGATCAAGTGTAACCGCTACATCATTAGCTTGTCCAGTCGAACCTTTAAGACCATCAAAAACAGTTACTGTTCCTCTATTCTCTGTCAGTTCAGAAGTTCCGAAGAAAGTAATTGCTCCTTTTGTTCCATTCCAAATATCTCCACCTTGTTTAATGTCAAATAAGAAACTTAGATTAAATCCTTTGTAGCTAAATCTGTTAGTGATCCCTAATAAGAAATCCGGATTAGGGTTTCCTACTATTCTTGCAACAGGGTCTACTCTAGGGAATCCAAAGTTTGCACTTGCAGGATTATCTTCTATTATAAGAGCTCCTTCTGGGTTGTATGGCATTTCCGAATTAAAGATCGGGTTTCCATTATCATCCGTGTCATTTACATGTTGGAAAGCTCCACCTAAAATTTGACCATACTCGTAATATTCAACAACAGCATCATCATTATTTACAACACCGTCATCATTACTGTCTTCTCTTCTAGGAGCTAAGTTATAAACTCCCGTTCCTGTAAATCCATCCAAGTATTGATTAGGAACTCCATCAGGAAGACTACGTACAGTTGTTTTCCATTTTGAAAAATTAAATCCTACGTTCCAATTGAAATCAGGTTTTCTTATAGGGTTTAGCGTAAGTACTACTTCTCCTCCTACTGTTTTCAGAGCTCCACTATTTACAAAAGCATTACTAAATCCTGTAGAATTAGGAATGTTTATCGCGATAATCTGATCTTCTGAATTTCTATCATACCATGTAAAATCTAATCCTACTAAATCATTAAAGAATCTTAAATCAGCACCTAATTCTAAATCTCTAGTCTTAGATGGTTTAAGTGTAGGATTACCTGCAGTAGCAGACTGAGCATAACCAGCAATTCCTTTGAATGGGAAACTTATTCCATTTGTCCATCCATCAGCTGAAACGGCAGCAATAAAAGGTGTCGCTGTACTGTAAGCAGATGGAGCTCCTCCACCAACTTCTGCGTAAGAAGCTCTCAATTTACCGTAAGATAAACCTGGAATATCTATTTTCTCAGAGAATATTAGACCCAAAGATACCGATGGGTAAAATACAGAGATATCACTACCGTTAAATTCTGCATTAGGGTTAATTAATGTAGAAGACCAATCTCTTCTAGACGTTAATGTCAGGTATAAAAAGTTTTGGAATCCAAAATCTGCTGTTCCAAATAAACCTGCAGTTTTAATCTGACTTCTATCCACACCTGGTACAAAATCCGTAGTATTTCCTAGTTGTGGGAAACCATAAAAGTTTAATCCATCACCTGTTACGAAAGAGTTCTTTAAGTTTTGATCATATAAATTTACACCTACTGTGTAACTCAATGAAAAATCATCACTTAAGTTACCAGCACCACCTAAAGTAAAGTAACTATCCGTATGACGGTAGTTATAATTATCTTCTATTACTCTACCAGATGGAAAAGCTCTAGATCCAATTTCAAAACGTTGTACTCTGTTATCAGTATAAACATCTGTTCCTAGTGTAGCTCCTAATTTAGCCCACTGAGAGAAAGCATATGATGCATTTATACTTCCGTAAAATCTATTAACCTCATCGTTAAATGGAGTATTATTTACTACCCAGTAAGGATTATCATAACCACCTCCACCTCTAAAGTTTCTTTGAGTATTATCAGCAAATAAATAAGCAGACTGATCATCACCATATGCAGGGTCAGATAATCCATTAGCATTATCAAAAGATATAGGGGTTCTTAATAATCCCAGCATTACACCAGAGATATTAGATCCTTGCTGAATTCTACGACCACCAGTTTTTGCATAATTTGCACTAATAGAAACGGACAACTTATCATCAAATGCTTTATTGCTGATACTTGCACCTATGTTAGTTCTTCCAAAAGTATTTTGTGGCGTAACTCCATTTTCATTTAAATTTGCAAAAGATAACCTGTAGGTCGTACTCTCACCACCTCCTGATACAGAAATATTATTTTGTAATGCTGTCCCTGTTTCAAAGAAGTCTTCTACATTGCTATATGGTTGGAATTGATTCACTTCTAAACCTAATGCTCTCGCAGCAGAAACTTCATCCGCTGTAAGTGTCCCAACTTGTCCATTTGAATCCCACTTATAAGGATCTTCTGGATCATTTACCCAATATAAATTATCATCTACTTTTGCTCCCCAACTCACAGCTGAAGGAATGAATGCTGTACTCGGACCAGCCCAATTTCCTGACCATCCTTGTGTATACTCATCTTGTAATCCTACTATATTAGTTACTCTAGAACTAGTAAATGTAGATCCTACTGTAACTTTTACATCACCCTTTTTACCTTTTTTTGTTGTAATTAAAACAACACCTCTAGCTCCTTCTATACCATATAACGCTGTAGCTGCTGCTCCCTTTAATACAGAAATATTATCGATATCTGCTGGATTAATATCCATAGCTCTGTTAGAATTTGCAACTCCTCCTAAAGATCTCTCTGTATGGAATTCACTATTATCCATTCTAACTCCATCAACCACAATTAATGCTTGATTATCTCCATTAAAAGATGTTTGACCTCTTAGCACTATTCTAGATGCCGCTCCAGCTGCTCCAGAGGCAGATGTTACTTGCAGACCTGCTGCTGCTCCTGCTAGTGCGTCAATGGCACTTACTGCATTGGATTCAGAAATCGTTTCTGAACTTACTTTCTGCACTGCATATCCTAAGGCTTTTTCATTTCGAGAAACTCCTAATGCTGTAATCACAACCTCATCTAATAGCTCTCCTTCTGTAAGGACTACATCTATAGTATTAAGACCATTTATACCTACCGTTTGGCTATTAAAACCAGTATAGGTAATTATTAATTCGTTTGCATCGTTAGGAACTTCTAAAGCAAAGTTTCCGTCGATATCTGTAATAGTTCCAAGATTAGTCCCAACGATAATTACATTGGCTCCGATCAAAGGAAGATTAGATTCATCTAATATTTTACCTGTTACTGTTCTTTGTGAGAATACAGAAATAGATAAAAACATCAGAATCATTATAGAAAATATATTTTTCATCTTATTTTTTTTATTAATGTTCGTTTTTTAATTTGATAATGCTGGCCAATCCCCATTAGGGTTTGTTAAAACTGTGGTAGCAGCTTCTCCGTAAGTATTATCATATTTTAATGTTAGTTTATCACCTGCAACTTCTACAACTGTAATTGTCCAAGTATCCGTAAAGGCATCTTCTCCAATTGTTGCAATTATGCCACAAGTTTCTGTAATCTGTAATGTACCCCAGTCCGTTTGAGATCCTCCATAGCAAACCTCATAAGAACCAAATCCCCAATCGCTAAATGTATAAACACCTGGGTTTTGCTCTATTATTTCTACTGTACCAGTAACTGGAGGTAAAGACGTATCACACCAAAACTGACTTGTCTCATACTCATAAGTTCCTTTTAAAGCAGATAAACAGTTAATAAACGGAACAACGACTGCATCAGAAGAAACAGTAACACCTCCACCAGAAGTACTAGCAAACGTGAAAATAACCTGATCCTCATCTGGTACTATGTCCCCAACTGCAAGTCCAAAAACATCTAGTATTTCTGTCATAGGAACATCAAATGTGGCAGGTAAAGAACTTACCGTTGCATAACTAACAGCTTCTCCCCCATTAAATGAGGCTAGAACTTCCACACCAGAAACTTCTTCTCCCGCTGTGTAGTCGATAGAAAAAGAAATCGATGTCGTATTAGCTAAGGGAACTTCCCACGCCCCTGGATTAACATCAAACGAAGAAATAATGGATCCCTTGGGATTATAATAATCATCAGCAAACGAGTCACCTACGGGACTATTCTCCCTACAACTGGTAACTCCTAATAGTAACCCCGCTATAGCAACATAGAGGAGTAAGGAAAGTTTTTTCATACTAATCTGTTTAATTTATTGAAAAATAAAAAAATTGGTTTTTAAAAACGGAATGGATATACTTCTATATCTATTCCCAGTAAATAATTTTAATTGTTATTGTTTGTCTTTTTCTTAATTATTGGTAGGAACTGGTGGTGGCTTGTATGTTTTCAAATATGTTATAATCTATTATCAAATTAAATATTAACTAACTGTTAAGAACTTACTATTTAATAACAGTTCCTTAACATAAAACGCTGCTTTTGATAAATAAAACTATTTGTAAATCATCTCAGCGTTAATACAATGTTAACAATTTTATAATAAATCCCAGTTATTGAATGCAAAAATTATAGTTTTTAAGAATAATCTTTCTCTGATCTATTTTTTACTCAGCTGGTGTAAATACATCTGAATAGTATTTTTTAATCCATAATACAAAGCATCACTAACCAAAGCATGTCCGATCGATACTTCTAAAAGATTAGGTAAATTTTGATTATAAAAGCTGAGATTATCTAAATTTAAATCGTGCCCTGCATTTACGCCTAACTTGTAGGCAGCCGCTATTTTAGAAGCATCTGCATGAGCCTTAATGGCAGTTGTCCGATCTTTAAAAAATGCATTAGCATACGATCCAGTATAAAACTCTATCCTATCAGTTCCAGTTTCCTTGGCCGCTTTTACGTGATCGTCATTTGCTTCTAAAAATAAAGACACACGCACTCCGTGGTCATGTAACCTTTTAATCACATCAGTTAAAAAATCTTTATGTGTAATGGTATCCCATCCTTCCGAACTCGTAAGCACTCCAGGAGGGTCTGGTACAAGAGTACACTGATGAGGTTTATGCTCACATACCATTTTTAAGAATTTTTCATTGGGGAAACCCTCAATATTAAACTCTGTAGTAACGATCTCTTTTAGCACAGGAATATCATCATATCTAATATGTCGCTCATCTGGACGAGGATGTACAGTAATACCTTCTGCCCCAAATTCCTCACAATCCTTAGCCACTTGTGACAGGTTAGGTAGATTAGAGCCTCTGGAATTTCTAATCAAAGCAATTTTATTAATGTTTACACTAAGTCGAGTCATTTATCAAGCATTTGTGAATGCGAAATTATTACTTTTGCAGCGATGAATGCAACCTTAAATGAAAAGCTTTGGGAAAGAACTAAAACAGCCTTTGTTTTTGCTATCATCGTTATAAGTTTACTATATTTTTCTAAAGTAGGAAACTATCTTTTCTTGGGTCTGATCAGCATCCTGAGTTACATGGAATTATACAAACTCAGGCATCCTAAAATGGATCAGTATATTTTCAATGCTCTCATGATAATCATTTTTACGCTACTGATGTTTCCGATCATTTTTAACCTTGGAGGTATAGACCATTTTATTTTATGGCTTTTAGTTTTTCTGAGTATCGTTTATAATCTACTGTCTATTATCCATCTTTATAAGCCTATGAGATGGTACGATAAAAAAAAGTATCTCTTAAAGCATTTAGAGTTTTACATTATATTGCCCTTAGGCATAGCCCTTTTATTGTTAATGCAGGAAGTTCCATTTGATCGATTTATACTCAAAATAATTTTATTGATTTGGTTTTGTGACTCTGCCGCATATCTGGTAGGATCTAGAATTGGTAAGACTAAATTATTTCCAAAGATTTCTCCTAACAAAACGATAGAAGGTAGTATCGGTGCAGGATTATTTACTTTGCTTGCAAGTGCTGGAATCGCATTATATTTAGACCAGCGTTCGATGATTTTTTGGATTGTGATCGGTATAGTAATATGGATTTTCGGGACATATGGAGATCTGGTCCAGTCATCTATTAAAAGGGAACTAGGCATAAAAGATACGGGGAACATTATGCCCGGACATGGAGGTTTTTTAGACAGATTTGATAGCTTTATTTTTGTCTGGCCATTTATTGCAGTGGTGTTATTAATACTAGAGAAATGATACATAAGGAAGGGACTATGACGATTTTATTATCCGTACTAATTTGTATGGTGGTCATTTCTTTATTTAATTGGCTTTCGCCAATGTATGTCTGGATTGGATGGACATTTACGGTAATTTTTATGATTATCATTTTGCAATTTTTTAGAAATCCTAATAGATCCATCGATAATTATAATGATAATCTGGTCTATGCTCCTGCTGACGGTAAAGTTGTCATCATAGAAGAAACAATGGAGACTGAATATTTTAAAGACAAGCGATTACAGGTTTCTATTTTTATGTCTCCGATTAATGTCCACGTAAATAGAAATCCTTTTAGCGGTATCGTACAGTATTACAAATATCACAAAGGAAAATATCTCGTCGCCTGGCATCCTAAATCATCTATGGAAAACGAACGAACAACCGTAGTCTTTTCTAATGGCAAAAAAGAAGTGTTACTTAGACAAATAGCGGGTGCTTTAGCTCGTCGTATAGTATGTTACGTGGATAAAGGAGACGAAGTAAAACAGGGTGAAGATTTTGGGTTTATAAAGTTCGGGTCCCGGGTAGATGTCTTTTTACCTTTAGATGCAAAAATAAATGTAAACCTAGACCAAATGGTAACGGGTAATAAAAATATCATAGCAGACCTCACATGAGCAAACCACTTATCCTCGTTACTAATGATGATGGCATCGAATCTAAAGGTATCTCCTCTCTTATAGAAGTTGCAAAACAGTATGGAGAAGTTATCGTAGTCGCACCAGATAGTCCTCAGTCTGGTCAGGGACATGCGATCACGCTCACCTCTCCTATCCGACTCAGACCTCGTGAAATCTTTAAAGACATAGAGGCTTATGAGTGTAACGGTACTCCAGTGGACTGTGTTAAGCTAGCAAAAAATATACTTTTAAAAAATCGTACTATTGACCTATGCGTTTCCGGAGTAAATCATGGAAGTAATGCTTCTTTAAATATCATATACTCTGGCACGATGTCAGCTGCAATGGAAGCCAGTATCGATGGAATAAATGCTATAGGTTTTTCGTTATTAGATTATGCAAAGAACGCAGATTTCGAAGCCTCTAAAATATTCGCCGAAAGGCTAATCCCTATCATGCTAGACTTTAAAGGAACAAAAGGTCAACTCTGGAACGTAAATATTCCTAAACTCCCCGCTGACGAGATCAAAGGAGTAAAATTTTGCAAGCAAGGAATAGGAGGATGGAAAGAAGATTTTAAAATTGCAGAAGACCCAAGAGGGGAAAAATATTACTGGTTAGCAGGATCGTTTGTAAAAAATGAAAACGCTTCTGACACTGACTTATGGGCGTTAGATAACGGTTACGTATCGGTGGTTCCATCACAACACGACCTTACGGATTACAATGGAATAAAAACTTTTTCTTACTTAAATGAATTATGAAAAGGCATCGTTTAGACCATATTATTTTTGGGATTGTCATGGCATTTATTGTGGTATACCTAGGATCTATAATGATTTCTGGACTCGAACAAATGTTCCAAGAAAGTGGTGCTATCGACGAGACTACGGCTAGTATCTCTGGACGTAGATCTCGTACTTCCTGGTTAATCGCAATATGTTTAAATATTATCACGATAAATTATTTTAAACGCATCTACTGGTTAGAAGCTCAGCGTGGTGCTCTAGTAGGTACTTTTGCTGCGGCTATGATTTGGTTCTATAATTTTTACCCTTACCTCCTAAATTAGTTTTGAAATTTTACGTCATAGCTGGAGAGGCCTCAGGAGATCTCCATGGCTCTAATCTAATAGCAGCTCTAAAGAATCAATTACCCGAAGTACAATTTAGAGCATGGGGAGGTGACAAAATACAATCACAAGGTGCTACTCTAGTAAAGCATTATAAGGAGCTCGCTTTTATGGGTTTTCTGGAAGTCGTAACTAATCTCAGAAAAATCCTTTCTAATATATCGATGTGTAAAAAGGATATCGAGGCATTTAAACCAGATGCGATTATTCTCATCGACTATCCCGGTTTTAATCTGAGAATTGCAAAATGGGCAAAGGATAAAAATATCAGAGTAATCTACTATATCTCCCCACAGATATGGGCATGGAATACTAGCCGTGTGCATAAGATTAAGAAAATTGTCGATCAGATGATCTGTATTATTCCATTTGAGCAGGCGTTTTATGCATCTTATGGAATGGAGACTTTTTACGCTGGACATCCACTGATGGAAGTTTATAAAAAATTTATACCAGATCCTAACTTTAGAAAAAACAACCAACTTACAGAAGATCCGATTTTACTCCTAATGCCTGGAAGCAGAAAACAAGAAATCACAAAAATGCTTCCGATCATGCTAGAGGCGAGCCTAGCATTTCCAAATCACCAGATTACCATAGCTGCATTACGCGTCATTGGTTCTGATTTTTACCAGCAATTTATTACCACAGAAAACGTAAACCTCATCTATGAAAACAACTACCAACTGTTACACGTATGCGACTTATCTTGGATTAGTTCAGGAACTGCTTCTTTGGAAGCAGCTATTTTTGGAGTTCCACATGTAGTATGTTATAAAGGAAGTTCTATCTCTTATCAGATCGCTAAACGATTAGTTAAGGTAAAATATATTTCTCTTGTAAACTTAATATCTAATCAACCTATAGTTCCAGAACTAATCCAGGAAAACCTTACCATCACTAAGTTATGCTCAGCCACAGAGGATATCACACGTACGTCATCTAAAATAAAAGAGAGCTATAAAAAACATGTAGTTTCTCAACTTGGAGATGGAACTACATCAGATGTCATTGCAAGAGAAATACTATCACAACTATAAGTATGCCATGTTAGGATTCTTCCTTTCCCGCAGCTTTTAAAGCTGCCGCTTCCTCTTTTTGCATTTTAGAGACTCGATCTATCATAGATTTAGGCTGCTCACCAGCTACGATAGCCTGAGCTTCTTCTAACGTAATAGATTTTGCTTGCTCTGATGTAATCCTTACATCGTTAATTTTCTCGATCTTAAAGCTTTTCTTTTTAAACCTGATAAAAGGTCCCCATCTGCCATTTTCTACAGCTAGTTTTTCCTTTTCCCATACGGTTACAAATTTGTTAGCTTCTTTTTCTTCTTTGATGGAAATGAGTTCCATCATATCTGCATCGGATATCGTCTCAGGATCAAAACGTTTAGGAATATTTACAAATAGATTATTCCACTTAAAGTACGGCCCAAATCTCCCCTTACCTTTAGTAATAGGCAGATCCTTATAGGTACCTACAGGTGCCAGTTCTTTTTTCTTTTCTTCTATGAGTTCGATTACACGCTCTTTACTCAGTTCTGTCGGTTCTTCATCTCTAGGGATAGAAACATATACTTCCCCAAATTTTACATAAGGTCCATATCTACCGGCATTTACTGAGACTTCTTGACCATCATACTCTCCCATGTCTATAGGCAGCTTAAACAGTTCCATTGCATCTTCGTAGGTAATATTAGTTATAGACTGCCCTACTTTTAAACTTGCAAATCGAGGTTTTCCTTCTTCTCCTACTTCTTCTACAGTACCTATCTGTACCACAGGTCCAAATCTAGAAATCTGAGTCAAAACGGTATGACCAGAATCCGGATCTGTACCAAGTACTCGAGTACCTTTTGCTCTTGCAGCTTCTTCTATAGTATTTGTAACTGTCTCATGGAATGGGTCATAAAATTCCTCGAGCATTTCTTTCCACTTCTCTTTACCGTTTGCAATATTATCTAGTCTATTTTCTACATCTGCTGTAAAGCTATAGTTCATGATATTCCCAAAATGCTCACTTAAAAAGTCTGTAACGACTTCGCCGATATCACTAGAATATAATCTATTAGAAGTAGATCCTGTGACTTCCGTCAATGTGTTAGTCTGTAGATCACCACCTTCTAGCATATATTCTGTGTATTTTCTCTCATGACCTTCTCTGCTTTCTTTGGTAACATAGCCTCTGTCCTTTTGCATAATTCTAGAGATCGTCGGAGCGTAGGTAGAAGGTCTACCGATTCCGAGTTCTTCTAATTTTTTTACTAAGGTGGCCTCGGTAAATCTAGAGGGAGGTCTTGAAAATCGCTCTGTTGCTTTGAGAGATTTTAACGCTAGTTCTTGTCCTACTGTTAATGGAGGTAATATACCTTTTGCTTCTCCTTCTGTATCATCCTCATCTGCAGCTTCCATATATAGTTTTAGGAAACCATCAAATTTTATAACCTCGCCCTGAGCTTTAAGAATAAAATCTTTTTGCGTGGAAATTTCTATTTCTACTGTGGTTTTTTCTAATTCGGCATCAGCCATCTGAGAGGCAACTGCACGTTTCCATATCAGCTCATAAAGCTTCTGTTGCTCCGTATCATTAGTCACATTTCTCCTTTCAAAGTATGTAGGTCTGATGGCCTCGTGAGCTTCCTGTGCATCTTTTTTCTTAGACTTGTATCTACGCGGAAAAGAATACTTATCTCCAAAATCTGATTTAATCTGTTTTGCTATTCCCTCTATTGCCATCTCACTAAGGTTAGGAGAATCGGTTCTCATGTAAGAGATAAACCCTTGCTCATAAAGCCGCTGAGCTATACTCATGGTACGACTCACACTGTAACCAAACCTCCTACTAGCTTCCTGCTGTAAAGTAGAAGTAATAAATGGTGGAGCTGGTTTACGTTTAGCAGGTTTTACTTTTATATCTTTTATACTATGTACGGCACCTTTACATTTTTCTAGAAAGTCATAAGCTTCAGCCTCAGTTGCGATATTATTTTTCAGATCCGCTTTTAGTTCGACTTGCTTGCCTACTTTATTAGATACATTATATAGAGCGGCTACTTTATAGAAGTTTTCGGACTGGAACTCTCTAATTTCTTTTTCTCGCTCTACGATCAGTTTTACGGCTACTGACTGTACACGACCTGCAGATAATTTATTTTTTACTTTTCTCCAAAGTACGCCAGATAATTCAAACCCTACTAATCGATCCAGTATCCGTCTAGCCTGCTGAGCATCTACAAGATTTTTATCTACCCGTCCCGGATTTTGTACAGCTTTCTGGATAGCAGGTTTTGTAATTTCTCTAAAAACGATACGCTTAGTAGTATCTATATCTAGACCTAGCTCCTCGCATAAATGCCACGCTATGGCTTCTCCTTCTCGATCCTCATCCGTCGCAAGCCATACTTCTGAAGCTCCTTTCATTGCGGACTTTAACTCTTTGACTACTTTTTGCTTTTCTGGAGCAACGATGTAATGAGGCTGGAATTTATTTTCTATCTCCACTCCTTTTTTACCCTTATCTAGGTCTCTGATGTGACCATAACTGGACTTTACTTTAAAGTCTTCTCCCAGGTATTTCTCAATCGTTTTTGCTTTTGCAGGTGACTCTACTATTAATAAATTCTTTGCCATATTTTATATATAATTAAGATGCAGACTATTTTTAAGAACAAACGGAGAGCCACAAATATTGCTCAAAAGTATTATTCTAACCTTAATCTCATCTTATTTAGATTCTTAATTAGGAATGCAAAAGTATACAATTTGAGGAATCCAAAATTGTATTCTTCTATAAATGGTCTTTTAGCCTGATTATTTTCTAGGTATTTTTCGAGTCTCCTCTTTGATTACATTTCTGTTTTTAATCCTTTCTTGTTGCTCTGCTTTTCGTTTATCCGTATACTCTTTGATTAAAATATCCTCTTCTAATTTGACATCATTAAGGTGTCTATGGAATGCTCGGATGGTAAACTGGACCATATCCTCAGGAAAGCTCAATCCCTTTTGCTTTAGGTAATGAGAATACCTAGAGCCTTCTTCTAAATTCCATTTCATCAATAACCATTTCCCTAATCCGTGGTGTAGTCTTTTAGCCACGATGGCTTCCTCTCCGGATTTAAATTTTAAAATGGCATCTTCAGGAGCTAGTGCTATAATTTCAGTAAAAGCATCATTTAGATTGCGTGGAATATAAATTCCATTGATCTTAGATTTCTTGATATTTTTTTGATATTGCTCCTGATATTCTTTTTCTGTAGCCGAACTAACTGGACCATCCTTAAAAATTTCTAGTTGGGCAGAGAGTATAAAACTACTCATGATAAAAAATAAAAAAGGAATAAATCTCAAACCTGCTTTCATACTATAAATTAGTTATACAGTGAATAACCGAAATTTAGATAGATTTAGTTTACACTCCAAAAAGTATTAACAAAATATTAAATGGATTAATCCTCTCCCCATCGATAAGTATCTACTTCTAAACCCGCAAGGTCGATTACTCTATCCACTACCGTATCTACAATCTCTACGAGGCTACTAGGACCGGAATAAAAGGATGGTGTTGCAGGACAGATAATCCCTCCTGCTTCTGTAATCGAGGTCATATTTCTAAGATGGATCAAACTGTAAGGAGCTTCCCTAGGTACAATGATCAGCTTACGCCTTTCTTTTAAAATTACATCGGCCGCTCTAGTCATCAGATCATTAGAAATACCAGTCGCGATTCTTCCCACAAGCCCCATAGAGGATGGACAGATAATCATAGTATCATACTTTGCAGAGCCACTAGCAAAGGGAGCATTAAAATCATTTTTGGTATAGATCTTAAAAGGGATCTGACTTTCGTCGAATGGTCCTATCTCTATTTCCCAATTTACAATTGCATTTGTGCTCATTACGATTCCGACTTCTATATCCTTTATTTTGGATAATTTAGAAATCAATCGTTGAGCATAAACAGATCCACTAGATCCTCCTATACCGAGTACTATTTTACGCATCATATTATATACAGCAAATATGCTGCTAAATTGTTTAGAGAATAGAAGTGTTTTACTCCTCGCTTAACCCCTACTGTTCTAAGATACTGTGCGAAGTCCATTTCCTCATGACGCTTAATATCTCTAACCGATACCTCTAAAGACCAGAAAAAAGGAGTTAATAAATAAGTCTAACTATAATCTTAAAATATTTTAGCAATGAGAGAATATCGTTTTATACCTTTAAATAAGATATAACTTACATAGGTTTACTTATAGTAAGGTGAGCTTACTAATTCAACTGATTATTATAGGTAGATTTCCAAAACTAATTTTGCCATTTTCTTATTATGAAACCCAAAAAATTTTCAATAGCAGATAGAATTGTAAGTTTCTCGTTTGCTATAACGGGCATAATTAAGTTAGTCAAGCGAGAGCATAATGCGAGGATCCATCTAGTCGTAATCTGTATGGTCCTACCTCTGGGATGGTATTTTAGTTTAAACTCGACGGAGTGGTCATTTATAGCAATAACGATCTCACTCGTCTTAATTACCGAACTGCTAAACACTGCTATAGAATCTGTATGCGACCTTATAGAACCTAATCATAATATAAATGTGGAAGATGCTAAGGATTACGCAGCAGGAGCTACCTTAATAGCCGCTATCGCTGCAGTCATCGTTGGTGGTATTATATTTATGCCTAAGATGTGGAATGCCTGGTTTACATATTTTATGTAAGGTGTTGATTTTTAAAAGACGGATTTATTCCCCTGTGTCCATTACTGCATGACCATACTTGAAAGAAACTATCGCTCTCTTCAAGATTATTGCTTTATAAACCTACCATAAATAGCTTCGTTATCATTATCTGATATTTTATAGAAATATATTCCGGGGCTGAGATCCTGAGTAGTGATATTAAATCGATCCATTCTAGTTTTATATGTATGGATACGCTTTCCAGTAGCATTGTAAATTGATAAAATTATTTCTCGGCTATTTGTATTTTCCAATTCTAATGTTAATCGATCATTTACTGGATTAGGATATATGCGATGCCATCTGGTATTATTATTTTGATTTTGAGTGGAAATCAATGTAGTATGAGCGGGTAACTCTACGACATAAGAATCTACTGACAGCCCATCCTCATCCCCACTCCAGTCTGATGCAAATAATACTCTGGTACCTGTCGGGCTGATAACAGCATGTGGTTCGCCCCAATAATCAAATTGGTCCTCATCACTTCTATGATGCCCTATCCTACAAACTTCTACATTGCTATTAATTGCTCTCGCAATGACTAATTCCTGATCTAGTAACTCTTGTCCATTCTGATCATAACCTATCATGGATGCGGCGACCCATCCTGGATTTGTATTCTTGTGAGCCAATGAAGAGATATGCGTTCCAGATTGCGGGTAATCGTAACCTTGATTTTGGCTAATGATCGGAATACATTCTCCAGTTGTAAGGTCATGAGCAATTATGTCACCTATACATCCACCTTCTGGTCCTTCTTGAAATGCAATAGAATAAAAGGCATCATTTCCATTAGAAAGTTTTCCTACGCATGAATGTTCGACGGCGTTTTTATTTAAGTCTATGATACTATTTCCATTACTGTCATAGACTTTCTTATCATGATAAAATAGAGTTCCACTCGGTGCTACTGTAGGGGCCGTAAAATTTAATTCTTGTATGTTGAAACCAGATAATACTCCCGTAGATATCTGATAAGCATATGCTGTATCGTTTCCACATCTAAATGTAAAAACATCAGAATCCCAGGACATCATCTGAATATCATTTCCCATTTCTATATCGTCATTACAACTTGTAAGACTTGCGAGGTTTACAAGTACTTCTTTAGATTGCGTGCTAATCGTATAACGTATAAAATCATATGTCAGATCATCAGGGTAATATAAAATATCCGGATCAGAAAAGTCCCAGAATATTTGTTCTAGATCGATAGGATCTACATCGTCTAAGACTCTTACAAACTGATATGTCATTCCATTTAGCAGTTCGTGTTTACCAGAGGACTGATTATATAAAATCATCATAGACTCGTCTGCATTCCACGCTTGTATGGTGCTGTACATCGGAACGATCACTTGTCCTGGAGCGGCATTAGTTATACGTCTTATAGTAGTCCCAAATGCTGGATCGGTTATCATGTCTAGATGACCTGGTTTTTCTATGTCCTGCATCGGATGTAAACTGAGATCATTTATAAGTAATCCCTCTGTGAGATCTTGTGTTTTAATAGTGAAAGGCATTACGACTGCAAGTAGAAGTAAAACAATCTGTCTCATAATTTCATTTTTATCATTAAGCACAAATAAAATTAACTATTGCAAACCATTATTTTCTTAATCGATTTTCTGATTTAAGAGCAGCTTACCATTCGACTATAGTCGCCCTTTAATCTCTTCTAAGTCTGTTTTTATCTCTAATAATAATTGGTTACTAGGCTGTGTATCCATGGCAGTACTGAGCTTACTATGGAACTCCCATATCTCTTTTATTTCTGCGAGTGGAACTTGTACTGCGGGATACTCATTATTAAGAGATATAAGTGTGAGATGATCGTTAGATTTCTGAACTTTTTTTACTCTGATCGTATCTCGCTCAACTATCACATACACCTTACCGTCACGCACTTCGTTTAGATTAGTAAGAGCTCTTGCGAGTATCCAGTCATCTGGTTTTATAGCAGGTATCATACTATCCCCTTCTACTTGGAAACCTCTAAAACTAGTGTTGCGGTATTCTGGTAATGGAAAGCTAAATGCAGGTAACTCCTCGTAAAAAGAAGGCTCTTGTATATTATCAGCATACCCTGCGGCAGCCTTTGCATTTACCAGTAATATATTTTCTATGCCTTGATCATTTACGGTGATAACTTTGGGTGATATGTTTTGTTCTTGTGCTTGCAGATATTTTTGTGTACTGCTACCGTATAACCATAATGGATTTATCTGATAATCTTTTAGTAACTGACTGACGATCCTTCCCGATATTTTTACTTTGCCTCTTTCTATATCAGCTGTTGTATTTTTAATACTTAGCCTTTCGGCGAAAGCCGACTGAGTCATCCCTAACTCCTCTCTTATCTGTTTAAATCTAATGGCAGACTTTGCTAAGTTCATTTTTTTATTGTAAGAATCTAGTCTATCTAATAGTCTCTAAAACGTATGATTTTTTGCCTTTATAATCTGTACTCCTTTCTTAATCCATATAGTCGTTATCTACATGATGACTTTACTTTATCTCGCTCGCTCTTCTCGTTACTCCATACGGCCGTCTATATTGGCCATCATGATGGCTCTTTGCATCAGTTTACGATCTGCTTTTACATCATCGATCCATAGAGCTATTTTTTCTAGATCTGCTCGATTAGTCCCATTGATCACAAGGCCGTCTCCCTCTGCATCAAATTCTATACGCTGTAGTAGATCAGGATCTTTTATTTTTAGTAAGCCATATAGTATTCCTTCCCACGAGGGGCCTCCACCCTGATATCCTTGCGAGGATAAATAAGAGTAATCACTATCAGCCTCATGGACATCATAATAAGCGATACTGTATCCTGAGGTAAATTCATTAGGTTCTACGATCACACCTCTCGGTCCACGCTTTTGTGGCGGAACAGTTTGTTCTTTCTGTTTTGTTTTTACTTGTTTAATTGTCCCGCCATCATTACTAGATCTATCCGTAGGTTGCTTACTATCTGATGATTTTTCTGGATTGCGATAAAGCAAATGCACGATAAAAGCAGTCAGTAAAAAGATGATTAAAATTTTCCACATAGGAATCCGATATTTTTCCTTACCCAAATATAACACAAATTATATTAATTGGAATTATTCCATAAATTTGGATTATTTCCAAAATTGTATTTACTTCGTCGTAGATTAAAAATGATATGCAACGAACCATCCTCCATATGGACCTTGATAGTTTTTTTGTATCGGTAGAGCGACTTATCGATAGTAAGCTGATCGGTAAACCGATACTCGTAGGAGGAACAGGAGATCGAGGTGTTGTCTCGACAGCGAGTTATGAAGCTCGTAAATATGGAGCTCATTCAGGTATGCCGATGCGTATGGCAAAAAGGTTATGTCCTGAGGCGATCACCATCAGAGGTAATGCCGGCACCTATACTAAGTACTCTAAACTGGTCACTGATATCATGAAAGGAGAAGTCCCGATCTTAGAAAAATCGAGTATCGATGAATTCTACGCCGATCTATCAGGAATGGACAAGTACGTAGGAGCATATAAATTTTCTAGCGAACTGAGACAAAAGATAATGAGAGAGACAGGCTTGCCGATTTCTTTTGGGCTTGCCGCCAATAAGATCGTTTCTAAAGTTGCTACTGGAGAAGCAAAACCTAATAATCAGATCAAAATAGATAGAGGTTTTGAGAAGCCTTTCCTAGCCCCTTTATCGATCCGTAAAATTCCGATGGTCGGAGAAAAGATGTTCCAGACCTTCTGTAATCTAGGGATCAAAAAAGTAAACAAGGTCCAGGAGATGCCTGTAGAAATGATGGAATCTGTATTTGGTAAAAATGGCCGTGTGGTCTGGAAACGAGCCAATGGAATAGACTCCTCTCCTATCATAGAATATCACGAACGCAAATCTATCTCTAACGAACGGACATTTAGAAGAGATACTACAGATGTCTATCGACTTAAGACGATCATGAGAGCGATGGCCGAGGATCTCGCTTTCCAGCTGCGTAATGGAAACAGACTGACCTCCTGTGTAACTGTAAAAATCCGTTACTCAGATTTTAACACCTATTCTAAACAGATGAAAATCCCTTACACCTCAGCAGATCACACACTGATAGAAAGAGTGTTAGAGATTTTTAATAAATTATATAATCGTAGACTTTTAGTAAGACTGATCGGTGTACGCTTTAGTAGTCTAGTACAAGGAAAATATCAGATCGATCTTTTTGAGGATACAAAAAAAACAGTAAATCTTTATAATGCAATGGATATCATCAGAAATAAGTACGGTAGCCGTAGTGTTATCCGAGCCTCGACATACGGAGCAAAGACGATCGGCGGATTTACAAACCCTTTTAATGGGGAACCACCAATCGTACTAGCTCATCGCCATCAGTAGGAGTGGTTTAGTGGTTTAGTGGTTTAGTGGTTTAGTGGTTTAGCGGTTTAGCGGTTTAGCGGTTTAGCGGTTTAGCGGTTTAGCGGTTTAGCGGTTTAGCGGTTTAGCGGTTTAGCGGTTTAGCGGTTTAGCGGTTTAGCGGTTTAGCGGTTTAGCGGTTTA
>CALLXF010000072.1 GCA_938015805.1 uncultured Saprospiraceae bacterium | reverse complement strand
GTAGCCCGTAGGGGAATCGAACCCCTCTTACCAGGATGAAAACCTGGCGTCCTAGCCGATAGACGAACGGGCCATTTTAAATACTTTAGGAAGATTAACTTTTAACCTCCGTTCTAAAGCACCGCAAATATATTATCTTTCTGCAAAAGGAGAAACCTTTTATTTATTTAAATATTAAAATATCTACCTTTTTTTCTAACTCCATCATCTTCTGTAAATCTATTCTCTAATTAGCCCGCTTATACTGATTAACATGATCTGAATAAAAATGGGTACGATTAACGTTTTAGTATAATAATCATATGTAGTACATAGGATTACTGGTAAAACATTTTAGTTGATCATGTAATGATAGCCGATAGATAGGTTTGATACAACATTTAAAGTTTGTTGTTTTTTCCTTTAATAGTAATGAGTCTGACTTTGTTTAGTCAGATTTTCTTAATATAGGTTAAAACAAATATTCGCGTAAAGCAAATATTAAAAACAGATTTATCGCTCTCCTAAGAGGACAGACTATTTTATTATCGTCACCGTTCCGGAATAAGGAATTACCTCTCCGTCTATAAATTCTACCTCAGTAAACCAGGTAAAAACACCGTGAGAGAGCTTTTCGTTTTTAAACTTTCCATCCCACGCAAACGCGGAGTCGTTAGGTGTAAAATCTTCCTTGTGAAAAATCACATTTCCCCATCTATCAAAAATATCAGCTGTAAGTATTTTACTTACTTCACATCCCGCATTAAAAATAAACTCATCATTTATACCATCGCCGTTAGGAGAAAAAATATTAGGGGTGTATACTCTTCTTCTTTCGTTTACACTGACGCGTATAGAGTCCGTATCAGCACAGTCATCGACAGAGATTACAGTTAAAGCATATTCTTCAAAACTAACAGGTTTAGCAAATGGATCTATTACTGTATCATCAGATAAATATTCCGTAGGGCTCCATTCTATGGATTGTATAGTAATATCATTAAGTCCAGGATTTAGTTGTACACTATCACATAAATCTATAGTAAGGTCCTCTGGAAAAGTGATTACCGGAATTTGCGGAGCGACTATGTTTCCTTCTACTAAATACACACATTCGTTTGCATCTTCAATATAAACAGTATAATCTCCTTCAAAAAGATTGGTATAAAGAGTATCTGGTGTAAAAGGTCCAGTATTACTTATAATAGAATAGTTGTACCCTGGAACCCCTCCATTTACATCTTGTACATCTATAATACCTGTATCAAAACCATCACAAGTAGGGTTGTTAAAAACCACAGTTGCGTCTAAGGGTGGGGCAGAGTCTAGTGTGATCATTCGCTCTAGCGTACATCCTACCATATCGGTGACCGTTACGGAGTAAGTGTCATAAGTTAATCCTGATGCAAATTCCGTATTCTGACCGTCACTCCATAAATATTGGTATGGTGGAACTCCTCCTTCTACAGTTACCATAACTTCACCATCTGCTCCAGGAATACCATCATCCATAAAACAACTTACATTAAATCCACCATTATCAGATGGGGTAAGAAAAGCATCGAGCACAGGAGGTTCTGTTACCGTCTGTGTCACAACAACATCATTTCCAAAATCATCAGAAATATAGATCTGATACGAACCGGCTGGAATATTAGGAATTTGATTGTTAACTAATAGATTAGTCGTGCCTGTTCCTGACTGCGTAGGATCAAAAATATTTGTCCATGTAAAAGTAAGTGGGGCTTCGCCTTGATCCACCGAAAAAATAAGAGTTCCTGTAGCGGTTCCGTTACATATTACTGGGATCTCTTCTGGTGTTCCTATGATCTCGCACTCTATTACTAGTAAGTCTAAAAAAACGATACTGTCACATTCATCAGAGGTAAGTACGGTGTCTTGATAAGTTCCCGTGACGTTATAAGGGGTAGATCCTATGAAGAAAAAGTCATCATTACATATCCATAAATCTACATTTTCACTTGCTTGAGGGAGAACAGTTATATCTAAATTTATTAAACTATCACAACCATTAGGTAGGGTCACTATTTCTTGGAATAACCCCGTTTCACAAAATTGGACACCATTTGCTTCGTAGCATTCACCATCGCAAAGTCGTTCTACTATGTTATTAACTTCTGGGGTTCTAACTCTTATCGTACTACATACTGGAGGAGCCTCATCACATGCATTTGCTGCAGATACGCAAACCTCGTATTCTCCATCAGCTGGAAAAGTTACGTTGACTAGCTGTGTATTAGGAGCTTGTTCTACACCGTCTATAGTCCAGAAAAATATAGCAGCTCCAGATTCGTTTAGTTCCGTAAAAAAAGTGGTTTCTAAACCAGGACATGTTTCAGGCTCGTGTACTATCGTACCCGAATTAGTAAGCGGATCTACGGCTGTAGTTCCATTAAGAACAGTAAAAGTCCAGTCACATATCGAGCCGGAACTACCATCCATTACTAAGTAATAATGTTGCCCGATAGTAAGTGCAACCGTAGTGTTAAACACAAAAGAATCACCGTTTTCTAAGTCCATCCGGCACTCCGTTATAGGACTAAAGTTTACGCAGTCTAAACTCTCATAAAAGCCTAAATCTAAACTCTGTTGTCCAAAACCTCCTATGGAGCAATTAGAAACATCGATACGAATACTTAAAGAAGTACTTCCTGCTATAAACGCAATCCAGTGCATATCATCGGGGAAACTACAAAATCCAGGAGGGCTTTGGCCATTATCCTGAAGGTCATTTGTTCCAGTAAATCCATTTATATCACATATTACACAAGCTTCAAAAATTCCAGCTGATGCACAGTCATTAGTCATAATAGGTACAGATCCACAAGGTTCTGGCTGAGCACTAACAAAAGTGATACTGCAAATAAGCAAGAGTAAAACCGAGACTAACTTTAATAATTCTTTTAATTTCTTCACGTGATAATTTTTTCTTGCAGAAATGCCCCTATAGGTATAATACATCAGAAGGTATAAATGCTGCATTCTATTCCTAAAAAGGTCGTCAATTTAGTTACATTCCCCCATACCTTATGCCAAAAGTACAAAATATAGAGGTTGTCTAAGTTGTTTATCGAGAATCTAAATTAGGGCAAAAAAAAGCCCACTAAAAGTTATAGCGGGCTTCATTCTTCACTAGGTATTGAATTTCTTTATACTACTGTTACATTAACTGCATTTAATCCTTTTTTACCTTCTTCCACCTCATAGCTTACTTTGTTACCTTCAGCTATCTGGTCTATTAAACCACTGGCGTGTACAAATACATCTTTACCACCATCATCCGGGGTAATAAATCCAAATCCTTTCGAATCGTTGAAAAACTTTACTGTTCCGTTATTCATATTAATTATTTAAACATTATTACTTATAAAGATATAACAAAAAACGATGACATTCCTAGATGTCGTAAGTTCTACTAATAAATACAATAATTGGATAATGGTAATATGGTAGATTATTTATAAAGTAATTATCTATTAATCCTTTTTTAATATTGATAATTTAGGTTGAGCAGCACCTCCTACAAACAAGTAATTGATGTATCATCCACTTTTTTGCCATTTAAAAAACCACCTATTTTATTTACGTAGGGATTAAGCCGTATTGCTTTTTGGCGTCTCTTATTTTTTGTTCCGTAGGTATGTCTGGATAAAAAGTATAGCTCGGTGCCACTATAGTTTTAGTCTTATTTATCTTAATTTTTATTAATGATTTAAAAGGGTAGAGGTCACCTGCTAAGTGGATAAGTGGTTTAGAAAATTCATCAAAAGTAATATCTGTATCCTTGATTATTTCTGCAGTCCCTTTTAATTGAAAACCTTTCTGTATCAAAATATCTATAAAACTCACACTTACGTTTTTATTTTGTTCAATATTTTTTACCGAACCAGGTGAGGCAATATTAGCGATTAAAAAATGATCATGGAACCAGCAAAATATTTCCTTAGGACTTACATTTGGAACACCATCCATAGAAACTGTTGCTAACCAGCATAGTACAGACTCATCTATAGAATCTAAAATATCCGAGTTTATCAATATTGGTTTCTTTTATATTTTTATTAATTTCTGTGATACCCCTCCTTTACTGGTAATGATCTGTAAGTGGTATATTCCTGAAGGATGGTTACCCCAATTTTCAAGTTTTACCTTCCCGTTATTTATGGAATTGTAAGATTGTATATGGCTTCCTTTATGATCAAAAACATTAATCCGGTATAATATAGCATCAGTTAACTGAATATCTAGGTTTACAATATCTGTAAAAGGAATAGGATACGTTTTTAATTTTTGGATACCCGCAGCTAAGAGGTCATCCGTATCAGTCGTACACCAACTACTAAAAGTAAAGTTGATAAAGTCTGTATTTGTGTTTGCACATATGGTTCGGATTCTACCATCATATGTTGTACAGTCAGATAGGTCATTAAGTGTTATTTCGTTGTTTAACGATGAGAGAACCTCCCAGTCTGAGGTGCCTTGTAATTTATAGTTTACTTCGTAAGTCACGCCTCCGCCGCCATTCCATTCTAAAAAGGCCATACCCGGAGCCGTGTTTATAATAATGTCCGTTGGATCTAAGCAAGGAACATCAGAAAAATAAGCTGTGATTACATCATTCTGATCTATTTCCATCTCGATCATTTGATCAAATTCACTAAGACCAAAAACATTATTATTTACTTCCCAATATAGAAAATTATTGCCCTCATTAGGGATGGCCTCTAAGGATACTGTAATACCTCCAAAATAGGTTCCTTCCCATGGATAGGTTAACCCTACTAGGGTATTGGCTTTTACTTTTCCTGTACCTGAAGGAGACACGTTTATTGTAATATCATAAGGACCAGTTATACCCTCGTCTTCATAACAGTCGACGATACCTTCATCTAAAACTGTACATCGAGTAAGTATAAAATCTCTAAGTTGTTGGACGTTTTCTTGCCATTGCGTCATCGAACCGCCCCATCTAGATAGTTGTCTAGGCATCTCTGGCTCTATCTGAGCGACTAAACTATCTAATAACGGAATGGTAAAATCACAAGAGAGATAAGTATTATTTAGATCTGCATATCTGTTTATATAAAGCTCTACAAAATCAGGACTATCAAAAAGTTTGGTAAAAATACCTATGTGTCCTTCGAAATCTGTAAAGGTGCTTTCTAATTCCTCAAAGTCGCAAGGGTCTGCATCTGGATCTTGAGTAGGCACATTAGAGTAGTTTATATAATGATTAAAAGAGGCATCCTCATCCCACAAGATATATCTCCATCTTTTTGCACCTCCATCTGCATTTCTTCCTCTCCACCATGCAGTATTCCAGTTAAGCCAGTCGGCACTGACATTAAAAGAATGTATAATCATATAATCTAGTAGGCTTAGTAAATTAAATCGCTCCTCTACGTAGGCATAGTTGTCAGGATCAGACATATCGTTATTTGTTATGTAGTCACGTAGGAGATACCAGTCGTCCCAGCTACCATATTCTTCGTAAGTTATTCCCCAGGTTTTTATAAAGTCTATATCTTCTCTTTCTTGATTATAATAATATTCGGTATAATCATGATCATCTACTTTTTCTCTGTATTCATATACTCCCCAGTACACTCCATTTACATAAAGTATGCAAGGCTCATAACTCCGTTCATCCATCTCCATATTTGCTAGTTGTGATAACGTATGGACATATGCGTCTCTTATATGAGCTCCGTTTTCAAAGGATACATTATCATTGGCGGCAGCCTTAAGGATAAGTCGCTGGAATGAAGTACGGTCAGAAACATTAAACAATTTTCCATCTATGTCACTATCATATCCATATTGATCTCGAGTGATATAATCCACACCTCTCTGAGGATAAGCCCAGGAGTCATTACCATGTTTATTAAAGTCTCCGACAGCTTCGTCTATTTTTTCTCCGTACCTATCAAATAATTCAAATGATCCAATAGGCTCAATAAAATTTCCATCTAGTAAGTCTGGAATTTCGTTACCAGCTATGGAGATAATCGGAATAGAATGATTTTCATTAATGAGGTATGTATTGGTTTCTACTCTACCAGGTCTAATATTATTTTCATAAACTCTAGCTCGGACTATACTTGTGCTAGTTGCAGTAAATGGATCAGTATAAACTAAAGAGGTGGGGGTAGGTACCGTTCCGTCTAAGGTGTAATAGATGACTCCATTTTGTAAATCATCGGCTTCGATACTGATTTCTATTGGACCAGTTTTACTACCAGAAGCAGGTTTAATATTTATATCTGAAGCATATCTCGGTAGGGTTGCACCATTAACCTCTCCAGGAGTAGGATTTCTGGCCACTGCCCAGTTGCCAGTACCATCTATATCCCTAGCCCAGGAATCTCCTAGCTGGTTGGGTACATCTATCTCGTTGATGTCGATTATGTTACCGGATGGATCGCTAAAGACGATCGCCTCATTATTTTTAGTCTGTGTTATTTTAAAGTTTGTATGGTTGCTTAGATCTTTTCCTGATGCCCAGATAAGCAAGTGTGATGTTCCTTCGATAATCGTACCAGACGGAAAAGTCCATTTATCTGGATTACTGCTTCGGTCACTTAAATAATAGCCGGAGATATCGATTGCTGACGATGATGTATTGTACAATTCTATCCAGTCTTCATCCTCTCCAAATTCATCAAAAAACTGATCGCGGTTAGCGGCGGAGAACTCATTAAGTACCACTTGCGAATTTATAGTACTCAGTGTAATTAGTGAAATAAGGATTGTCGAAAGAAGATTTTTCATCTGATGGTGTTCTAAACTTGAAAATGCCGTGGACTAAGAAAATACGGTTTTAATATTACAAGGGTAAGATAAGTAATCGATCTGTATAAATCCATACTCAGATCATCTATAATTTTGAAGCCCATAATGTTATAGAGGAATTCTTAAAGTTGTGAAATCGCAGTAGGGCAGTAAGGCTAAAAGGGAAACATAGAAAAGAGCAAAAAAAAGAAGCTACCGGGTGGTAACTTCTTATCAAAAAAGTATGAAAAAACTATCTACTACTATTACTTATAAGACGTAGAATTTATCATTTTGGTACGTGTGGTCACTGGCTTAAAGCCAATAAAAAACCATTTTTAAAGACGTGGATCTCTAATGACTTGATAATCAGTAAGATGGGGTAGTAAAAATTTTATGTTAAAAATAACTTAAGATTTTAACGAAGCCATATTTACATTCTAACCTTAGCTTAAAAAAGAAATTAAGACTCCAGCAGCTACCGCAGATCCGATTACTCCAGATATATTACTGGACATCGCATACTGTAATAGGTGATTAGATGGATCGTGTTTTGTGGCAATCTCATTAGCTACTCTTGATGCCATAGGTACGGCACTTAAACCAGTTGCTCCGATCAATGGATTTATCTTTTTCTTAGATAGGAGATTGTAGATTTTAACAGCTATTATTCCTCCAGCTATAGAGATGCAAAAGGCTAAAAACCCTCCAAAAACAATAAGTAATGTCTCTTTATTCAAAAATGTGTCAGCGGTCATGGTAGCACCGATTAGCAAGCCTAAGAATATCGTTGCGGTGTTCATTATAGTATCAGTGGCAGCATTAAAAAGACGCTTGGTATCTGATCCTATCTCTTTGATTAAATTCCCAAATAGTAACATTCCTACTAGAGGGATAGAACTAGGAACTAATATGAATATTAAGATTCCCAGACATACTGGGAAGATTATTTTTAACGCTCTTAGGTTTTTAATTTTTCTTTTAGGTGGAAATAATTTATCCTGTTCTTTCATATTGATGAGCAGTTCTTTTTTACTCATCGTTAGTTTTACTACAAAGGGAATAATTACGGGTACCAGAGCCATATAGGAGTATGCCGCTATCGCGATAGGACCTAGTAAATGAGGAGCAAGATTTATAGCGGTATAAATAGCAGTAGGACCATCAGCACCGCCGATGATACCCAGAGCTGCAGATTCTTGCAACGTAAAATTCATAGCCACTGCAGCTATCATAACAGAAAAAATTCCAATTTGGGCTGCAGCCCCAAAAAACGCTAATCTCAGATTTCTTAATAAAGGACCAAAGTCTGTTAATGCTCCAACTCCTAAGAATATCAGAGGAGGAAGTAATCCTGATTTTATTAGAGCATAGTATAACATGTTCATGATACCATAGTCCTTGGAAATTTCTATCAGGGTCATGTGCATAATACCGTTAGTCTCATCAGCTTGCACTACTGCCATTCCAGATCCAGCCAGGTCAGTCGGAAAATTTGCCAATAATATCCCAAATGCAATAGGCACCAATAATAGTGGCTCAAACCGTTTAACCACACCTAGATACAGCATGATAAAGGAGATGGCGATCATTATTAAGCTAGTAGGTTTATCGATCATCTCGCCGATAGCCGTCATATTATATATCTCTTGTAAAACTTCCACTTATGCTATTTTTATAATATGATCATCTTCTTCCACATCATCTCCCGACGTAAATAATATCTCAGCTACAGTACCATCTTTATCCGAGGTGATAGCATTTATAACTTTCATAGCTTCTACATAAGCTACAGTTTGCCCCTTTGAAATTTTATCTCCAACTTTTATTCCCTTTTCTGAAGAATCCTTTGTAAGGAAAAATTTACCTTCTAAAGGCGTGTCGATATATGAGAAATCTCCAACAGCAATAGCAGAACTATCATCTTTTGATGGAGTATCCTTAGACGTTCCCGGGTATCCTATGTGCACTCTGTATTGTACTCCTCCTACTTCTACATCTAGTTGTTTAGGACCCGTAGAGGAATCATTAGTAGCCACGGTGATTTTAGCATCTCTTCTTTTTTGGAGATCTGCTAAAAACGATTCTTTTGCCTTGCCTGATTTATACGCTTCATACTGTGCAGGATGCATGGCATACTCCAGGAGTTCTTCATCATCTTGCCCATGATCCCATCCTTTTTCTGCCATTTTCTCTTTGTATAGTTCCAGTTCATTTGGATATAAATCTTGAGGCTTGCCGGTAAAAAATTCTCTATTTTGTTCTTTGGCTAAAGCCAATAATTCCTCATCCAATGGACCTAGTAATTTCCCAGATTTACCCACTAGCATACCCCATGTGTTTTCATCTAGCATCGACCACCGATCTTTTCCTTTGATCATCTGCGAGAGATTCATAAGGGCCGCATTTTTTACATACTGACTAAACGGTGTTACCAGCGGGGGGTATCCCATTTTTGGCCAGATATGTTTTACTTCGTTAAACAGTTTGATGAGTAATTCATCCTGACTTAAATTAGGCTTATCATTTTTAGTAAGCCATTTGTTTATACTTTTTAAATTCTTCTCTAAATCTGCCATTAAGCTTCCCATCATTCCACCTGGTAAACCAGGACCGATGAGCAGTGAGTTCATAAACCGATTTTGCTTGTTTATATATTCTCCTAAAAAATCATCGATAAATTCTTGAGATAAACTACGGACTTGCATGTATGCATCCATGTTTATATCTGGAAGTAAAAATCCATCATCTTTAAGCATCTCATGGATCGTTAGTAAATCAGCATGGCCCGTTCCCCAACTAAGTGGTTCCATACCGACATCTATTATATCGGCTCCATTACGAGCAGCTTCTAGTGAGGAAGCAACAGAAAACCCTGGTGTGCTATGTCCATGATACTGTATTAAAATATCTGGATGGTTTTTACGGATTCCACCTACTATTTTACCTACGGAAGAAGGACGTCCTATACCTGCCATATCCTTTATACAGATTTCTTCCGCTCCTAAGGCGATATATTTATTTGCTAGTTCGATGTAATAATCTACATTATGCAGAGGAGAGTATGTCAGGCTTAATGCTCCTTGTGCAATCATGCCTCCTTCTCTTGCATATTTAAATGAGAGTTCTAGGTTTTGAGGATTATTTAGCCCATCAAAAGATCTAGATATATCTGTTCCTTGTAGCTTTTTAACCTTGAACATAAGTTGTCTAACATCGGCAGGAACGGGACTCATACGTATACCATTAAGCCCTCTTTCAAGCATCTGTGTTTGTATACCGGCATCATTAAAAGGTTGGGTCCATTTACGATTAGAGATATTCGGGTTTTCACCGAATAGAAGATTGATCTGTTCAAAACCTCCTCCGTTTGTTTCTACTCGTGCAAAGCAGCCCATATCAATAATAGGTTGAGCCACTCTAAGTAGCTGATCTACCCTAGGGACATATTTCCCAGAAGATTGCCACATATCACGATAAACGAGTGCTAATTTTATTTCACGTTTCATACAACTACAGCTTTTCTACTTTTTCAATAATTCCTTTAGAATCGGTGACCTTGGCAACGATTTGTTCCAAAACCTTCATGGCATTTTCCTCTTTGGAGAGGTCTGAAGGCGTTGTGTTTTCAGGAAAATATTTATTGACAATAGTGATTAATAATGTACCACATAATATGACTAGTAATAAAATGACAAAAACGGTAATCATACCGATTGCCAAAAGAAAAAGTGCATTTCCTATCGTATTTTCCATTGGTTAGTTTTCAAGGCGGGTAAACTTACAAATAAAAATCTACAGAGAAAGTTTAAAAATAAGATTTTAGATGTCTTATCATTTTCTGAATCACGTTTTTTCATTTATCATTTTAATAGATTAATGTTTGCTTATTTAAGAGCTGAGTCTTGATAATCTTATATTTGCTCATTCATAAAAAATAGTCTTGTGGGACTTAAGGTATATAAATTTGGAGGGGCGTCCATAAAAGATGCAGATGGTTTTAAAAATGTAAAACAAATTGTACAAGCTGCTAAGCATAACAAATTATTAATCGTAGTCTCTGCTATGGGTAAAACGACTAATGCGTTACAAGAGGTGGTAAGAGATCATTTTAATCCCGAGAAGGATTCTTTTTCTTCTTTGAGCACTATAAAAAAAGATCATTTAGACACGCTTAATAGTCTGATACCTAATAGTGATAAGTGGCAAACAGAACTTCTAGATACTTTTGTAGAAATAGACTGGATGTTAGAAGATGAGCCTCACGAAGATTTTGATTTTGAGTACGATCAAATCGTTTCTGTAGGAGAGCAAGTGTCTTCTAAAATGCTCAATGCTTTATTACAAGTATCAGGAATGCAATCTACGTGGCTTGATGCAAGGGATGTTATTCTTACAGATAATACTTACCGAGAGGCAAAAGTGCAATGGGAGGAAACAGAAAAAAGGATAAAAGAAAAAACATCCCAGTTGTTTGAAAAAGCTGATATCATCGTTACTCAAGGATTTATCGGTGCTAGTTCAGAAAATTTTACAACTACGCTCGGTAGAGAAGGATCAGATTTTTCTGCTAGTATTTTTTCCTATTGCTTAGATGCTGAAGGCATGTATATATGGAAGGATGTTCCAGGTGTGCTTACCGGAGATCCACGACTATTTGATAATGTAACCAAGCTTAATAACCTTTCCTACAGGGAAGCTGTAGAAATGACTTATTATGGAGCAAAAGTGATACACCCTAAAACAATTAAGCCGATCCAAAATAAGTCTATACCACTTCATGTAAAATCATTTTTAAATCCAGAGGGCGAAGGAACTGTGATAAATAACACAGAAACTACAGCTTATCCTCCGATCGTGGTTTTTGAACATAATCAAACTTTATTACGCATTAGAACAAGAGATTTTTCCTTTGTAGCAGAAGAACACTTAAAGGAGATTTTTGAATTGATAGCGGATCATCGGATTAAGATAAAAATGATGAAAAATACAGCTGTCAGTTTTTTGATTTCTATTGATAATGATGAGACTAGAATCATAAATCTTTTAGAAAAGCTCCAAAAGTCTTTTAATGTTACTCAAGAAAAAGATTTAGAGGTGCTTACCATAAGACATTATAATCAGGAGATCATAGATAGTATGACTAAAGAGCGTATTATACTATTTGAGGAAAAGCTTCCTAATACGATACAGATGGTTGTAAAACCTATTCCTACCATGAAAATAAAGGACTAAACGATGTCAGCAGAAATTACCGATAAAGGAAGAGAACTTATAAAATCTTACAATAGTCCTTTGGTTTTTAGGATAGTTATGCTGCGTAAGTTACCTTCTATTTTTTTCTGGGGTACAAGAGTTAAACATTTAGATAAAGACTCTTGTCGCGTAACCGTCCCATATAAGTGGGCCTCTCAAAATCCATTTAAGTCTATATATTTTTCTGCTTTGGCAGGCACGGCAGAGTTATCTACAGGAGCACTGGTACAGATTTATCTTAGTGGTAGAGGAAAGTATTCCATGCTAGTTACTAGATTTGAGATGGATTTTATAAAGAAAGCAAAGACGATTACTACATTTAGTTGTATACAAGGAAGTGTAATCGCAGAGGCTGTAGCCAATGAAGAAAGTAAAGGCGGAGGACAAGCGTTTATTTTAGAGACAGAAGGAAAGAATAAAGAAGGAGAAGTCGTCGCTCGTGCTAAAATACAATGGTCGATAAAGAAAAAATAATTAGAACTATAAAAGCTTCTGCAAGAACAGTAACAATGTTTTTTCAGGTCTCGAGAACTCTCCATCTGCATTAAATAACTGAGATATCTTTTCTATGAGCTCTTGCTTACGATCGGCTGTAGGGTAGTATACTCCTTTGTGGTCCATTATTATTTGTAAACGCTCATAATCTCCATGTTCGAGATATGTGGCCTCTAATTTTTCAAATCTCTCCTGTCCTACTGACTTAATAATTAAATCTTTTTCTTCTTTGGAGAATTCCAGATCTGCATAGCTAGCATATATGAGAACATAAGCACAAAATTCCTCGTAGTTCCAGTTTAGTTGTTCGATATTCATTGCTTCTTTTTATGTTAAAAGCTCTTTGTTTTATTATGTTTAATAAACGTGATACTCCTTAAATTACTCCTAAATCTTTTCCTACTTTAGTAAATGCGGCAATGGCTTTCTCTAGATGATGTTGCTCATGCCCTGCAGAAACTTGTACTCTTATTCTGGCTTTTTCTTTAGGAACCACAGGGTAATAAAAACCGATTACATAAATACCTTCCTCTAGTAATGCATCTGACATCTTTTGTGATAGTACAGCATCATATAGCATTACCGGAACTATAGGATGTGTTCCTGGTACGATATCAAAACCGGCTTCCTCCATCCCTTTTCTAAAAAAGGCGGTATTAGCTTCTAACTTATCTCGTAAAGCAGTAGACTCAGATAATAAGTCTATTACTTTAATACTCGCACCTACAATAGAAGGTGCTAATGTGTTAGAAAATAAATAGGGTCTTGATCGCTGTCTGAGCATATCTATGATTTCTTTAGGACCAGCAGTAAACCCACCAGATGCTCCACCCATAGCTTTACCAAATGTACCCGTAATAATATCAGGTCTCCCAAAAGCCCCGGCATGCTCGGCACTTCCTCGGCCTGTCTTACCCGTAAAGCCAGTAGCATGACAGTCATCTACCATTACCATTGCCTCATACTTATCAGCTAGATCGCAGATTTTATCTATTTGTGCGATAACACCATCCATGGAAAAGACTCCATCCGTGGCGATCATTATTCTTCTTGCACCGGCTTCCTTTGCTTCTTTAAGTTTTACTTCTAAATCTACCATGTCGTTACTGGCATATCGATATCTAGATGCTTTACATAATCGGATACCATCTATGATCGAAGCATGGTTAAGAGAGTCAGATATGATTGCATCATCTTTATTTAGGATCGGTTCAAAGAGACCGCCATTAGCATCAAAGGCTGCCGCATATAGTATAGCGTCATCGCATCCTACAAATGCAGCAATTTTTTCTTCCAGTTCTTTATGTATATCCTGAGTTCCACAAATAAATCTTACTGAGGACATCCCAAAACCATGGGTGTCTATAGTTTCCTTTGCTGCGTTTATTACATCAGGATGGGATGATAGACCGAGGTAATTATTTGCACAAAAGTTAATAACTTCATTTCCTGCAGTGGTTTTAATGTCTGCAGCTTGTGGAGTTGTTATGATCCTTTCTTCCTTGTAAAGACCATCCGCTTTGATCTGATCTAATTCCGATTGTAAAGAGGTTTTTATATTAGAGAACATATGTTTTATTATGTAGTTTTTGTAAAAACTAAATTTATAGATTTAGATTTTGCTTTAAATGAAAAATCATGTCTTTGGTCATTTTATCCAGTGTGTAATCGGGAGACCAGTTCCAGTCCTTACGTGCCTTGCTATCATCGATACTTTCCGTCCATGATGCTGCAATCTCTTGTCTGAAATCAGGTTTATATGTAATCTCAAAATCAGGAATTTCTTTCTTAATAGATGCAGCTATTTCTTCAGGCGTAAAACTCATCGATGCTAGATTATATCCATAACGTAAAGTAATGGCTTCCTTAGGAGCTTGCATAATCTGGATCGTTCCGTTTATAACATCAGGCATATAAATCATAGGGAGTCTAGTATGAGCAGATAAAAAGCATTCGTATTTTTTTTCTTTTAGTGCTCCATGATAAATTTCTACTGCATAATCGGTAGTACCTCCTTCAGGAAGAGATTGCCATCCTATTACACCAGGGTATCGGATACTACGTATATCTAGTCCATATTTTTTATGGTAATAGTTACACCATAATTCACCTGCCGTTTTGCTCATTCCATAAACTGTTTCTGGAAGGAGTGGTACGTCTTGAGCGGTTTGTTCTCTTGGAGTAGTATTTCCAAAAACAGCAATAGTACTAGGAAAAAATATTCGGTCTAGGCCGAGTTCCTTTACGATATCTAATACTCCGATTAGTCCGTTTAAATTTATATTCCAAGTAAATGCTGGATTACGTTCTCCACTTGCTGATAGGATGGCCGCTAGATGATAAATCTGTGTTATTTTATGATCTTGGATAATAGTCCTTAGTCTTTCTAAATTAAGAATGTCTAAATATTCAAATGGTGCTAACCCTTCTATATTACTATTTATATCTGTAGCGATTACATTATCATTACCATACAGAGCTCTTAGTTGCTGCGTCAGTACTTGTCCCAGCTGTCCAGCGGCTCCAGTAATTAAAATTTTAGGGTTTTCCATAGTCTACTTTAGTGACGGCAAGTTACATTTTATCCCTTATTAATTTAGAAAATGAAAACTAAAATATCACTCAAAATCAGGAAGTGCGATAATATTGTTCGCTGTTCTAGATTCATAGTTTATTTGGTATCCATGATGCTCCATTCCATTAGTGATAAGAAGATATTCTACTTTTAGACTGAGGTTATATCTGGTTATTTGATCAAATGTTGCTTGCTTAATTTTTATTTTATGAGACTTACATTCTACTAGTAAAAAGGGCTTAAAGGATTTATTAAAAACAATGAGATCATATCTTCTTACAAACCCATTTACCTCGATAGCTTTCTCCACTTGTATAAGAGCAGGACGATATTTTTTTTCTTCTATCAGGTAATGAATTAATAACTGTCTTGTCATCTCTTCAGGAGTAAGGATTACGTTTTTTTTTCGGATCGGATCAAAAACGTAAGATTTAGAACCGATTTGCATGGTTCGTAAATAAGCCTTATATGAGAGTAAGTTTATATGCAAGTAAAGACGTTATTCAGGAAGTCCTCCCTCTATTTTTTCTCCATCTTTGTATTGGTAAGATAAGGTAACATTACCTTCTGGATCGTAATATTCTAATTTTCCATCTTGTTTTCCATTTTTAAATTCCATGAGTTTTTGGAGCTTACCGCTTTCTCTTCCTCCTGGGAAATATTCTTTGTACTGTCCCTCTAGCTTACCATTTTTGTAAAAGGACTCTATAAGATATCGTCCATTTTTATATGTTGCGTAAGGCCCATCTAGTACACCACCGTTATAATACGCTTTGAGGATAATTTGACTTCTTTGAGAAAATTCTAAATGAGGACCACTTTGCTGACCATCAACGTAGGTAGTCATAGTGTTAATCCGCCCTTCTGGATTATAAGTAATCCATACTCCATTTTTTACGCCGTTAGCAACATATCCCTCTTCTACTAATGTTCCATCCGAAGAAATCTTTTTTGCTCTAATTCCATTTCCGGCAATCTCTTCCGTCTGATAAGAGGATAAATCGATTTTAGATGCTGAGGTGTTATTCGAACTAGTGTCACAGGAAGTTATCAACAATGCTGAAATAAATAACATCAAATTAAAAATTAATAGTCTCATGATATAAAAGTTAAACATTAGAACTCAAATTTAAAGTATTCATATAATTTCGCAAATAATATAACGGTTATGACTAACAAAGATATAGCAAAGGTGTTTCAGTTCTTGGGTAAAATTATGGAATTACATGATGAAAACCCTTTTAAAACAAGATCGTATAGTAATGCTTATATCACTATTAGGAAATTACCTCATCCTTTGAGCCAGATGGATATCACAGAAATTAATGAGATACCCGGGATAGGTAAAGCTATTAGCGAAAAAATTCAGGAGTTATTAACAACAGGCACACTCCAGACTTTAGAAAAATATCAAGACATCACACCGATTGGTATCCAAAATTTATTAAGGATTAAGGGGCTGGGGCCCAAAAAGGTTAAAACGGTCTGGAACGAACTGGAAATAGAATCACCCGGAGAGTTACTCTATGCATGTAACGAAAATAGACTTGTTGCTCTAAAGGGCTTTGGAGCAAAAACACAAGCACAATTAAAGGCACAACTAGAATATTACTTTTCTTCTCAAGGAAAACTTCATTATGCTACTGCAGAGGTTCTTGCCCTTGAGCTTATAGAAGTACTAGAGTCTATTTCTGGTTCTAGGTTTGATATCACAGGAGAGATCCGTAGACTGATGCCGATCATTAATCAAATAGAATTAATTACTGATGGTGCAGAGAGCGATGTAGAATTATCAACTTTAATAGAAGATTTGTTTTATGATGAGGAGAAAGAAGAGTTACGCTATAAAGATTGTACAGTAGTTATTATTAGAAGCGATCAAGATAACTGGGCGTTAGATTTATTAGAGAGTTCTTCTGATAGTGCCTTTTTGGATGCATTAGGTAATTATCAATCTGCCGAAGAGGAGGAAGATATTTTTGAAGAAATGGGATTACCATACATTCCTCCAGAGATGCGTAATGATGCAACCGTTTTACTAGAGGAGCACCTTAGTAAAGTGGGACAAGTTATCGATTATAAAGATATTCTTGGTGTAATACATAATCACTCCACATATAGTGATGGCGTAAATACAATATCAGAAATGGCCCATGCTTGCCAGTTAAGTGGTTATAGTTATTTGGTTATGTCTGATCATTCTAAATCTGCTTTTTATGCCAATGGATTATCCATAGAAAGATTAGAACAGCAGTGGGTTGAAATCGATCAACTCAATAAAAAACTTCAAAGCGATAGGAAAGATTTTCATATTTATAAAAGTATAGAGTCTGATATTTTATCTAATGGGTCTTTAGATTATCCTGATGATATCTTAGCAGAATTTGACCTGGTTATAGCGTCCATACATTCTAATCTTAAAATGGATATCGATAAGGCTACGACTAGACTAATCACTGCTATCGAAAATCCGCATACTCGTATTCTAGGACATCCTACAGGAAGATTACTTTTATCTAGAGAAGGATATCCTATCGATTACGAAAAAGTTATTGACGCCTGTGCGGCTAATGATGTAGTGATAGAGTTAAATGCAAATCCTAATCGACTAGACATGGACTGGAAATGGATACCTTATGCTACAGAAAGAGGTGTCATGATTTCTATAAATCCTGATGCTCATAGTACTTCTGGTATTTCTGATATTGTTTATGGGGTTCATGTAGCTCGTAAAGCGATGTTATTAAAAGAGCACTGTCTAAATGCTCTTAATAAGGATGAATTTGATAAATGGATCTCAAGTAAATAGTAACGTGACAAGTGATCATGGGTAAATAACTTATTCGTTCTAATTTAATATATAGATTAATTATTTATATGTAAATTTGCGTCTTTTATTAAACAACAAGTAGATGTAAATTATTTACAATGTTGGTTACGACAAAAAAAGGATTAAACCAAGTGTGTAAATGCTTGTTAATACGTTGTTAACCGAGTTTAAATAGTTGAAATTTATAATGATTAGAGATTATCTTTGAATCATCGTTTAAGAAACAATCAATTTTTTGAAATTAAATATTTGTAATGAAACAATTTAGAATTTTAGGATTATTTGCTTTTTTGGCAACTTTTGCTTTAATATCATGTAAGAATGATGGTGCTTCTGTTGATACATCTGCAACTCCGGCAGCAACTGTTGCTAATCAATCTGTATCTACAACTCCTGCTTCTACACCAGCGGCAACAGCTGCAGAACCAGCGGTTCCTGTAGGACCATTAACGACTATGTCTTTTGATGAAACTACATATGATTTTGGTGAAGTTATGGAAGGTGAGAAAGTAGTTTATGAGTACAAATTTACTAACACAGGTAAAGAACCTCTTATCATTTCTAACGCTAAAGGTAGCTGTGGATGTACTGTTCCTGACTGGCCAAGAGAGCCTATTCCTGCTGGAGAAAGTTCAGTGGTGAAAGTTCAGTTTGACTCTAAAGGAAAAGGAAAAGTAGGTGGTGGAGCTCAGTCTAAAAGAGTTACTATTACTGCTAACACAGATCCTGCAAAAACATACTTAACGATTAAGGGTAGTGTAAAGAAAGATGAAGCAGCTGCAGCTAATGCAACTCCTTCTAAATAATACTAAATTAGATAATAAAGTAAGTCCATGGAGCAACCCTTCATGGACTTTTTTGTTTATATCATATAGTGAAAGATTTTTTAAGCCTAGTAAAGTTTAGTCATACCATTTTTGCAATGCCATTTGCAATGATCGGTTTATTTCTTGCTCATTTTATTGAAGGATATACTTTCAGATTAGATAAACTAGGCTTGGTTATTATTTGTATGGTTTTAGCAAGGAATGCGGCAATGGCCTTTAATCGATTCTTAGATAAAGAGATCGATAGAAAAAATCCCAGAACAGTGGCCAGAGAAATTCCCGCAGGAATAATAACATCTCGATCTGCTTTTGTTTTTGTAGTGATTAATTGTCTATTATTTATAGCCACAACTTTTTTTATAAATAGTCTATGTTTCTATCTCAGTCCAGTAGCTCTATTTGTCATTCTTTTTTATTCCTATACTAAGCGTTTTACATCGCTTTGTCATTTAGTTTTAGGAGTAGGTTTAGCACTAGCTCCTGTTGGAGCTTATGTTGCGGTAGCAGAGTCATTTCATTTAGTTCCGATACTTTATGGATTTGCAGTATTGTTTTGGGTCGCTGGTTTTGATATTATTTATGCAATGCAAGATGTGTCTTTTGATCAAAGTCAAAATTTAAAATCGATTCCGGTACATTTTGGAAAAGTAAATGCCCTTAGGCTTTCTAATGTATTCCACTTGGTGTGTGCTGCATTATTAGTTATGGCCGGTTATCTTTTAGGTCAAATTGATTCAGGTATCGGATATATACATTGGATAGCAGTAGCCGTTTTTTTGTCTCTACTTATTTACCAGCACACCTTAGTAAAGCATGACGATTTAAAAAGAGTAGATCTTGCTTTCTTTACTACTAATGGTGTAGCCTCTGTCATTTTCGGGCTATTGGTAATTTTAGATTTTTACGTTTAGTCGATCCAGTTGATTTTTCATTTTTTGTAAGGCTTTAGATCTATGACTTAGTTGGTCTTTAACATGACTGCCTAATTCTGCAAAAGTTTTAGTATGACCTTCCGGAATAAATATTGGGTCATACCCAAATCCTCCATCACCAAATTTTTCTTTTGCTATGGTACCGTTTATAATTCCTTCAAACAAATATTCGTTTCCATTTAAAATCAGTGCAATCACTGCTCTAAAACGAGCTGACCTATCTTCAAAACCTGATAAATTATGAAGGAGTAAATCCATATTATTTGTAAACGATTTTGAAGTGCCTGCGTATCGTGCAGTAATAACTCCAGGAGCTCCGTTTAATGCATCAACTTCTAATCCAGTATCTTCGGAAAAAACAAAGTTGTATTCATTGTCTAGGTTATAAATGTGCCTTGCTTTAATAAGTGCATTCGCCTCCAGTGTAGAACCCGTCTCTTCGATATCTTCCAAAAAATTTATTTCCTTTAATGACTTGAAAGGTATATCTAAAACAGAACGAGCCTCTTGGACTTTGTGACTGTTTCCAGTAGCAAAAATAATAGACATGGTTTAGGATTTAAAAGATTTAATAGCTCCCCACAGATTACTTTTATATTGCTTACTATCCATTAGTTCTTGTACGCTATGACTAAAGATAACAATGGCATTTTCAAAAGTAATACGCTGATAAAACTGTAATGGGCATTGTAAACAAAGATCCATTGGCTTTAAGCCAAAACTTAGAACGATTCTTTTATTTCTTTTAAGAGGAAGCCCTGATGATAGTTGAATAGATTCTTTTTCTTCAAGATCGACCAATTCTAGATTTGTATTTATGTCCCATTGAATGGCTCTGACGATCTCCAATAATTTTTCTTTTCCTCCATTTTTTAAATCTTCTTTTCTACAAACAACCAAATGTTTATCCATACGAGATGTATCTAATTGCATGGCATCTGGATAGTCGTATATCTTTTCAATATCAAAAAGTGGGTTCATAAAGTTTAGTAAAATCTAGGTTTACTGAGGTATAAAACTAAGCATAAGGCGATACTAAAGTATAGCAAAAGCAGATTACCTGTCAAGAAAAAGAATACAGCATTTATTAGTCCAGCTGCATCGATTAAAGCCCATTTTAGAATATAAGCAGGCCGCAATTGGTCAAAATTTTCAATATTTATCCGTAAACTAGAAATATTTTTTGTTTTGGATCTAAATATAACTTGTGAGGCTAAGAGTGCTATAATTCCAATACTAGTTCCGATTAGGTTTAGCAAACTAAATTCTGTGTTTATCGTAATATCATCCTGTGCGTGTCTCAGGTAATAGAAAATACCAATGATTAGAATGAGACCAAAACTCATTGCCAAATGTAAAATTTCTAAGGATTTATTGTTTTGCGTCATTGACATATTTAAAAATAGTAAATATATGTAAACTAGGCTTTAATGAAGGTCTTGCATTTTCTCAACAATATTATTTCTTTTGGTGTTGCATTAACTGGATTCAGAAATTTAATCTAAAATCTTACTACCTTTGCATCATAGAATTTACTCATCTAAACCTCTGAAATGATAAAATTTACTCCGACTGCTCAGTCTAAAATATCATCTCTTGATTTCGATAATATTCCTTTTGGTCAGATCTTTACAGACCACCTGTTTCAGGTAGATTATATAAACGGAGAATGGGTCAATCCAGAGATTTCAGAATTAAAGCCTATCCCAGTGCATCCTGGGAATTTAGCATGGCATTATGGTCAGTCTATATTCGAGGGTATGAAAGCGTTTAAGAACAAAGACGGGGAACCAGTTCTTTTTAGGCCAGAGGAACATATCTATAGGTTAAATGCTTCAGCAGCGAGGATGAGTATGCCTGAGTTTCCAAAGGATTTATTTTTAGAAGCAGTTCACAGTATGGTGGATATAGAAAGAGCATGGATACCACCTTCTAAAGGAAGTGCTCTATATTTACGTCCTGTGATGGTTGCTATGGAAGAAGCTCTAGGAGTAAGAGCATCCAAAGAATACAAGATGATGATTATGACGCTGCCAGTGGGGCCTTATTATCCTAAGCCTGTTAGTTTAGTCACAGAAAAAAAATATGTTAGAGCAGCAATGGGTGGAGTAGGAGAGGCTAAAACAGCCGGCAATTATGCTGCCTCTTTATTACCTGCTCAAAAAGCAAAGGATGCTGGCTTTGATCAGATTATGTGGCTTGACGCCAAAGAGTTTAAATATGTGCAGGAAATAGGTACGATGAACATTTTCTTTGTTGTCAATGATACGGTTATTACACCGATTACAAACGGAACCATCCTAAAAGGAATCACAAGAAAATCAGCTATCACGATTTTAAAGGATCATGGATATAAAGTAGAGGAACGGTTAATAGATATTCAAGAAATTGTAGATGCTTATCAAGCAGGTACTCTAAAAGAGGCTTTCGGGGCTGGTACTGCTGCACTTACTTCTAATGTACATCTGATCCAACATGGAGACATTTCCATGGACTTAAGCCAAACTGAAAATACGGTTTCAAACTTAGTGAAAAATACATTAAACGATTTACGTTTTGGTGAGATCGAAGATAAGTATAATTGGATCGTTCCGGTAAAAAGTGCGGTACCCGTTTAGTAATTTTGCTTAACCTTATCATACTATTTAAAAGCTCCTAATTATAAACTTCGCTTGTCTGACTTGCGTCAATGTTAGGCTGGTCCCCGAAGAGAACAAATTTCTATTTAGAGTTAAGAAAGTCTCAGAAAGTGGATGCTGTGAGTATTGGCTCAGCCGGTCTCATTTCTTTAGTATTTATCGAACATTCTCAATGTTCATGAGTTAGAGAAATAAAAATTCTAATGAGTTATTCCAAAATATATTTTTCTACATTTCTACTGATGATTTTTGTTAGTAGTCTAAACGCTCAAAACATTATGTCTGATTTTAATACTGATGTGTCGGGTATTAAAATTAGTGCTACAGCAGAAATGGGATTTCTAACAGTTATAGATCATAAAATCCAATTCAGTAATTCCGGAACAAAAATCGATTATGTTAAGGAGGGTGGACAGGATAATCTTTATGCTGTAAAAAGATTTTCATTAGAGGCTCAGTTTAATCGCAAGAATACTATTATACTTTTATACCAGCCATTAGAAATCAGAACACAGGCTTTACTCCAACGTGATCTTGTGATAGATGATTTAGTTTTTCCACAAAGTAGTGGAGTTAATTTTTTATATGGCTTTCCTTTTTATCGTATAAGTTATTTGAGAGAGTTTATGGCAGATAACCCAAAATACAATTTTGGTATAGGTCTTACGCTGCAGATAAGAAATGCCACGATCGCTTTTGAATCGTTAGATGGAACATTACTGAGAACAAATAATGATGTAGGAATCGTACCAGCTCTTAAGTTACGTACCCGTACCCGTTTAAATAATCATTTTTACTTGGAGCTAGAAGCGGATGGGATCTACGCTCCTGTAAGTTATTTAAATGGATCAGATAATGAGGTTAAAGGAGCAATTTTAGATGCTAGTTTGCGAATGGGGTATCATCTAAGGTCTGATATAGATGCTTTCTTTAATATAAGATATCTAGGTGGCGGAGCCGTAGGAACTAGTAGCGACGTTTCTGGTCCAGGAGATGGTTATGTCGAAAATTGGTTGCATTTTATGACTAGTACTGCTGGAGTTGTTTATCGTTTTTAGTAACCAATGTGATCTAGTATAATAGTACATTTTAAAAATCAGTATTCACTTTTCACCTAGATAACATGTCATCGAAAGTCCTTTGTCTTAAGGAGTAAGGGCAAATTCTAATAAATATATATTTATTGTTGAATTCTTAAAAGATGGTGTAGATTTCTTGTCAAGCTTAGACAATAAGACAAGGAAAAAAATATTAGAAAATATAAGAATTTCACGATTCAAAAACGATCCAAAACTATTAAAGAAGATCGATAAAGAAATTTGGGAATTCAGGACAAACCATAACTAAAAGCAGATTAGACTTCTTGCGTTTTGGAAAAAAGAATCAAAATCTCTAATTGTGAGCACTCATGGATTTCATCATTCTTCAGGTTCGGAAAGTGATCATAATTTTAATGTGCATCCTACGTATGAGATTCTAATTCTCATTTTTTTTAAATGGATGACCTCGCCTTATTATAAATTTAAATTTTTTCTATTAAATGCTTTTTTCATATTAAATTTGGTCACAACCCAGACTCTATGAAATTTACTCTTGTTTTTTCGTTTACTTTATTCTTTTTGACTGCTTGTGATTCTAACAAGCTTGCGACAAAAAGTATTGAGAACGCTCCAAATACACAAAGAGTACCAACAAATCAGATTTTAAATGATCTTTCAGAAAAGGCCATAGCTGATTTAGCATTAATAGAAATTGATTCTACTGAGATACCTAGGACTATTGAAAATGGTAAACTCAAAGGAACAAAATCAAAGAGTTGGACAAGTGGTTTTTATCCTGGTTTGCTCTGGCAATTGTATGGATACACGAGAAATGAAAAGCTAAAAGAAGCTGCGGTTACATGGTCAAATTTTATAGAAAAGGAAAAATGGGATGATGGAACTCATGATTTAGGTTTTAAAATATATTGCCCTTTTGGGAATGCCTATAAAATAACTAATGAGGATAGGTATAAACAAATATATACTACTGCTGGTAAAACATTATGTACTCGATATAACACAAACGTAAAGGCCATAAGATCTTGGGATCATCATGAGCACTTATGGAAATTTCCAGTGATAATCGATAACATGATGAATCTCGAATTGGTTTTCGAAACTGCTATCTCTACAGATGATTCTACCTACTATAAAATAGCTGATCATCATGCCACTACAACTCTAAAAAATCATTTTAGAGATGACTACAGTTCGTATCACGTAGTGGACTATGATACTGAGACTGGGGCTATCGTAAATAGACATACTCATCAGGGTAAAGAACATGAATCAGCTTGGAGTCGGGGGCAAGCATGGGGACTATATGGATTTACTGTTGCTTATCGTTATACTAAAAACGAGCTTTATTTAGATCAAGCTAAAAGAATAGCAGAATACATTTACACGCATCCTAATCTTCCGGAAGATCTAATTCCGTATTGGGACTATGATGTTACTGATGTAAGCGAACCAAGAGATGTTTCTGCAGCTGCTGTGGCTGCTTCTGGATTATTAGAGCTACAGCATTATGTTCCTCAAGAATCCTCCAAATACATCAAGTGGGCAGAAGGCACTCTTAAAAGTATAGCATCTGAAAAATATAAATTAGAAACTGCTCCATTTTTTATTAAACACAGTACTGGAAGTGTTCCAGGAGAATTTGAAATAGACAGCCCGATTATTTATGCAGAATATTATTATACCGAAGCTCTTATTAGATTAAATGAATATTATAAATCCTAAATGAAAATGGTATTGAAACATATTCTTAGCATTTTTATTATTCTCGTATTCTTATCCTGCAGTAAACAGTCTATTGTAAAATCAACATTGATTGATTATCAAGAAATAATGGCAGTTCAAAGAAAAGTGGAAAATATCAATCAAGACTGGTCTTATTTGGAACATAATTTTGAGAATATTGAAGAGGTATATAATCATACAGATTGGAAAAACATAAATCTACCTCATACTTGGAATCAATGGGATGCAGTAGATAATCTACCGGGATATAGAAGGGATGCCAGTTGGTATAAGAAAGATATCTTTATTCCTGATCTCAAGGCAGAGTTTATCCTTTATTTCGAAGGAGCAAATATGACTGCTGATATATATTTAAATGGTGCTAAAATTGAGCAGCACATAGGGGGGTACGTGGGCTTTGAGGTGAACATTACAAAACATATTAACAAAGGCAATTTAAATTCACTTTTGGTTAGAGTGGATAATTCAGTTAATAGGGATATTATTCCTTCCCAAAAAGCGGACTTCTTTATTTATGGAGGCATTACCAGGGATGTATGGTTAAAAACATTACCAGAGCTACATCTCAATAAATTAAAAATTAGTACTCCAGAGGTATCAACTCAAAAAGCACTTACTCATATTGATCTAACTATAAGCAAGGAAGATGAGTTAGAAGATTCTCATTTACTAATTTCGCAGATAATAGATAAATCCACTCGAGAGGTAATTATCCAAGATTCGCTGAGAGGTAATGACTTTAATCGATCGACAGGTTGGAGCCTCAAAGACTTAAAAAATCCTAAATTATGGTCTCCAAAAAACCCCAATTTATATGAGGTCCATGTTCAGCTTTGGAAGGACCAGCAGTTAGTGGATGAGATATTCGAAACAATTGGATATCGTTGGTTTCGATTTGAAGAGTATGGAGCGTTTTTTTTAAACGGGGAGCGATTGTTACTTAGGGGGACTCATAGGCATGAAGAACATGCGGGTTATGGAGCTGCAATGCCTAATGAATTACATAGAAAAGACATTGAGCAGATTAAAGATGTCGGAGCTAATTTTTTAAGGCTCGGACATTACCCTCAAGATCCAGAAATTTATAAAGCTTGTAATGAACTAGGAATCATTGTATGGGACGAATTGCCCTGGTGTAGAGGAGGGGTAGGTAAGCAAACTTGGAAGAATAATACAGAGAGATTGTTTATCGAACAGATCAATCAAAATTTTAATCACCCTTCAATATTGTTTTGGTCGTTGGGTAATGAAATATATTGGCTGCCAGATTTTGAAAACGGAAATAACGAGGGTCAAATTAATACTTTTTTAACTCATCTCAATGATATTGCTCATAGCCTAGATCCTTATCGAATGACTTCGATAAGAAAGTACTATGCTGGTGCTGATCTTGTGGATGTATTCTCGCCATCTATTTGGTCGGGATGGTACGCAGGAGTATATACAAATTATAAGAACACCCTTGAAAAAAATCAGAAAAAGTATCCACGATTCTTACACATGGAATATGGCGGATCCAGTCACGTGGGCAGACATACAGAGAACCCGATCACTGGAGAAGGTACTATGAATGAAGATGGATGGGCAGAAGTTTCTAATCAAGTCAATGTTAACAATATAGCAAAAGAAGGCGACTGGACTGAGAATTATATCGTGGATTTATTTGATTGGTATCTAAGTGTTACGGAGAAGAGTGAAACATTTGCAGGGAATGCACAGTGGGCATTTAAAGATTTTGGTACTCCGCTGCGTCCTGAAAATGCAATTCCTTATCTTAATCAAAAGGGCTTAGTGGACCGATCCGGAAAACCCAAAGATGCATACTATGTTTTTAAAAGTTATTGGTCTCATGATCCCTTTACTTATATTGAATCTCACAGCTGGACAGAAAGAAGAGGCCAGGAGAATGAAAAAAGAAATATCTCGGTTTATAGCAATTGTGATCGTGTAGAATTTTTTCATAATGGAAACTCTTTGGGTACAAAAGAAAAAATATTAGGAGATTTTCCCGCGAATGGCTTGACTTGGGATGTGATGTTTACCGAAGGAGAAAACAAGTTAAGTACTAAAGGCTTTAAAAATGGTATTCAAGTATCCACAGATTCGATGACCGTAAATTATAGCTTTTCTAAAGTGGGAAAGCCAGAAAAAATAAATTTGTCATATAAGGTATTAGAGAATGGCAATTATCTAATCGAAGCTAAGATGAGCGACGAAAACGATATGCGTATTTTAGACTATGAAAAGTACATTTATTTCTCTCATGATGGACAAGGTCAATTATTGAAAAATTATGGAACGCCGACTAGAAGTCAAGTGATACAAATGGCAAACGGTTATGCCGCAATAGAACTAGTACCAAGTAAAAGAGGGAAAGCCATTATCGAGGTCAGGAATCAAGACTTTAAAGGCAGTTATCTTACCATTGATTTTGATAAAAAATAAAAGCCTATTTTAGGAATTAGAAAATTAAGAAATCATGAGAAATCAAGTTTGTACATTATTTTTAATATCCTTATTATGTATATTCTATTCATGTAAAAATACAGTTAACGAGCAGTCTGCTTTAATATCGAAAGTATCACCCATTCAGCACACTCAGGCTTTACTGATGACTCAAGACTTACCTTATAAAGCAATGGACAAGAATGAAATTTTAGGGCCATACGTAAAACATCAAAAGATTGAAATACCTGTAAACCTATCTCCTCAAAATAAATGGTTTATGTTTGAAGGTCCGGTTCTTGAAAATGAGCTTATTGCATATCGATATTATGCAGATAGTCGACATCGATTTGATATTTATGGTAAGAAGGTTTATGATCTTGTCATGGATACTGTTAGTTGGGATTATCATAATATAATGAACTGGGGTACTGATATTCTCAAAGTAGGAAATTCTCTAGGATTAGGCTCTCCTGCTATTTGGTATAAAGACAGCATTTATACACTTTCCGATTGTGATCGAAAAGTAATAGAGATCATAGAATCAAATAAAGCAAAATCAACGATCAGGACGACCTTTACCAATCTTACGATAGAAGGACGATCTTTTGATTTAATACAAGACTGGAGCCTTTCGTCAGGAAGTCCTTGGTCTGAGATCCATCTTAGAGTTGTAAATGGTGAATTGCCCAAGGGATTTAAGTTTGCCACAGGTATCGTAAAACATCTTTCTGAAATTATTGAAGGTCAAACAAGTGAAAACTTTTATGCTTATAATTGGGGAGTTCAATCATTTCATAACGAAAAAATGGGAATGGGAATAACAGCTAGTCTGGATTATGAACCTCAGGCAGTGGATGATTCGTTAAGTCATGTTTATGTGTTTAGTAATGCAAGAAAGGAAGTGACCTACAAGTTTGCCTCTGTATGGGAACAAGATAAAAACGCAATTAAAGAAGCAGATCATTTTAAATCATTTATAGAAACTTCTTTACAGTAATAATAAGAATACGTAATACTAATTCAAAGAGAAACCAAGTTGATAAAAGACAATTCAGAAAAACAAAAATTCCTAGAAGCTAATTTCTTATTGCAAAGTGATATAGCTGTCTCTTTATATCACGAGTACGCAAAAGATCTTCCTATTATCGACTATCATAACCACTTGTCGCCCAAAGAAATTTATGAGAATAAAAACTTTGTAAATATTACTCATGCTTGGTTAAATGGAGATCATTACAAATGGAGAGCGATGAGAGCAAATGGTATATCAGAAGATTACATTACGGGGGACGCGACAGATAAACAAAAGTTTTTAAAGTGGGCTGAAACTGTACCTCACACTATGCGTAATCCACTGTATCATTGGACACATTTAGAACTCCAAAGATATTTTGGAATTACAAATCTACTTAGGCCATCTACTGCTGACGAAATTTATAATAACAGTAGTGCACTTTTACAGGAAGAGTCTTATTCGCCGAAAGGCTTACTAAAAAAAATGAATGTTGAACTGGTCTGTACCACAGATCATCCGACGGATAGTTTATTTTATCATAAGGAGAACCTAAATGAAGATGATCAACTTAAATTGCTACCGACATTCCGTCCTGATAAGTTTTTAAATATTACCCATTCGGATTTTCTAATATATCTCCATAAATTAGAATCTATCATAGATTCAGAAATAAATAGTTTTGATAAACTTCTGGAGGCACTTTCTAGTAGAATTGATTTTTTTGATGCGTTAGGATGTCGCTTGTCTGACCATGGACTTAGTCAATTATTTATCGAAAATAAAAACCAAATAAGTCTAGATAAAATATTATTAAAAAGGAAGTCTTTAGAGTTAGTTGATGAAGAAGAAGCTCAGAATTTTCAAATGGTTTTACTTTATGAGTTAGGTAAATTATATCATTCAAAAAGCTGGAGTATGCAGTTGCATCTCGGAGCTATAAGAAATAATAATTCAAGATTAATGAGGTCTATCGGTGCGGATGTCGGGGCTGATAGTATAGGGGACTATGATCAAGCAAGAGGGTTGTCGTTTTTTCTGGATAAGCTTGATAATGAAAATAAGTTATCTAAGACCATTTTGTATAACTTGAATCCCAGAGATAATGAGGTCTTTGCGACAATGGCAGGAAACTTTAATGATGGAAGTATGGCTGGTAAAATACAGTGGGGTTCTGCTTGGTGGTTTTTAGATCAAAAAGATGGAATGGAAAAGCAAATAAATACGCTTAGTAATATGGGATTGCTTTCACGATTTTTAGGAATGTTGACTGATAGTAGAAGCTTTCTTTCATTTACTAGACATGAATATTTTAGAAGAATCTTGTGTAATATAATAGGACAGGATGTATCCGATGGGTTACTCCCTGATGATGTTGCGTGGCTCGGCCAAATGGTGCAAAATATCTGTTATAATAATGCTAAGGATTATTTTGATTTTGATAATGATCAAACATCTAACGTATGAGAAGTAAATTGTTCGTTATCGAATGTTTAGCGTTTATTATTTTGGGATTATGCTCTTGTAATAAGATCAGTGATCGTAAAGTAGCTTACTTAGCTCATTCGCTTCCTAAATCTCATCCGGTACATCAGGCCATCGAAGTTTTTGCAAAAGAAGTTTCTAGAAATTCAAAAGGAAGTCTAGAAGTAAAAATTTTCCCTGATGGTCAGTTAGGTACTGAACGAGAAGTGTTAGAGTTGTTACAAATCGGAAGTATTGCCATGACTAAAGTCAGTGCTGCTACCATGGCTAATTTTGCACCAGAATATAAAGTATTAGGAGTTCCATATTTATTTAGAGATAAGGATCATTTATTTCGAGTTTTGGAAAGTGATATCGGTGATAAAATACTGGAATCGGGTAGTGATTTCTTACTGAGGGGACTTTGTTTTTATGATGCTGGTAGTCGCAGTTTTTATACTAAGAATAAACCAGTGAATACTCCTGATGATCTAAAAGGATTAAAAATTAGAGTTATGAATCACCAATTGTCGGTAGAGATGGTAAATGCCCTAGGAGGTTCCGCTACTCCGATGGCTTATGGGGAATTATATACTGCTTTACAACAAGGTGTTGTTGATGGAGCGGAGAATAATCCTCCATCGTTTTTTAGTTCTGGACATTACGAAGTTTGCAAGTACTATACATTAGATGAGCACAGTTCTATTCCCGATGTAATTGCAATAGGGACACCTTTCTGGAATACTTTGACAGATAAAGAAAAAAATATTATGAATACAGCCGCTAAGAGCTCCGTCGTTGCACAAAAGAAATTGTGGAAGAAAAATGTGGATGAGTGCGTAGCGAAATTAAGATCAGCTGATGTGCAATTTATTACACCAGATAAGTCATTATTCGCCGATAAGGCAAGATCTATCTTAGAAAATTTTACAAAGGATCCAAAGATGAAGGCAATTGTAACGAGTATTCAAAAGCAATAAAATGAAAAAAACGTATAGTATTATAAATACGATAATTGAGAAAATACTGGTTTGCATATTTGCTCTTTTAGTAATCGATGTGCTTTGTCAAGTTTTTGCACGCTACGTACTTAATCGATCGTTTTCTTTTACAGAGGAGTTTGCGAGGTTTGCATTAATATGGCTCACCATTTTAGGAGCGGCATATTTATCTGGAAGGAGGGAACATCTCGCGATGGATTTTTTGCTCAAAAAATTAGATACATCGCAGATGACTAAACGATTAAAAATAATTGAATCACTTATGTTTATTTTTGCATTAGTGGTAATGGTAATAGGTGGTGGTAATTTAGTTTATACGACATTATATTTAGGACAAGTTTCTGCTGCTATGAATTGGCCTCTGGGTTATGTTTATGCCATCGTTCCGATTAGTGGTCTCTTAATAATGTTCTTTGCGATTTATAATATACATCTCTATAATAAGTCCGGACTACAAATTCAGAAATAATGTCTATAGAAATCATAAGTATTCTAGTACTCTTTATAAGCTTTTTTGCTTTGTTAGCTTATGGTGTTCCAGTTGCATTTTGTATAGGTATATCCACTAGTCTTACTATTGCGATAAATATTGCTTTTCTTCCGGGAATAACTACAGTCGCACAAAGAATGACAACTGGTATTGATAGTTTTGCATTGCTTGCCATTCCCTTCTTTGTATTAGCAGGAGAGTTAATGAATCGCGGAGGAATTGCTAATAGATTAATAAAATTTGCTAAGTCCCTGATCGGCGGGCTCCCAGGTGGGTTAGCTTATGTAAATATCCTGGCGGCTATGTTGTTTGGTGCAATATCGGGTTCTGCTGTTGCGGCCGCATCTGCTATCGGAAGTATCATGACGGATCGTATGGAGGACGAAGGGTACCCGAGACAGTTTAGTGCTGCATTAAATATAACATCATCTACCACGGGCTTATTAATTCCTCCTAGTAATGTGCTGATCGTTTATGCACTCGCCAGTGGAGGTGCAGCGTCTGTTGCTGCTTTGTTTATAGCGGGTTACCTTCCCGGAATTATAGTAGGAGTTACCTTAATGCTTGTAGCCGCATACCAAGCTCGGAAATATAAATTCGAAAAATCAGAAAGAACCTCTATAAGCCGTTTTTTTACTGATTTTAGAAGAGCATTTTTTAGCTTATTATTACTCGTCGTTGTAGTAGGTGGAATCGTAGCAGGTGTTTTTACGGCAACGGAAGCTGCTGCGGTGGCGGTTTTGTATTCGCTTATTTTAGGTTTTAGTTATAAAACGATTACGATAAAAGATCTACCGCAAATTTTATTGGACAGTGCAAAGACTACAGCGGTTGTAATGTTCTTGATCTGCACATCGATGGCTATGTCATGGTTGTTTTCATTCCAAAGCCTACCTCAATTAATGACAGGTTTTTTAGTAGACACGGTAAGTAATAAGTTCCTTATTTTTCTTTTGATCAATTTGACTCTGTTGATCGTAGGTACATTCATGGATATAACTCCTGCAGTATTGATATTTACGCCTATTTTTCTTCCAGTAGTTACTTCTCTTGGGATGGACCCAGTGCATTTCGGAATAGTTATGGTTCTTAATTTGTGTATTGGATTATGTACACCACCTGTAGGAACCATTTTATTTGTGGGGTCAGGTGTCGCAAAAGTTTCTGTCTCACAAGTAATTAAACCACTGATTCCTTTTATTTTAGCGATGGTAGGTTTACTTTTTGTTATTACTTTTTTTGAGGGTTTATCATTATGGTTGCCTAGAATATTTGGATTGTAAAAATTCCATGAACTAAAAATTAAATAATATGAACCAAATTTATGAATCATCTCCTGATCATGTAAAACGGATGGATACGCAAGAATTAAGAAGCAACTTCTTACTTCAAAAACTAATGGTTAAGGGGAAAGCAAATTTTACGTACAGTCATTATGATCGGATGGTTATCGGAGGAGTACAACCTTCTACCAGAGCTATTAAATTAGGAAATTATGATGCACTACGAAGTAAATATTTTCTCGAAAGAAGAGAAATGGGTATTATAAATGTAGGAGGAAAGGGGAGCATTACTGCCAATGGAAAGACGTATACTTTAAATAAGCTTAGTTGTCTATATCTGGGTAGAGGTACAAAGAATGTTTCGTTTAAATCCGTGGCTCCAAAAAATAGTGCACAGTTTTTTGTTTTTTCTGCACCTGCTCATAAAACCTATCCTAACACTCTGTATGCTAAAAAGGATGCTAATCAGATCAATTTAGGTGCTCCTGAAACTGCAAATGAAAGAACTATTTATCAGTATATACATTCTGGTGGAATTGAGAGTTGTCAAGTCGTTATGGGATTAACTGTGCTTACCAAGTGCAATGTGTGGAATACGATGCCACCTCATACTCATGATAGACGTAGTGAAAGCTATTTTTATTTTGATGTTCCTAAAGATCATGGCGTCATGCATTTTATGGGTCAGCCTCAAGAGACTCGACATCTGTGGGTACAAAATAATGAAGCAATTATATCACCTCCTTGGTCAATTCATGCAGGGTCAGGAACATCTAGTTATTCGTTTATATGGGCAATGGCAGGGGAAAATCAAGACTTTACAGACATGGACTTTTTTAATTTAAAGGAAATAAGATAGCAGGTTAAATAATATCATATGAATATTTTAGACGCATTTCGATTAGATGGAAAAACGGCATTAGTCACAGGATGTCGTAGAGGTATAGGAAAGGCTATGGCGATTGCACTGGCGGAAGCCGGAGCAGATATCATTGGAGTGAGTGCTACCTTGGAAAAGTCAGGGAGTGAAGTTGAGAAAGAAATTTTATCGATTGGGAAAAAGTTTACACCTTATGCCTGCGATTTTAGTGATCGTAATGCACTTTATAAATTTATTAATCAAGTTAAATTAGACTTCCCAATAATTGATATTTTAATCAATAATGCAGGCACTATAAAAAGAGCTGCAGCTGTAGAGCATGGAGATGATATCTGGGATCATGTTATAGAAGTAAATCAAAGCTCACAGTTTATACTCACTAGAGAGATAGGAAAAGAAATGGTTACAAGAGGAGCTGGTAAGATTGTATTTACTGCATCGCTTTTAACTTATCAAGGAGGAATTACAGTTCCTGGGTATGCGGCAAGTAAAGGAGCAATAGGACAAATGACTATGGCTTTCGCCAATGAGTGGGCATCTAAAGGAGTTAATGTTAATGCAATAGCACCAGGATATATTACTACAGATAACACAAAAAATTTAAGAGATAATCCTGAAAGGTCTGCTTCGATACTTTCCAGGATTCCCGCGGGTAGATGGGGTAAACCAAGCGATTTTGGGGGACCGATTGTTTTTTTATGTTCTAAAAATTCTGATTACATGCATGGAAGTATAATGGCCATAGATGGTGGATGGTTGGGAAGATAGGATATCAGTATGAGTCGTAAGACTTTATCAGTATGAGACAGACTGTCTTGTACTGGAAATACTTTACACTTTTTAAAAGTGATAAAATTTAATTCCAGATTTCATTAATACTAAAGTTACCCCATTTTTTATAATCGAATTTTCCATTAAGATGAGCTTGATTAGGAGTCATAAGATTACAAGAAAAATGTGGTCTTAAATGATTGTAAATATTAATAGAATTCTTAGTTATTTTTTTGACTTCATCTTTATGAAGTTTGTGATTAGAGATATCAAATTCTTGTTTTAAAATACCATTGACTCTTTCGGCGATGGCATTCTCGTAAGGATCATATTTTTGAGTCATGCTGATCTTGATATTATGATTATCAAGAACATCTGTATATTCAGGACAACAATATTGAATACCACGATCCGAGTGATGAATCAATTTTCTATGAGGATACTTTCTGTTTTTTAAAGCCATGAGGAGTGCTCTTTTAGAAGACTCAGCTTTTAAATTGTCAGAGACTTCATATCCCATTATTTTCTTGGAATACGCATCGGTGATTAAGCTTAAATACATAGTACCATTTTTAGTTTTTAAGTAAGTAATATCACTTACCCAAAGTTGTTCAGGTTTGTTGATTTTCAATCCTTTGACTAAGTTAGAATGCTTGTTGAATAGATGGTTAGAGTCTGTTGTTCGAAAGAACTTTTTCTTTCTAGGAACGAGTAAGCATAAGTGTTTGAGCATATTATGAAACTTGTCTCTACCAATATCAATACCCTCAACGAGCATATCGAATTTTAGAATGTGGTAAAGTTTAGCTGATCCTAATCTAGGCATGAATTTTCTAATTTGAATAACAAGGTCTTTAATAATAAAATGTTGTTTAGTCAAAGTGCATTTCTGCTCTCTCCAGGCATAAATAGTAGGCCTAGAAACGTTGAAAGTTTTAGCCAGTATAGTTACTCCGATTCTTTTTCCATGCTTTTCAAGACATGCCTTTGGTATCTGGTTAGATACTTTTTTTTTACGTCTACATGGAATTCGTCTTCAATAATTTCCATAGCTGTTTCCCAGATCAAGACTTTCTTTTCAGATTCTCTAAGCTTCTTTTCTAATTCGGCGATCTTTTGTTTTGGCGACTTTCCTTGCATGTTTCTTAGTTTTCGATCTAAGTTACCATATTTCTTAATCCACTTACGAATACCAGAGCTGGAAACATCATATTCTTTAGCAGCTTGATTAATAGAAAGTTGGCCATTTTCGATACGTTCGATAATGGCTAATTTGAACCCGTGACTATAACCTTGGTAGGTAGGTTTAGAGCTCAGTGTGATTGTTTTCTTCTTACGCATTGTACTAGTTTTTGCATAAAAAGTGTAAAGCTATATCAGTATGAGACATCAGAATCTATTATATATAACGGATCGGCGATACCCAGCGTAGGCGTTAGCCTATGATGTGGTCATCGCTTGTTATAAGCTGGATTTATTTTACCACCAGCTAAATCCTCTTTAAAAGCACATTTTTTACACAGTGTTTTTATGTGCTTCATTTCCATATATATTCTATGTTCTTTTATTAGTTGTAATAATGCTTTTTTTCCTGATTGATTATCAAATTTAGCCTCAATAGCTGCTACAATCTTATCATTCTTTTTTAAATATTGTGAAAGTAATTCAATTGACAACTTGAATTTTACATCGTTTTCGTCTTTTAATCTATACTGAGGATAATACTTAATTTTATTGGGAGTTTTGAACTCGTGTCTATTATCACACTTGTATATAGAAAGTGTTTTTTTGTAATGTCTGTGAGTTAATATTCCTTTACATTCAGGACAGCAATCTCTTATGGTATATTCAACATTATCTATATTTTCGATTAAATCCAAAGAAAGCACTTTAGGTTTAAGTACTTTGTAATAACTAGGAAAATTTGATAATGCAACTGCTTCCTTTGCTAGTTTGTAAGCTTTATTATTCTTTATTTTTTCGATTGCTTGATTTGCTTTGATGTCATTCTTTAATAGTTTGTCGAATTCCTTATTTTTCAAAACATAAAAATCTCTCGGATGCTTGGTATGTTGAATTACTAAGGGCTTTTCCGTAGAACCACAATTCTTACATTCAGATTCCAACTTAGATTCCCTTAGTTCTTTCCATTTTTTTCGACGCCAAGGCTTAGGCAACTTTTTTATTAATTCAAAAGCATCAACATAAGTTAAGTCATCACATTTGAGTTTGATTTCTATTTCATTTATTTCTTTCATTTTACTCGTATCTTGCTTATAACGTTAAATGATACTCTCCGTACTCATGAATCATCACGCTGCTAGAAGTGAAAGATAAGAAATTCGCTAGAATTTCGGTCTCAAGAACGAAGAACGCTCATGAGTATGGAGTAGTATCTATTGTTATCTATAGGCGTTCCACTAAAAAACCAATCTCAAGGTTTTACTGAAAACATCTAGGCGGGTGGGAGAGATACTCTTCAAATTTTATAAGGTGTAATTAATTCAAGCGAAGTAATTTATAAAATTAGATGTGTATCTCTGGGTGAAGCAAAAAATGTCGCGTTTGGCTTTTTTAATCTTATTTATTTGATCGATTTTGTCAGATAGTTTCGGTTGTTATATTCTGGTGGACTGGATTATAAAATTGTGTTCGTTTATTAGTCTTCGCCTTATAGATCTAGAATATTTCGCATGTTCAAAGGTCAGATTTAAACCTCTTGGCTGTCTAATTATAAATCCATTTATCGTAGACGATTTGGAATCATCATGTTTCGCATAAATTTTATTTAAAATTATTTAATCGCATACGTCTTGGCTCATCTATTAACTATCTAGTTAACATTTTAAGGAACACGATTAAAAAGCGTTTGGCATCAGACATTTTTTATCGCGTTGCATCTGTTTGGCGTCGACGTAACAATGACGAATAAAGATACGAGTGCGAAGCACTGGTGTCTTTATCTACTTGTTTTCACCTTAGCTTATAGATAACGGGTATGATAAGCTGAGTAGCGACAACGGAGCTATTCTGTCTTATTAATTGTTGTACGCAGCTTTCCACCATTTCTCCTATTGTATTTTACTCACCGCTGTTTGTCTTAAATAACTTTACTCTTCCTCTTCTTTGTTCTAAAGATAACATCCCAATTTGATGTTTGTGAGTTTTGATTTGATTTTCTATTCGATTTATATATCTTTTTTGACCATGACACATAGCTACGCCACCCCACCTTTCGATAGAACACAACAAACAGTCTTTTATTTTGCTACGGCCCATTTTTTGTCTTTTTCCCAGGATAAACTATCTCGATAAACACATATTCCCTTTGACAGTTTGGACAGATCAACTGATCCTTATTTCCTTTTGATATATCCAATTTCCTTAATGCTTCAAATTCTCCCCACTCTTCTCCTTCTTCTTCTACCTCCTCTATCTCTTGCTTTGCCGGGAGGTACTTTTTATAATGTGATGTATATATTCCAGAATATCTCACCATTCGAAATCCTTTACTAGGCACATGCTGCAACAGTTCGTCTAGAAATTCTACATATCCCATACTCTTCATCGCCACATTCACCTTCCCTTTACGTGAACTTCCCTTATAATCATTATACCGAAATTTGATAATACCTTCTGATATACTTTCAATCTTATATTCGCTTAAACACGCTCGTTTCGTATATCTGCCTACGTATCCTACTATCTGATTCAAATCTCGTAATGGTTTTTGAATACTTATTATCCAATGCTTTGATTTTATCTCTCCTAACCACTTTGAAAAACTACTCTTATTATCTTTCCACTTTTTTGGCTTAACTATTTCGTCGCGACGATCTAATTCGCGCAACCTATTTATAAAACTATTTCGAAATAATCCACCTATGAATCTTTGACGCGTTAAGTAATCTTTTTCCAACTCAATAATTCGCTTCCCTTCCTCACTTAACCCTCCTCCTGTTATTACCATATGTACATGCGGATGATATTTTAAATCACTCCCTGCTGTATGTAATACCGTAAACATGCCTGGTTTTAGTTGATGCTTTTTCGAAAACCATTTTTGCATCACTTCACTCGAACTCTTAAACAATAAGTCATGTAACTTATCTCCATTCAGTTTTGAAATATGACGTAATGGTTTTGGTAAAGTAAATACCACATGATGATGCTTCATGTCTATCAGTCTTGTCAATGATTCTCTACCCCACTTATAAGTAGAATGCACTCCACACTGTGCACAAAATCTATTTCCGCAACTCCGATAGATATATTTATACGTCTGACAACCTACACACTCAAAACTTGCATAACCTAACCTCGGTGTGCGACAAGCCAAGCTCTGATACACAGCTTTATAATGCTTCTTCTTTAATTCTAATTTTCTGGTTTGACCGTAAGCATATGAATGGAAATATCTCTCGTAGATCTCATTGAGAGTATGCTTCTTTGTCGGTATTTTGGTACGGCTACACTCTTATTTGTGACTTTTTTTACCCTCAGGTAAACAACTCTAGGTCTTTTTCTTTAGTTTGAACTTAGTTGCGTACAACGGATAATGGTATGCTGCGTCTCTCGACGTAGGAGAGATATGCTGTCATCACCTATTGTTCTCTGCTGGCTTTCTTTTTTCAATTCAGTAAGTTCAATCATAGCTCTGTTTTTGTGGGTTAGCTTTGTAGCTCTCTGACACCGCAGGAACGAGGATGGCAGTGTGCTGCAAAATGCGTTTGGTTTTTAGATCGCTTTATCCTTGTATAGATATTTTTGAAATCCAATAAATGCTTCTCGAATTGATTTTATATTTCCCAATTCTTTTTTCGCATCTACAATTGCCTTGTATTTAAGCTCTAATAATTCTGGCAATTTCTGATCATCCAATTCATCAACACCATTCCTCACATATTGCTCCAATACAAAATTCAAAAACGTTTGTTGTTTTGCATCATAATCCAGCATTTGAATTTTTGCTTTTTCTGCACGGTCCAGTCTCGGTACAAGATGTTTATTGTAAGCAATATAACTTAACACATCATACAGGTCGCTCTCTTTGCCTTTAACGACCTCTCGTAAATCTTCAAATTGAGAATCTGTATATCCTTTTTCTTTTAGTTCTTCCAGTAGCTTTTTTCTTGTGCCAGGCAAGCTCCAAATTTTTCGTAATTCATCTTCATTTTTTAAAATGCCTTTTAATTCGCCATAGAGTTGGTTTAAAAATTCTTCGTGTCCTATAGGGGTTCCATCAGGACTCCAAAAAGTCGTTTTTACGGTGGCATCTATTTCCCTTGTTTTGCCATCAGACAATCTGATTTTTATCATTGGGTTTGGCGGCGTTTCGCAGATGCAATGGATGTTATCACATTCGGGGCAAAGTTCTGGTTCGGACTTGTTGCAAGTACAGCGTTTTTTACCGCAAACCTTGCACGGTTCTTTTTCACCACCACCTGTTGGTGGTTCTGGTGGGTCGGGTTCTCCGTCCCAATCAGGGTCTTTAAAATGTTCGTGCGCTTTGACAAAATCGTAAACTGTAAAATAATCTTTCCCATCAAATAGCCGTGTTCCTCTTCCGATGATTTGCTTAAACTCTATCATCGAGTTTACAGGTCGCAACAATACAATATTTCTAATTTCTGGAGCATCTACTCCTGTACTAAGTTTTTGCGAAGTGGTGAGTATTGTCGGTATACTTTTTTCGTTGTCTTGAAAATACTTTAATGCTTGTTCGCCCATTTTGCCATCATCGGCAGTTACTCTCTGACAATATTTGGTGTTCTTACTTTCACTCTCTTGATTGATTAAATCTCGAATGGCTGCTGCGTGTGCTTGCGTAGCACAAAACACTAAAGTCTTATGATTTTGATTAATTTCATTTAAAAATTTCTTTACCCTAAAGCGTTCCACTTGGTCGATGATTATTTTTCGACCATAATCTTTGTAGGTAAAGGTATCGCCTACTTCCGCTTCTCCTCGGATGACCGTATCATCTGCGGTAAAGGTATATTCATCGTAATTGGTTTGGATTTGTTTGACTCGGAAGGGCGAAAGAAATCCATCATTAATTCCGTCTTTTAAAGAATAGGTATAAATCGGGTCACCAAAATAATCGTAAGTATCTGCATTGATTGTTCGTTTTGGTGTGGCGGTTAAACCAAGTTGTACGGCAGGGGAAAAATATTCCAAAATGTCTCGCCAGCTACTTTCATCATTTGCGCCACCTCGGTGACATTCGTCGATGATGATGAAATCAAAAAAGTCAGCTGGATATTCTTTAAAATTAAATTGCGGTTTTTTATAAGCAACATGTGGTTCGGCTGCCATGGCATAATTTTCTGCTACGGTTTCTTCTTCGGCTTCGGATTGGGCTTCTGTCATAAAGCTTTGGAAGATGGTAAAAAAGATACTCCCATTTTTGGGGACTTTACCATCTTTACGTATTTCCGCTGGACTAATTCTCTTTTTTATATTTTCATCTATGGTATCAAAATCATTGAAGGCATTAAATGCCTGATTGGCTAATATATTTCTATCTGCCAAAAACAATATTCGGGGTGCTCGACTCGCATCACGTTTTAAATTCCATTTGGCATGAAAGAGCTTCCAACAAATATGAAAAGCGGTCGCTGTTTTTCCTGTACCAGTTGCCATTGTCAGCAAGAGTCTATCTTTTTTTTCGGCGATGGCATCCAGACATTTTTCTACGGCGGTGCGTTGGTAATATCTGGGTTTATATTGTCCTTTGAATAAAGCAAAAGGTACTTCCCTAAAGCGTTCTTTCCAATTGGTGATTTCTATTTTGTAAGCCTCCTTGGGTGTTGGGTAAGTCATTTCCCATAGCTCGTCAGGCGTTGGGTAATTGACAACATTGCCCTCTGTTGCTTCGTCCATATCCACGCCATATATTTCCAAGCCATTAGTACAATAGGCGTAGCGGGTATTTAATTTTTCAGCGTAGTCTTTTGCTTGCGCCAAACCATCGGTGTAGTATTTATCTCTTGCCTTGGCTTCTATGACGGCTAATCTTCGCCCTCGATATTCTAACACATAATCACACGAAAGCGGTTTTTTTCGGATACGCTCTCCTTTGTGATTTTTACCAATGATTCTACCTGCGGTAATGACCTCTACTTTGATATTGCTTTCGGGTACTACTGTCCATCCTGCTTTCCGTAGTGCAGGGTCAATAAGGTCGAATCTGGTTTGTGCTTCGTTCATGCGGTTACTTTTGTATGAGTTAGTTCTCCTGTGAAGGCTTTTTGGAGGATGGATTTTTTTAATTCTATTATATTTTGAAGTTTACATTCTATCGTATTACTTAATAAAGTTGTTTCCTTATGGAATTTTTGAATATAGTTTACTAATTCGATTTGTTTTTGAAGAGTAGGAACTGGAATAATAAGGTTTTTAAAAAAAGTCAAACTTAGATTAGCCCTTGCATTGTTTACTTCATTTTCATGAAGAATTGTTTTAAAGTAAGGCGAATTTAATAGATACATCAAATAGTAATTATAAAGGTCTGATTCATTACATCTCATTATACAAACAGCTTGATTAATATTAGCAAGCTCTTCTAAATCATAAATCGCCGTTCTCCCAATTGAAGCACCTACAATATTTGTTAGCACATCTCCTTTCTTTAAAATTGACTTTTTCTGTTTATTATTAAATTTTTCCTCTAAATATTTTCTTTTATGCATCAATAATTTTCCTTCTCCTACATTTTCACTTGTTACAAATAAAATTCCTGGTTTTTTAACATAATTAATTCCTTGCCATTTAGGAGAAGAACCTTTAGTTACTAATTCTGTCAAGTCTTCAATTTTTTTCTCCTCCCAACCATCTCCCTTCTGATTAAAAATCTCATTCAGCTTAGATTGAAAAAGGTCATTAGCATTGTCTATGTTTTTATCAATGTTGGCTTTGGCTTTGTCTATTTTTTCTAAAGCTTTATCAAGTAATTCAACTATCTGTTTTTGGATTTTTAACGATGGTTTCCATAAAGGACATTTTAATATATCTCCTTTCCGTAAATTAGATTGATTCTCACCATTATTAAACGCCAACAAATAAGGATGTCTGTTTAATTGATAATATAAAAATCGAATATCGAATTCAGTTGTACGAATTGCACAAATTCGTTGATTCAATGAATACTTATCATTCTCCTCAATGATATAACATTTAGCAAGTGCTTTTCCGTTTGGAACATCACTCATTACCATTACAATATCATCCTCAAACAAAGGAAACATTTGTTTCCCTGTATATTTACGAACTTGACCATTTCTTGAAATAAACTTTGAGTTTACTACTACAAATTTACCTTCAGCATCAATATCTTTTTCATGAGCTTTTCCATTAAAGAATTGGCAAGACTCACCAAGTGTTGTGATTTCTTTGCTCATTAAATTAATTCTTTTAAGTTTTTTAAAATCTCACTTGTTTCTTCATCAAGGCTTTTCATTTCTTCTAAAATTACCTCGGGACTTCTCAATGGTTCTTCCTCAGGTAAATTTGGATTTTTAGGAGAAAGGTCAAAACTCTCTTCATTAATTTCAGACACTTTAAAGTTCCAAGATTTTTCAGATTCTTTTTTTGTTTTAGCTAAAGTGAGAAACTCTTCCATATCCTTATCATTCAAAGGGCTGGTTTTTCCCAAACTTCTACCTGCATTTAATTGGTAATACCATATCTTTTTAGTCGGTGCTCCTTTTTGGAAAAACAAGACTACCGTTTTTACACCTGCTCCTGTAAACGTACCTGCGGGCATATCTAAAATGGTATGAAGGTTACAGCTTTCTAATAAATGTTGTCGTAAGGAAACCGAAGCATTGTCTGCATTACTTAAAAAAGTATTTTTGATAACGATGGCACATCGCCCACCTGTTTTTAGGCTTTTGATAAAATGCTGTAAAAAGAGGGAAGCCGTTTCGCCCGTTTTGATGTCGAAGTTTTGTTGGACTTCTTTTCGTTCTTTCCCTCCAAAGGGTGGATTGGCTAAGATGATATGGTAACGGTCTTTCTCTTGGATGTCACTAATGCTCTCGCCTAAGGTATTGGTATGAATAATATTAGGTGCTTCTATCCCATGTAGTATCATATTCATAATACCGATGACATAAGCAAGGTTCTTTTTCTCTTTTCCGTAAAGGGTATTTTCTTGAAGGGTTTTGAGGTTCTTGGTATTTTTTTTCATATGCTCATACATGTATCCGTATGCTTCACATAAGAAACCACAAGAACCAGCTGCACCATCATATATTTTTTCGCCTATTTGTGGGTCGATGACATTTATCATAGCACGTATTAGTGGTCGTGGCGTGTAGTATTGTCCACCATTCCGACCAGCGTTACCCATGTTCTTAATCTTACTTTCGTAGAGGTGGCTTAACTCATGCTTGTCGCTACTCGCTCTAAAGGGAAGGCTGTCGGCATACTCTAATATTTCTCGAAGGTTGTAGCCCGACTGTATTTTGTTTTTTAGTTCGGAGAAGATTTCACCGATTTTATATTCTATTGTTTTTGGACTGTCTGCTTTTTGTTTGAAGTCTGCAAGGTAGGGAAATAGCTTTTGGTCAACAAAAGCAACTAAGTCGGGACCTGTCATGGCTTTGTGATGGTCGAGTTGTCCTTCTTCGTTTTTTGGCATTGCCCAGTTTTCCCAACGGTATGCTTCGTCTAGGATATAGGTGTAATCTTCCCCTTTTAATTCGGCTTCGTCTGCTTTGTCTACTTCCAACTCGTCTAAGTAACGAAGGAACATGATCCACGAGGTTTGCCCAATGTAATCTAATTCGCTATCTGAGCCTGCATCTTTATACAGGATATCGTCTATGTTTTTAAATGTTTGTTCGAACAAATTATTTTTCTTTAAGTGTAGTTAATAAATCACGAGGTTCTACTTTCAGAATTTTGGCTATTTCAAATAGTATTTCAATACTTGGTTGCCTTCGATTCTTCGCATAAGAATTCACCATATTGTAACTCTTATCCAATTTTTTAGCTAGCCAAATTTGAGTTAGTTCCTTTTCTTCCAAAACCGCTTTAATTCTGTTCATGTTGAATAATTGGTTATGAATTCTAAAAGTAATAAATTAATTTAACTATCTCATATTGTGAGTATGCCACTATGGGTTGGTGGGTGGGTTTAGTTTGCGGGTGGCGGAAAAAGCAATGTGTCTGCAAGACTCTTTGCTTTTTTTGAGGGTTGGCCTTTTTTTCTTTTCCTTGCTTGCAGAGAACGTCCATATAAGAACATTACTAATAATCTTTTTTTCTTGTATTGTTGTATTTAGTAAAAATGCGTATTGCTCTTATATCTATTATAGCTTTAAGTTATAAAAAATCAAGCGGACTAGGCAGATCGTCTAACTTTGTCTCAGATACATGGGTGTATATCTCTGTTGTTTTACTTGATGAATGCCCTAAGAGGGTTTGGATATACCTTAAATCTACACCATGTTCTAGTAAATGAGTTGCATAGGAGTGTCTAAGGGAATGAAGTTTTACACGCTTATTAATATTGGCTTTCTTACAGGCTCTTTTAAATATAGCACGTATACTAGAGTGGCTATATGGTACAGGTTCAGGCAGTTGTTTAGATTTCATTCCTTCAAAAAGATATCTGCGAGGCGTATATTTTTGATAGTAGTATCGTAACTCTTCTACGATCGCTTGATTTATAGGTACATACCTATCCTTATAACCTTTTGCTCTACGGATGTGTAAACGCATCCTGTCACTATCAATATCCTGCAATTCAATTCTGCAAAGCTCACCTACACGTAAACCGCACCCATATATCAATCTCAAAATAGACTTATGTTTTACATTTACGATCTGCCTAAAAATACGGGAGACTTCTTCTTTACTTAGAATGGTTGGAAGTCGCTTTTCATTTTTGGGTCTGTCGATATAGTAATACTCTCTATCTTCTTTTAATACTTTTTCGATATAGAACTTGATAGCATTGATAATTTGGTTTTGAGCACTCAACGATTTTCCCTCATTCTTTTTAGAGAGTAAGTAGTCGAGTATTTTCTCTCTTTGTATCGGGTTTGTAAAGTGCTTAGAATAGTAGAATTGCATAAAATGAATGCGATAGCTGGCTTTTGTAGAATCAGAATAATTCATGATTTCTAACTGTCGTTGCATCTCATAGAGATGGGAGCGATCATGAGTAAGATCATACTTCTGTTCTATATTGCTCGGGTGTGTCTTGTTAGACTGTTGATCGTAATGCGAAGAGTGGTAAGTATTCATTTTGTAATACTCGATAAAAAAAATATTAAAAGCTGTATGATTTTCGGCTATTGCCGAATAGATACGTATCTTAAACGTACGTACGAATATGCAAAAACGATACTGTTTAAATTGTAAAGATTATCTGGAAGGTAGACGTGACCAAAAGTACTGCAGTGCCAGATGTAGATCCAGTTACCATCGGTCCATAAATTTGCAATCTTCTGTCCAATCGACCATACATAAAATACTGCTTAAGAACCATAAGGTAATAGAAGAGATCTTTATTACTCTTCCATTTACTCAGATGAAAGTCACAAAAAAAAGAATCGATCTTAGCAGGATGGGTTTTAATTTTGATTATTGTACACGTATATACCGAAACAAAAGAGGGAAGTGGTATCGTTATATTTATGATTATAGCTGGATGGAATTTTCTGATCAGAAAGTAGTGATCTATAAATCAAGTGATGTTTAAGCCTGATCTGAAAACCAGCAGTCAAAAATTCATGAAAATTATAGTGAATCATCTTATGAAATTGGATAAAATAGAATTCAAATCAAAGCAAAAAATAATAAACTAATCGAATCTATTACTTTAGAACCTCATGCTTTATTAAAACGTCAACACTAATTATTATGCTCCAGAATCAAAGAGCGATCTGATAAAAAGAATTAAAAGCATTTTTAATAATATGAATTAAAAGAGCTGAAAGAACCATTGGATTCTAAAATCAATACCTCTAACATGCTTGAATGGCTAATTAAAGTAGTTTGTCAATTACAAAAAAAAAGATGATTACAGAATTCAAAATGTATAAAAGAATAAGGAGCTGTAACAATAAAGATTATTGAATATCGCTTAGTTCCTAAGAGAGATGACCATAAATTACTATTTAGGTGCAGCCAAATTAGAAATAAAGACAAGCAGTTAGGTTGCTTTTATTTTGTATAAAACTCAAATTTAAAATGAAAAGGTCTTTAAAATTAATCCTAGAAAAAATAGCATTGTTTTCATTTATTATTCTCACTCTTGCAATCATTAATCCTTTAAAATCACAAGACTCGACCAGGTTAGTTTCTACTTTTAGTATTGAAACTAAAGGAGCAGGTATACTCGTAAGTTACAAAGAATCGAGAAACGACATTGAATGTATTTCATGCGCATTTGAGACTATATCTGATAATCCCATTAATCACTTTGCAATATACTCCGGTCTTACCCATAAACTTACCATCAATGAAAAATTTATTTTTGAAACAGGTATCTTCTTGGAAGAAAGAAGTTTTTCTGGTGGGAGTAATACCGTTTCAAATTGGGTAGTTTATCCTAAAATTTTATTGTCAGGTAGAGATACATTTAATATCGGGAAAAGAGAGATAGAATATAAGCTCATGGGTGGAGATTTTTGGAATCAAGATTTTGATGACATGCTGCGAATTCATAATCTAGACTATCAGGGCCTTAATGGTGAACTTACATTTAGGAATAATTCCATCGGATTTTTGATTGTTGGAGACTTAGCAACAAATGTTCGTCTTGGCTTACATCAATTACACAAGTATTATATTAAAAGAGAAGTTGATCAATTTAGTGCAACAGTATTTTATAGTGAAAATCAACTTACTAGTAGGCATGAGCTACCACAGGATTACAATATAGGAAGTGCTTTAGAATATAGAAATTCTAAAAACATCACTCTTCAATCACAAATTGAGTTAAGGTTCAATGATCAAATCGGAACTGCATTTGCTACGGGTATAGGGATTTCGGGAAAAGTAAAAAGTCTAAAGTTTGCCGGTAAACTTAAATATTACCAATCAGGATTTAACTTAGGTTATGGTATTAGTACAATACCGACCGTTGGAGATCAACCATATAGAGATAGTAATCTATATGTCGGGGAGCAACTTTATCCACTTAAAAACTTTTATAGAACTTATAGTCAATGGGGCAATTATACGCAACAACAGAACAGAAATCTTCTGGGGCTTGAGCTAAATGTTTTATGGGAGAAGAATATTAAAAATAATATTTACTTATTTTCAGATATTGATTTAAATATAATTGGAGATCCTCAAAAAAAAGTGGGTAAAACCATTCCCCTTTATTCAATAGGCTTAAGAAATAAATATTTCAACTTCTTGAAGACTGAATTTTACTTGACCAATAAATTCATGAATATTGATACCTTTTATCAAACTTTTCAAGCCAGCAAAAATCCGTTCTTTGGCGGGCGAATATTATTAGATCTAAAAGATATTAAATTACTATAGCCGAAGTGTTATTTGGATTTTTTAAACTGAAGAAGTTGTCCATAATTGCAATTGGCTGTATCATTTGATATGACATCAGACTCGCTTATTGATTTGTCCGTTTTAGATCGTAGAGCATTGGTAAAAGCCATAATAAACATTATAATTTTAGACTTAATAATCAAAACTCACCTTTCGTAGTGATAGCTCATGTTATATGCTCGAGCCTGAGGCTGTATTGTAATTTGGGATTTGTACTTAGGGACTTGCCGCTTATATCTTATTGGCGAAAGCCCAAATAAATAGATATTATAAATATTGATTATTAAATTATCTAATCAAAATAATACAATGAGATTTGGGCCTTGTGCTTTGGATTATTAAGCGTGTTGTTCATTTGAGTTTTGAGCACATGCTTTGCAATTGGCCCCCAGTATCCATTGGTCTAAGCCATAAAAAAAGGCCTTAGTAATATTTTACCAAGGCTTCTTTATATCGGTTAAGATTTCTTTTAAATCAGTTTCTTGATCTGTGCCTCTAAATCATATCTTGGATTTAAAGCCGCGATCTTTCCATCTTTATCGATCAGAAATGTTTTAGGAATCGATCGGACTCCATAAGTTGCTGCTGCTATCGATTCCCATTTTTTTAGATCACTAACATGGAAGTCCCAGTCTAGTTTGTCTTTTTCTATCGCTTGTTTCCATCGCTCTTTTGAACGATCCATTTGCATTTTTATTTGCCCCTCGTCTCCATTATACCTTGCCTTTGTTCTGTTATCCAGTCCGTCCAGAGATACACTGTATACTGTAAAACCATCGTCTTTATATTTATGATACATCTCTACAACATGTGGATTTGCCTTACGACAAGGACCACACCATGAGGCCCAGAAATCTAATAAAACGACCTTGCCCTTTAGATCAGACAGCTTCATGTTTTTCCCATTGAGATTTGGTAAGTCTATTTCTGGAGCCACTTGTCCTATTTGTACTTTACTTCCTGCTTGTTGTCTTTTTTGGGAAGAAACCATTGCAGATACTTGCCCTCCAAATTGCTTAGTATAATCCATCTCTGGATGTGCTTTTACCAGTTTGTCATTTACTTCTTTATAAAGTTCAAGATAAGCAGATCGTCCTCTAAATAATTTTTCTGTCAACTTAGCTGCCACTAATGGACTCGCAGAAGTTTTAATATACTCGGTCATTCCATTTAAATCCAACTCCTTTGTATTAAATAAACGCATCTGATTTATATACTCCGTAGTAGGAGCAGATCCAGTAACGCTATGTTTAAAAGCAGTAATTTCATTTATATCCCCACTTACTTTTATAGCACCTGGTTTTTTATCCAGAATCAATTCGATAGATCTTGCACCGACTCTAACGCGATACATACCCGACGTCACTCCTTCAGGCATCGGAATCGCAAAATTACCCGAGGCATCAGCCATTGTTTGACCTAGCGACTGGGTGGTATTATCCTTGCCCATCTTGTCAAAATAAATCGTCATATTCTCTGCTCCTGTAAGAGTACCAGAGACACCACTCTCTGTCTGGCAAGAAAAAATCGCCAAACTTAGTAGACTTAGTAATAAGAATTGTTTTAACATGTATATAAAATTTTAATTTTCTAAAGTTGTACCTAATGTGTGATTAAACGTATTTTTCCATGTATCGATTGCCCCAAAATCCTCTCCGTCGATAGAAATATTTCCATCTGTCACTTCTCCTAATACAGTGATTGTTCCATTTAAACTATTTATCAAATCCTCAAGATCTGTTCGCTTTTCCTTAGGTAAAGTAACGATGACTCTACTTTGGCTTTCGCCGAATAAAAATGCGTCTTTTCTAAATCCAATAGGACTTGTAATCGTAAAGCCCTTGTCAGAAGGCATAGCGGATTCTACTAGACTTTGGAATACACCTCCTTCTGATACATCATGTACAGATACGACTATGCGATCTTTAATGATTTTTTTAATCACCTGATGTAAAGCATACTCTTCCTCTAAATCAAAGTGAGGAGCAGGAGACATTCTTACCTTGTGGACTCTCTTAAGATATTCGGACTGATTGATATCATCTTGCTGCTTACCGATCATAAATATTAAGTCTCCAGTATTTTTAAAATTAAGAGACATTTTCTGATCATGGCTGGAAAGTAAACCTAGCATTCCTATCGTAGGAGTAGGGAATACTGGTTCTGTTTTACCATCTACTACGGACTGATTATAAAAACTTACATTTCCGCCTGTAACTGGAGTAGAGAACTTGCGACAAGCATCACCCATCCCTTTTAATGCATTTACAAACTGATAATACACTTCTGGATTATATGGATTCCCAAAATTTAAACAATTAGTAATCGCCACTGGCTCACCACCACTACATACGATATTACGTGCAGCTTCACTAACCGCTATCATTCCTCCTTTATATGGATCAGCATAAACGTAACTGGAGTTACAGTCAGTAGTCATAGCTAGTGCTTTCTCTGTTCCCTTAACTCTGATCACACAGGCATCACTGGGCTGATTTGTGTGCATAGAATTTGTACGCACCATAGAGTCGTACTGTTCATAGATCCATTTTTTAGATACTAAGTTAGGCGAACTAAATACTGTCTCTGCTATTGCTTTCCAGTTAGTCGGTAATGAAATATCATTTATACTAAATTTTGCAATCTCATCCATATAGGTAGGACGAGTATATTCTCTATCGTAAACAGGAGCACCACCTCCTAGTACGAGATCGTGGGCAGGGACATCCGCTATTTTTTCTCCTCCTTTATAAAATTCTAGACGCCCTGTATCTGTAACTTCTCCGATTTGCTCGCACTCTAAATCCCATTTATCAAATACTTTCTGGATTACATGTTCTTTTCCCTTTTGACATACGATGAGCATTCTTTCTTGACTTTCTGAAAGTAGTATCTCAAAAGCTTTCATATCTGCCTGACGTGTGGGAACCTTATCAAGGTCTATTGTCATTCCTGTTCCTGACTTTGCACTCATCTCGGAGGTAGAACAAGTAATACCTGCCGCACCCATATCTTGGATACCGATTACGGCATCTGTTTTTATTGCTTCTAATGTAGCTTCTAATAATAATTTTTCTTGAAATGGATCTCCGACCTGTACAGCGGGTAGGTCATCTGCAGAATCTTCCGTGAGATCAGCAGAAGCAAATGTTGCTCCGTGTATACCGTCTTTACCTGTGGCAGATCCTACTATAAAAACAGGATTGCCAGGGCCATCTGCAACGGCCGACGCTGTTTCACCCACTTTTACAATTCCTGCAGAAAAGGCATTGACTAATATGTTTTGGTTATAGCATTCATCAAAATATACTTCTCCTCCGACAGTCGGTACCCCGAGACAATTTCCATAATCACCGATACCGCTTACTACACCTTTTACTAAATGCTTAGTATGCTTACGATCTATTTCTCCAAAACGCAATGAATTCATAGCAGCGATAGGACGTGCACCCATGGTAAATATATCTCTATGGATTCCTCCTACTCCTGTAGCCGCTCCTTGGTAAGGCTCCAGTGCACTTGGATGATTATGGGACTCTATTTTGAAAGCACATGCTAGACCATCTCCGATATCTACCAGACCTGCGTTTTCTTCTCCAGCTCCGACTAGTAATTTTTCACCATCTCTAGGTAGCGTCTTTAAATATTTGATAGAGTTTTTATAGGAACAGTGTTCTGACCACATTACAGAGAATATACTGAGCTCCGTAAAATTAGGATCTCTACCTAGGATCACTTTTATTTTTTCAAATTCCTCCTCATTTAGTCCTAGTTTCTGAGCGATTTCTAGACTCACTGCTGCAGCGATCTCTGACATGTATAGTTATTTATTATATATGTAAAATAAAGATCAAAGATATTAAAACTTATAAAGGAGTACTATACCTGACCGACTTTTTATAATCTACTAAATGAAGTAATTAATAAGGAAGAATATCACTAAATAGATCCATAACCCATCTAAAAAATGCCAATACCAAGTAAGTAAAGTGAGACCTCTCTTTTTGTCCGGATCTGAGAAATATACTAAGACACTCACCGGAGATTTCATATTTTTGACAGCCTTGTAAAGAAAAAGTATTAAGAAAGGAATTCCCGCAACCACATGTAAAAAATGAACCGCAGATATCAGATAGATGTAGGAGGCCATGTTAGAATAATTAATAAATATATCACTATTCTGTAGTTGTTGCCAGGCCACTATCTGGCAGATCAGAAAAGCCAGAGTGAGCAGCAATGTTATAAACAAATATAACTTATATCCTTCCGTATGATCTTCCTCATATTTACGCATACACAGGATTAATGTGACACTACTCGCAATGAGGATAAGGGTATTGTAAAAGAACATAGAAGGAAGTTCGATCGGTGGTGCCCCGGTTTGGACACGATTGTAAATGTAACTTCCAGATAGTCCTAGAAATAAAGAAGTAATCCCCGCTAGTACTAATGTGAGTACAATGTATTGAGGGTGTAAAATATATTTTCTGCGATCAGCCATAATTTCATTTTAACAGTCAGAAAGAGAATTAGTTGAGGCAGTGATCTTATATATTTTTTGCGTTTGTGGAGTTACTCTAAACCGGTGATCTAGCCTTATCCCGATGAGCCATATGGGCGTATTACCATCATGTAAAATTCTAAGTTCATTTTTCTGACGCGTGGTTAGTTTTTTATCAGTGATGATATCGCTTATCAACTTTGATTTTCCATTCATACCTAGAGGTTGCATGCGATCCCCATTTTTTATTTGCCTTTCGGCGAATGTAAAATCAGTATTTATGTTTAACTTATCACCATTAATAAATTCCACAAATGGGTCATTTTCTAAAGCAACTTTGTCGACTAATTGATAAGTGATAGAATAAGACGATTCCGGCTTTTGCCAATGAATATCTTTCTCTAAGTATATATGATCTCTTTCGATATGGAGCTTAGATCTAGAGCTACTAAAATATTTTCCCGAGATTCCTAAAGTGGCTATGATCTCTAAAATCTGATCTCTGTTAAATCCATAAGGGCTTAAGATCGTATGTAATAGCGTCATTTTTCCTTTTAGTTCGGCTATTCTGATATTGGGAATTTTTATCGAATGTTCATTTTCTTCGACGTACTTATCTTTCCATTGTTCTAAAAAGTATTTTAGAAGGGTATGCGTATCCGTTAGATTATGTGTTGTTTTAAGAACAGTTTTTTCTAACTGCGGAGCAATCTCCTTAAGTTCTGGAATAACTTGATGCCTAATTCGATTACGAGCATATTTAATACTTGTATTGCTCTGATCTTCTCTATAAACAACTCTAAAATCATTGGCGTAAGCCAAAACTTCCTCTTTACTAATTTTTAAAAAAGGACGGATGATATTCTTATTCTCCACGGGTATACCAGTAAGACCACCGATACCCGTTCCTTTGATAAAATTTAAAATTACCGTTTCGATCGAGTCTTGTGCATGATGAGCTGTGGCAATTAGCGTATAATGATGCAAAAGACAGATTTTCTCGAAAAAACGATATCTTATATTTCTAGCTATAGACTGTAGATTTCCACTATGCCATACCTCTCGATTTACTTGATGATCAAAAAATGGAATCTGATAAAGTTTACAGTAATCACTTACCAGTTTCTGATCCAGATCAGAGTCATTACTTCTAAGGTGATAATTTACATGAGCAACACCTATTTTAAAATCAGATCTTCTAAAACAGTCGAGTAAAACCATGGAATCAGCTCCTCCACTGACAGCGATGAGCACATTGTCAGATTCTTTATTGATATTTAATCCATCGATATATGGTAATAAATCCGAAAGCATTTACTTTTGCACTATTGACTTTAAGTCTTTAATCGCCTTAAAACTACTTTATGAAATCTTATTTAGTAAACTTATCCTTATTTTTTGTTTTAATAACTCTTGCTTCTTGTGGTGGAGATTCTATAAATAAGAAAAAAGAACCCGTAAATGTTCCTATAGAAGTCAAAGAACTTAGAGATCAGGCTATCGCTACCATAGATTTTAGAAAACAAGAAGAACCTAAACCGGCTTCCGTATTACTAGCTTTCCCATGGGGGTATGAGTTTATCTTTGAGAAACAAAAAATGTCAGAGAAAGGAGAGCATCAGGGTAGATGGATCCATTTTAAAGATAATGGGACATATAATTATGGTTATTATGAGAAAGAAGAAGGTACCGGTACTTTCCATCATAGTTATAAAAACATGAGACTACTGATGGTAGATGATGATCCTACAAAAATGCCTTTACACTATGAGACTAAATTTGGAAGTGAGATCATGATCTTAGTAGGACAGCGTGATTATAAAACTAATGGTGTCCAAATGAAGCTTAAGCAACTAGAAAAAATCCCAAGTAATATAAAGTAAGCAAAAAGTAGGTTTTTAGATCATACCGATTAAGAATAGATAAAGCTCTATCTACCTAATCCTATTTTTACGTAACCAGTTCCAGTAACGCTGTGCATTCTTGTTGTGGCCGATCAGGTTAGTAGCAAAAGCATGTGCTCCAGAATTATCTGGCTTTGCACAGAAATAAAGATAGTTATGATCTTCTGCATTTAATACAGCATCGATGGATTTTATTCCGGGCATGTAAATAGGTCCAGGTGGTAACCCTGCGTATTTATAAGTGTTATAAGGACTATCTGTTTTTAGATGCTTATTAAGTACGCGACGTAGATCAAATAGTCTAGTCGCAAAAACCACAGTAGGGTCGGCCTGTAATAAAATACCTCTTTCTAATCTATTAAGATAAACTCCGGCTATTCTTTGTTTTTCCGAATTAAGCTGAGTTTCTTTTTCAACGATACTGGCTAGGATATAAACTTCTCTCTGGGTTAAACCGATGTCAGCCGCTTTTTCTTTACGTCCGTCTTTAGACCAGAAACGATCATATTCCTTTGACATCCTATCCACTATTTCCTTTGGACTGCTATCCCACCAAAATTCGTAAGTGTTAGGGATAAATAAAGTCATGATATTCCCTATATCTGCATCATATTTTTTTAAGACACTATCGCTTATAATGGTTCGTAAAAGGGTAGAAGAGTCCACCTCTAGATAACTGGCAAACTTTGCACTGAGATTTTGTATTTCTCTTACATTATTAATGGTAACTTTTATTGGATCCTGATCTCCTGATCTCAATTTTGAGATAAGTTGTTTATTATTCCATCCTTGTTTGATATCATATCTACCACTTGGTATATTGTCATCTTTACCGTAATTCATCCACCCACTAACCTGTTTAAATGAATTGATATCATTCAGGATTTTAGATTTAGTCAACAGATCTATTACATCACTGTAGGAGGACTGAGAGGGAATAAGTAAAGTGGTATCTTTTTCTACAACAGGATTAAACACTTTTTGATATCCTATAAAAGCCAAAACACCAGCAACAATAAAAATTATCAATATTGCATAAAGCCATTTCTTCATTTCTCTGGATGATTTATTTATTCTTCTGAAGTGTAAGCGTGCGTAAATTTACTCGTAGATTTTTTAGCAATCAGTTACTCGTGTTACTTCTAACTTTCTACTTCTTTCAACTAATACTGCTCCTTCTTATTAGGAAACTTACCATCTTTTACATCTTGTATATACGCTTTGGTAGCATTTTCCATTTCCACAGCTAGTTCTAGATATCTTCTTAAAAACCTAGGTTTAAATTCTTTGGTAATACCCATCATATCATGGGTAACTAATACTTGACCATCACAGTTTACTCCTGCACCTATACCTATAGTAGGAATGGTCAGACTTTTTGTTACCGCCGTTGCTAACTTTGCAGGAATCTTTTCCATAACCACTCCAAAACAGCCCACTTTTTCTAAAAGCTTAGCATCTGCTTTTAATTTTTTGGCTTCTTCTTCCTCCTTGGCTCTCACAACATAAGTTCCAAATTTATAAATAGACTGAGGTGTCAGACCGAGATGTCCCATTACAGGAATCCCAGCAGATAATATTCTCTCAATAGATTCAATGATTTCTTTTCCTCCTTCTAGTTTTACCGCATGTGCACCAGACTCTTTCATTATTTTTATAGCGGACTTGAGGGCTTTTTTAGAGTTGCCTTGATATGTACCAAATGGCAAGTCTACTACCACTAATGCTCTGCTCACGCCTCTGATTACACTAGAGGCATGATAGATCATTTGGTCAAGCGTAATAGGTACTGTTGTTTCATGACCTGCCATAACGTTAGAAGCTGAGTCACCTACAAGGATGACATCTATTCCCGCAGCATCTATAATTCTAGCCATGCTAAAATCATAAGAAGTAAGCATAGAAATTTTTTCTCCATTATTTTTCATATCCTGGAGAACCTGAGTTGTAACTCTTTTAACTACTTTGTTTTTTGCTGCGGACATTATCCTTTAATTTTGATTGCACAATTTATGAATTTATCTCTTTTATATGCTAAAAGAATTATTTTTGCAGCATGAAGTACATTGGCTTACTATTTACTGTTTTTATTTTCTCTATTTACTCCTGCAGTAATGATTTTGATATTACAGAGGATACTAAGGATATTCCTGTAGTTTATGGTTTATTAAATCCATCAGATACAGCAACCTACCTTAGAATAGAAAGAGGATTTATCTCGGATGACCAGTCTGCTTTAGAAATTGCTCAAATCCCTGACTCGCTTTACTATCAAGATTTAGATGCTCGGATAGTTGATTTAGAAACAGATATAGAATACATGCTATCTAGAGTAGATGGAAATTTAGAAGGTTATGTACGTGATCAAGGAATATTTTCTATAGCTCCTAATTATTTGTATAAATTGACCAAGGATGAATTTAACATTGAAGAAGGGAAGCAATACGAACTTAGATTAAATAGAGGTGATGGGTTATCACAGGTAACTGCAAGTACAGTTACCATTCAAAATCCAATTATCAGTAGACCTGGCGATGCCTTTGATTTATCTTTTAGAAGAGGTTTTGAAACCTTTTTTGAATGGAGATATGTCAATAGTATAGAAGATGAAAATATTGCTGGGATATTTGACCTTTATCTCGATCTTAAATACCAAGAATCTATCGATAATGCTCCCTTTGAATCTAAACGAGTGAGATGGAAGCTTGCCAGTAACCTCAGAGAATCAACTGGAAATCGTACATGGAGTATACCTGTAGATGGACAAAGATTTTTTAGTACTATGGCTGCTGGTATTGAAGTAAACCCATTGGCCGTAAGGTCTTTTAGTAATATCGATCTAGTACTTGTTTCTGGAGGACAAGAAGTAGTTGAATTTATTTCTATTGGTCAAGCAAATTTAGGAATTACCTCATCTCAAGACGTTCCTACTTATACCAATTTATCAGAAGGCGTAGGTATTTTTTCTTCAAGAAATAGTCTTGTTAAAAATTCTATAGGTGTAACTGCAGAGACCCTTGACTCTTTGCGTCTCGGTCAATTAACTAAAGATCTTAATTTCCAATAAAATACGTATTCTGCCTTTTTGTCATAATTGTTTAAAGGTTATACTTGCTATTATGTAAGCCTTGACAGGTATTACCTTACAATTAGTCAGTTTTTGGCAATGGCACATCTATTGATCTTAACAGAACGTATTCAAAATTTAAAATAACAACAAAGAATATTAATATGGGTAAAATTATTGGAATAGACCTCGGAACAACTAACTCTTGTGTGGCAGTGATGGAAGGAAATGAGCCAGTGGTAATTCCTAACGAAGAGGGACGTAGAACTACTCCTTCTGTCGTGGCATTTATGGATAATGGTGAAAGAAAAGTAGGTGATCCTGCTAAGAGGCAAGCGATAACCAATCCAGAAAAGACCATCTCTTCTATTAAGAGATTCATGGGACAGAGATATGATGAAGTAGGTACAGAAGCTAAGAGGTCTACTTACAAGGTTGTCAAAGGAGATAACAATACGGTAAGAGTCGCTATCGACGATAGAATGTACACACCTCAAGAGATTTCTGCTATGGTCTTACAGAAGATGAAAAAGACTGCAGAAGATTTCTTAGGACAAGAAGTAACAGAAGCTGTTGT